>JAQGKC010000467.1 GCA_028290305.1 Bradyrhizobium sp.
GTCATGACGCTTGGTGGTCTGGCCCTTGCGGTCGGAATTCTGGTCGACGACGCGACCGTCACCATCGAAAACATCAATTCGCATCTTGAGCAAGGCAAGCAGATCGAGCGTGCCGTTCTCGATGGCGCGCAGCAAATTATTGTGCCGGCGACGGTATCGCTGCTCTGCATTTGCATCGCGTTTGTGCCGATGTTCGGGCTTGGTGGAGTCGCCGGTTACCTTTTTCGGCCACTCGCCGAGGCGGTAATGCTTGCGCTTGCCGCTTCCTATGTCCTGTCCCAGACGCTGGTGCCGACGCTGGCAAACTATCTTCTGCGCAATCAACGTGTGCACGGCTCGTCGGATGATGCCCATCACGCGAAAACCAGCCGCAATCCGCTCGCACGCTTCCAGCGCGGCTTCGAGCGCTATTTCGAGAACGTCCGCAAGAATTATCTGGGCTTGCTGCAACTCTGTCTGCGGAACCGGGTCAAGGTGATCGCCGGATTTTTGTGCTTCAGCCTTCTGTCGTTCGGCCTTGCGCCTTATCTCGGCCAGGATTTTTTCCCGACGGTGGATGGCGGCCAGATCAAGCTTCATATTCGCGCGCCGACGGGAACGCGGATCGAAGAAACGACCAGCCTGACCGATCGGATCGGCACGGCCATTCACGGCATCATTCCGTCCAATGAACTCGACGGCATCGTGAGCAATATCGGGCTGACCGTCAGCGGCATCAATATGGCGTACAACAATTCCGGTACCATCGGCGTCGCAGACGCCGACATCCTGATCAGCCTTAAGCCCAATCATGCGCCGACCGATGACTACATCAAGACAATGCGGGTCAAGCTGCCCCAGCAATTCCCGGGCACGACATTCGCCTTCCTTCCGGCAGATATCGTAAGCCAGGTTCTGAACTTCGGAGCGCCGGCGCCGATCGACCTGCAGATCGCCGGTAAAGATCTTGCTGCGGATCGGAAGTATGCAAATTTGGTGTTGGCGAAGATCAGGGAGATCCCGGGCATCGCCGATGCGCGCATCCAGCAGGCGTTTCAGCAGCCGACCCTTGACGTCAACGTCGACCGCTCGCTCACGTCGCTGGTGGGCCTCACCGAAAAGGACGTCGCCACCGCCATGCTGACGACCTTGTCGGGAAGCTCGCAGTCGGCCCCGACATATTGGTTAAACCCAGCCAACGGCGTGTCCTACGCGGTCTCGGTCCAGACCCCCCAGCGCGATATCAACTCCATGACCGGTTTGAAAAACATTCCGGTGACATCAGCCGCAGCCGATCCCCAGCTGCTCGGCGGTCTGGCGAAGATCGAACGGACCAACAGCAACGCCGTCGTGTCCCACTACAATGTCCAGCCCGTGATCGATATTTTCGCGACGCCGCAGGGGCGCGACCTCGGCGCGCTCGCATCGGACATTCAAAAAGTGATCCACGACACCGCAAAAGATCTCCCCAGGGGGGCTAGCGCTGCATTGCGAGGCCAAGTGAGCACGATGACCAGCGCCTACCAGCAGCTCTTCGTCGGTCTCGCCGCAGCGATCGTTCTAATCTACCTGTTGATCGTCATCAATTTTCAGTCATGGATCGATCCGTTCGTCATCATCATGGCGCTGCCAACTGCATTGGCCGGCATCGTCTGGGCTTTGTTCGGGACCGGCACAACGCTTTCCGTTCCCGCGCTCACCGGCGCCATCATGTGCATGGGCGTGGCGACGGCCAACAGTATCCTGGTGATCAGCTTTGCCCGCGAACGGATGGCGGCCGGAGCGAATGGTCTGGCGGCTGCGTTCGAAGCGGGCGCCGCGCGATTTCGCCCTGTGCTGATGACGGCGCTCGCCATGGTGATCGGAATGTTGCCGATGGCGATCGAACCTGGACAGAACACCCCGCTGGGGCGTGCGGTGATCGGCGGGCTGATCTTTGCCACCTGCGCCACCCTGTTTTTGGTGCCTACAATCTTCAGCCTGGCGCACGGCCGGCACCGTACCCCCGCGAGTCAGGTCGACGCGGGAGCCACGCCGTCGCATTGACCGGAGAACAAATGAAAATGCATTCCGAAGACATCAAAGCTCCCGGCCGACGGAGCCTCCTGACGGTCGCTACTGCCGCGGTTTTGCTTGCGGCCGTCGTGGTCGGCTACGGCTTCATGAACCGCGCACAGAGCAAGCAGGAAGTGGTGGACTGGACCAACACGCAGGCAATCCCGACCGTCGCCCTCGCTCGATTCATCCCGGGTAACCCGCACCAAACGCTGACGCTGCCAGGCAATATCCAACCGTTCAACCGAGCGGCGATCTTCGCGCGGGTGAACGGATACGTGGAGAGTTGGGATCACGACATCGGATCGCCGGTGAAGGCTGGACAAGTATTGGCCACCATCGATGCTCCCGATCTCGATCAGCAGCTCAGTCAGGCCAAAGCGACGCTGGCAAGCGTCAGGGCCAATCTGCAAATTGCATCGCTGACCGCCAACCGTAATAACATTCTGCTGCAAAAACAGATCGTCGCCCAGCAGCTTGCGGACCAGACCGCCGCCGACGCCAAAGCGAAGGAGGCCGTCGTCGACGCCAATGAAGCCAACGTCCGGCAGCTCGAGGCGATGCAATCGTTCAAGAAGCTCGCCGCGCCCTTCGATGGCGTCGTGACCGCCCGAAATGTAGAGATCGGGATGCTGATCAACTCAGGAGGCTCCGGTCAGCCGTTATTCGAGGTGTCCGATCTGCATCGCGTCCGCATCTACGTACAGGTACCGCAATCGTTCTCGGCCGGGCTGACACCGGGAATGAAAGCGACCTTCGAAATGCCGCAGTACCCAGGTGTGCAATTCGACGCGACTCTCTCTCATATTTCCAAGGCGATCAATCCAAGTTCGCATAGCATGCAGGTCGAGCTTCAGGCCGACAATGCCGCCGGAAAATTCTTCGGCGGGAGCTACTGCAATGTGCACTTGGAAATTCCGACCGACGCGAATTTGGTGAAGATTCCGTCTACCGCGCTGGTCACCGGCAACCAGGGCACGCAGGTCGCTACCCTCGACAGCAATGACAAGGTCGTCCTCAAGAATGTGCGACTGGGCCGCGACCTCGGTGACAGCGTGGAGGTCCTTGCGGGCCTGTCGCCGTCCGATCGGATTATTGATAATCCTCCGGAAACTTTGGCAGCAGGCGACACGGTTCGCTTGGCCGCAGCGATGCCGCAGGTCGCCACACCCGCGCCATCCCCGACCACGTCCCGACAATGATGACTCGTCATCGCGGACGAATCGGGCAGCGGCCTCTATAGCTTCCGGCAATTGGGCTGGGCTCACAGGTTTGGCAAACAGATAACCCTGGCCTTTGGCGCAGCACAACACCAGCATGTGGTGGTACGCAAACGAATTGGCCGCTTGCGTGAAGCCGAAGAAGGAAGCCGTCGATGCGCTATGAACTCTATTACTGGCCGGGCATTCAGGGGCGCGGCGAATATGTCCGCCTGGCGCTGGAAGATGCCGGGGCCGATTATGCAGATGTCGCGCGCGATCGCGGCATGGGCGCGATGACGGGGATGATGGAGGCGCACACCGGCACGCCGCCGTTCGCACCGCCGTTTCTGAAAGCCGGCCAACTCGTGATCGGGCAGACCGCCAACATCCTGCTCTATCTCGGGTCGCGCCATGGTCTGGCGCCGAAGACGGAAGCCGGCCGGCTGTGGGTGCATCAATTACAGCTCACGGTGGCGGACTTCGTGCTGGAAGTTCACGATACCCATCATCCGCTCGGCCCGTCGCTCTATTACGAGGATCAGCGCGCGCCTGCGAAGAAACGCACCGAGGAATTCTGGAGCGATCGGGTGCCGAAATACACAGGCTATTTCGAACGGCTGTTGGAGAACAATGGCGGCTCCTATGTCACCGGCCGCAGGATGACCTATGTTGATTTATCGCTGTTCCAGATCGTCGAAGGGCTGCGCTACGCATTCCCGAAACGCATGAAAGCCTTCGAGCGCGAGATTCCTGGCCTGGTCGATCTGCACGACCGGGTTGCTGCGCGGCCTAACATCAAGGCCTATCTCTCCAGCGACCGGCGCATCCCCTTCAATGAAGACGGCATCTTCCGCCATTACAAGGCGCTGGATTTGTAGTCTACCGATTGCGCCCGTCGATCGGCGTCATTGCAAGCTTCGCCAGTTCAATACCGTCGATGCAGCTGACGTTCAGCGCCACCACCTCGGTGCCGTCAGGCTTGCTGCCGCGCGCGAATACGTCGACGCCGCAGTCGTTGCAGAGCTGATGCCGGATCGCGTGCTTGTTGAACAGATATTCCCGCAAATTGTCCTCGCCGGCGCGGAGCTGAAAGCTCTTCGGCGGAAGAAACGCGAAATGCAGACCCTTCTTGGTGCAGATCGAGCAGTTGCACGCGGTCACGACAGCAAGATCGGTGGTGCATTCGAAGCGCACCATGCCGCAATGGCAGCCGCCGGTGTAGGTCTTTGCATCGGGCATCGGTCCCTCCTTCCTCACCAAAATCCGGGCACCAGACGATAGCGCACCCGCGCGGTGTAGTCAGCATAGCCAGGCAGCCCTGCGATCAGCGCGCGTTCCTCTATGCGCGCGCGAATGGCGAACAGCACGGCGAACAGCGGTGACATCGCTGCGCCCCACCATGAGCCCAGCAGCAGCGCCGCGCCGACCAACAGCAGAATGGTGCCGCTGTACATTGGGTGCCGTACCCAGGCGTAGGGACCCGTGCTGACCACGCGCTGGCCGCGTTCGGCCTGGACCTTGACCACGGGTGCGGCGAACGAATTCTCGCGCATCACCCGCATGATGAAGCCGCTGGACAGCACGATCATCGCTAGTCCCAGCGTCTGCAGTGCGACCGGAAAATGGGACGCGTGCAGGCGTGCATCGAGGCCGATCACGATGAGCCAGATCAAGGCGGTAAAGCCGAACACCACCATGAATTTCTTGTCGGCGGCGGGCTGTCCGTCCTGCATCATCGGGCGCATGCGTTCGGCGAACAGCGCCGGATCGGTTTTGGCCAGCCACCATCCGGTTGATATGCCGATCAGCGCCATCGTGCCCAGGAATACCCACGCCGCCGGCCAGTGCAGCGTGCCCGCGGGCACGAACAACAGCGCGCCCATTGCGACAATCCAGATCAGGCTTTGCAGCAACCATTTGGCGATCATGCTGGGCGCCCGTTCCTGCGAAGGCCCCATGATCGCGCCATTTTCGGCAAACTTGCGGCGATTGTACCCTAGGCTCGTTGTGAGGGGGAGCTAGGTTGAGAGGGCGCAGGGCGCAGCCCCACCAACACCCGTCATACCCGCGAACGCGGGCATCCAGTAATCACCGCCGATTATGTGAGTCTCGAACGCTCCGGGATACTGGATCATCCGGTCAAGCCGGATGATGACGGCTGAGTAGAGTGGCCGAGCGAGCCTAGCGACTCAAATTCCCGCCGCCGCCTCAGACGAGCTGATCGATCCGCGTTCCCTGTCCCGGCGGAAGGGGAGCCTGAACCGTCGGCTGCGCCGCTCCCGCATCGCCGGCATCGCCGTCGTTGCTTGCGTCGGGCGCTTTGGGCTGGACGGTGGCAACCGGTTGCACCGGGGTCGACGCGGCAATGCTCGAAACACTCATCGATCATATCCTTGGGCTTTAAGGTGCCGGACTGTGACGAGGCGGAGACCAACGCTTTATGAATCCAGACCGTAAAGCACGCGCCATCGGGGCGAATCCCCCCGCATGGTGAACAGGAGGCTCCGATATCCCTCAAAAACGATGGATTTCGCCCGGAATCGGCAGCGATACCGTCAGCCGGCGCAGCCGCTTGCTTACTGGTCGGTGCCGCGTGAGATCGTAATTGACGCTTCGGTTTTCGTCCTGGTGCAGCGCATGTCGAGGCGGCGGTAGCGCGTCGAGACGTCGTCGCCGCGGAAAAGGCCCATCCGCTTGATGCAGCGCGTCGCGCCTTTCAGCATGTCGTCTTTCGGCAGGGTAAAGACGATGGCGGCGCCGCTGGCGACGAGATTGATAAAAGTGGGCGTCGGCTTGCGGCTATTGGCCTTGGCGAATAATTGGTTGGAGTAGCTGCGGCCGGCACAGCCGAGCGAGAGTTCCTTCGCCTGCGGGTGCGACAGATAGATCACGTTAGCCGCAGTCTTGCCGACGCCAAGACCGTCGATCTGGCCTTTGAGCTGGGCCGCAAGATCGTCGCAGCGATCGGCGTGCGCGGGCGAAGTGCTGAGCGCAGCCAGGAAAGCCAGCGCGGCGCCGAGCGCAATCGCTCCAGGAAATTTCGATATCAGTATCATTGGAAAATGCCCCTTTGCGCCATTGAAGCGTCCGCAAGCGGATAGCGCAAGAGCGGGCTTTTTGCCTCTCTCAGGCTGTGTTATATTGACGTCATGACAAAACTGCTCGAACAAGCGCTGCGCCAGATCGAACAACTGCCGGAAGGCGAGCAGAATGCTGCCGCCGGCGCGCTGTTCGACTACGTCAAGCACATGCGCGACATGCGATTGACCGATGCGCAGGTAGCCGAGGTGCGCCGCCGCAGGGCTGATCCCAACCGCAGGCTGGTCTCTCACGCTGAGGCACGTGAGCGCGTCGCGCGGCTAGGCTCGTAGCAGACCGTATGAAGCTCTTCTTCGACGATCAGGCGCTCGCCGATCTCGATGATATTTTCGCTTGGATTGCCCAGGATAGCCCTGCCACTGCGAAGACCGTGATCGACAGACTTTTCAGCAGCACCGAGTTGCTGATCTCGTTTCCATTCATGGGTCATGCTGGCCGCGATCCCGAAACATTTGAATGGGTGGTGCCACGACTGCCCTACGTCGTGGTGTAAGAGGTCGATCAGGCGCAGGAGCGCGTTGTCGTCACGGCTGTGTTTCACGGAGCGCAGGGCCGCGAGGGTGACGAGTGATGAAGCATCGCGTGCCCCACCAGCGCATACCGATTACGCCGCCGGCAAGGCATCCCGAACCTTCCTTTTGTCCCAAAAATGCTTAGAACGGTTCAACCGCCGGCGTCTCGAAGCGGACGTTTCCGGCTCTTGAACCCGCGAGCAATCCCATGAACGCCCCCTCCGCTTTTCCCGATCCAAAGCCCGTTCCGCCCTACAAGCATACCCCGCTGTTTCCACTCGGCGCGGATACCACGCCGTACAAGAAGATCACGACCGACGGGGTGCGGGTCGAGAAGGTCCTGGGCAAGGACATGCTGGTGGTGTCGCGCGAGGCGCTGCGGGCGTTGTCGGAGGCCGCGTTCGGCGACATCAACCATTACTTGAGGCCGGGGCATCTCCAGCAGTTGCGCAACATCCTTGATGACAAGGAGGCCAGCGACAACGACAAGTTCGTCGCGTTCGACTTCCTGAAGAACGCCAATATCGCCGCCGGCGGCGTGCTGCCGATGTGCCAGGATACCGGCACTGCGATCATCATGGGCAAGAAGGGCTCTCGCGTCCTCACCGATGGCGACGACGAGGCGGCATTGAGCGAGGGCGCGCGCGACGCCTATCTGCGCCGTAACCTGCGCTATTCGCAGGTGGCGCCGCTGTCGATGTATGAGGAAAAGAACACGGCCAACAACATGCCGGCACAGTGCGAGATCTATGCCGAAGGCGATGACGCTTACAAGTTCATGTTCATGGCCAAGGGCGGCGGCAGCGCCAACAAGAGTTTTCTGTTTCAGGCCACGCCCTCGGTGCTGACCCGCGACCGCATGCTGGCGTTTTTGAAAGAGAAGGTGCTGACTCTCGGTACCGCGGCGTGCCCGCCTTATCATCTGGCGATCGTGATCGGCGGCACTTCGGCCGAACTCTGCATGAAGACGGTGAAGCTGGCGTCGGCGCGCTATCTCGACGCGCTGCCGACCCATGGTTCGGCTGACGGCAACGCCTTCCGTGATCTCGAGATGGAGCAAGAAATATTGAAGATGACGCAGTCGCTCGGCGTCGGCGCGCAGTTCGGCGGCAAATACTTTTGCCATGATGTGCGGGTGATCCGCTTGCCACGCCACGGCGCCTCTCTGCCCATTGGCCTCGGCGTATCGTGTTCGGCGGACCGCCAGGTGCTCGGCAAAATTACAAAAGACGGCGTCTATCTCGAGGAGCTCGAGCACAACCCCGCGCAATATCTGCCGGCGGTAGAGCAGTCGCTCGGCGGCGAAGTCGTCAAGATCGACCTCAACCGGCCGATGAAGGATATTCTGGCAACGCTCTCGAAGCATCCGATCAAAACGCGGCTGTCGCTGACCGGCACCATGATCGTCGCGCGCGATTCCGCGCATGCCAAATTGCGTGAGCGGCTGGAGAAGGGCGAACCGCTGCCGGATTATTTTAGGAATCATCCAGTGTACTACGCCGGTCCGGCCAAGACGCCGGACGGTTACGCCTCCGGCGCGTTCGGGCCGACCACCGCGGGGCGGATGGACTCTTTCGTCGATCAATTCCAGGCGGCCGGCGGATCGATGGTGATGGTAGCCAAGGGCAACCGTGCGGTCGCGGTGCGCGAGGCCTGCAAGAAGCACGGCGGATTCTATCTGGGCTCGATCGGCGGTGCGGCGGCAAACCTCGCCGAACACTGCATTAGGAAGGTCGAGGTGGTGGAATATCCCGAACTCGGCATGGAAGCGATCTGGCGCATCGAGGTCGAGGATTTCCCGGCCTTCATCATCATCGACGACAAGGGCAATGACTTCTTCAAGGAATTGAATTTGGGGTGAGGGACCCTCAATACCCTCTCGTCATGGCCGGGCTTGACCCGGCCATCCACGTCTTTGCGTCCGAAGAACAGAAAGTAAGACGTGGATCACCGGGACAAGCCCGGTGATGACGTCTGAATACCCGGCGCTTCCTGCTTAAGCCCGCGTCCCCTTGAACGGAAAGCTGCCCATCGGGCCGATCCCCATTTCGCCGGAAATAGCGTCGCCCGCAACCTTGCCGGTGAACTCCAGCGTCAGCGGCATCGGGTTGGTGATGGAGACTTTCCAGGCGACGTCGTCGCCGTTGGCGGTGCCGTCGAAGATCTCGGCCGAGTTGCCGTCGGCGCCCTGCGTCCCCGTGAGCGTGCCGCCTGCAATGTCGCAAAAGTGCCGAATGGCGCGAGAATCAGGAAAATCATCATGGCAGCCTCGCTGGGCAATCTTTACATCGTAAAGATTTGTTTAGAGACTTAAGGAGGGGTCGTCAAGCGAAATCTTTACAGTGTAAAAATGACAGGTCAGCCGTCATTCCGGGGCGCGCGCCAGCGCGAATCCGGAATCTCGAGCTGATCATCTCGGGATTCCGGGTCCGAGGCGCCGCGTCGCCCCGGAATGGCGGTTGAGGCTGAAGTCCGCTCACCCACCCACCCAATTACCGTGAAAACCGTCGGGCACCCGGTGCCCCAATTGCACCAGCGCCACGGGGCCGGCTTCGACGTCGGTGGCGTTGAATACCGCAAGATCGCTACGGTTTTCGCGTGCGCGCCAGACCGCGGCCAGCAGCCAGCCGTCGCCCTCGGCGGCATCGTTGCCGCGGGCGACAAATACCGGCTCGGAGATGGTGTCGCCGGCCGGCAGCAGATATTGGCCAACGCGCGATCCCTGGCCGTCGACATGCACCACGCCCGACAGCGCGCCGAACATCGGCAAATCCGGATTGGCGCAGGCGTACCAGCCGTGGCGGCTCACAAGACCGGCGCGGCGCTCGTCGATGCGCGGGAATTCGCCGGTCATGTCGTCCAGATAAATTTGCGTGAAGCGGTCGGTATTTCCTGCGAGATCGAAGGTCCAGCGACAGAGCCGGGCACGCGATTTTTTCGGGTCGGTCGGCGAACCATCGGGGTGGGTGAACAACGGCGCCTCCTCGAACTGCATGACGTCGGCGACAATGCGCTCGCCTTCCTCCCACGCGTTCATGACGTGGAAGACGTAACAGCTCTCGCCGCGAAACCAGGCGATGTCGCTTGCGGAACCGTTGCGCTTCATGACGCCGACATAGGCGCCCTTGTCCGGTTCCCAGGCGTAAGGCGGCTTGCCTTTCATCGCGCGTTCCATGCTGCCGGTGATCGGGAGGATCGGAAACAGCAGATGATGTTCGGTGACGATGAAATCGTGCACCATGCTGGCATAGGGTGCTTCAAAGCGATCGAAGCGTGTCACTACGCCGGACGCATTGACGGATCCGAAGGAGAGCTCGGGCTGAACGGTCCGCCGGCGTTATAGCCGAAGAACATCATCTCGCCGGTGACCGGATTGATTTTGGGATGCGCGGTGAACGGTCCGGCGATGCCGCCGCCGTAGTCGCAATAGCCGCGCGTCGCGAGCGTGCCGGGCTCGATCTCGGTCGGCATATGGCCTTCCTCCAGCGCGAGCAGGCGTCCGCCGTGAAAGACGATGTTGGTGTTGGCGATGCCGCCATCCTGGGTGATCGAGGTCGGCGCATCCGGCAGTTTGCGGCCGAAGCCGCCGAACAGCGCGCGGCCGGCGTCGTGTTCGGCCTGCCATTTCGGGGTGCGGACCCAGCGGTTGCGATAACTGGCGCGGCCATTTTCAAGATGGAAGGCGTGCAGCATGCCGTCGCCGACGAACCAGTGCGCGCCGGGCGCCTCGAATTGCGGATTGGGGCCGTTGCGATAGAGCGTGCCATTGAGCTCGCGCGGCAACTCACCCTGTATCTTGAGATACGGCGCGTCGCATTCCATTGGAATCGGCGCCAGATTGGTCCGGGCCATTTCGGTCACCATGTCCTGCTGCATCGATCGCTCCCTTGCTTTATCTTTACATCGTAAAGATATGGAATATGCGAGGCGGCGATGATCGTCAAGCGAAATCTTTACAGTGTAAAAATCGCAATATATAAGGACCGCATGACGAAGAAACCCAAAGACAATCGTGGCCGCCGCCGCCCTGTGAAAACCCGCGAGGCCGCGAAAGCAGTGGCGGAAAAGAAACCTGCTGCGCGACGGGGCAGCAGATCAACCGGCGAAGCGCCGTACCATCACGGCGCGCTACACGAGGCTTTGCTGAAGGCGGCGGAAACCGTGCTGGAGCGCGATGGCCTGGCCGGGCTGACGCTGCGCGCGGTGGCGCGCGAGGCCGGTGTGTCGCATGCAGCGCCGACCCATCATTTCGGTGACCTCACGGGTCTGGTCAGCGAGCTCGCGGCAATCGGGTTTCGGCAATTCAACGCGGCGATGGCGGTTGCCAGTGCCGAGGGCACGTTGCCAATCGAGAAGGCAGTGGCCCGGGCCAAAGCCTATGTCGCCTATGCGCAGGCGCATCCCGGCATGTATGGGCTGATGTTCCGTACCGAGCGTCTCGATATGTCGCGGCCGTCGCTGCATGAGGCCGCCAGTGCCTCTTTCGCAGGGCTGGCCGGCGCCATTGGCGCCAGCCGTCACGAACATATCGAAGAGGAAGCTCTATCACTCGATCAGGCCGCCGCGATCGCGCGGGCGTGGTCGCTGGTCCACGGCTTCACCATGCTACTGCTCGATGACCGGCTGTCCGACATCCTTCGTCGGCTTCCGAAAGGCACCGATGCCGAAACCTTGCTGGATGCCATGCTCAAATCCACGATCGGCCGGTCGCCGGGATCATGAAGCGCTCGTCAGGCGTCGTCCGTCGTGAGGGGAACCCTTTATACTCGATATTCGTCATATTCGATATTCGTCCGATCCACGCAATCTGGGGACGGTTCAGTGCAGATGCGGGAAAGGACTGACATCGGCCCGGAATCGTTTTAGAACACCAGCTTCGCCATTCCTGTCTTCACTAGCGTCAGTTTCAGTCGATCATGCCTGCCATTTCTCCGAATAAGCCTTATCGCGTCGGCCGTTCCCGCACCGGACTTGGCCTCTTCGCTACCAAGCCGATCAAGAAGGGCGCCAAAATCGTCCGCTATTTTGGTCCACTGCTGGATTCCAGAAAGAAGAAAGACGACGCGATCGAGAACAAATATCTGTTCGAGCTCAACGGCCGCTGGACCATCGACGGTTCGGTTCGCAAGAACATCGCGCGTTACATCAATCACGCCTGCAAGCCGAACGCGGAATCCGACGTCAGTGCGCGCAAGCGCAAGGTGGTGATCCGCGCCATCAAGAACATCGAACCCGGCGAAGAGATCAACTACGATTACGGCACCGATTACTTCAAGGCCTATCTGAAGCCGATCGGTTGCAAATGCGACGCCTGCGAAAAGAAGCGCAAGAAGAAGCGCGCCGAGGCGAGGGCTGAGAAGCTGCGCCTGAAAGCCAAAGCCGAGAAGAAGGCTTTGAAAGAAGCTGAAAAGCAGGCGGCGAAGGCCAGAAAGAAGCTGGAGAAGCTGAACGGCAAGTCTGGTAGCGCGAAAGCGAACGGCAAGCTGCTGAACGGGCACAGCCGATCCAAGGTTGCCGGAAAGGCATCGGCCGCGGCGAAACCCAGAACGTTTGCCAGACCCAGGACTTCCGCGACGGCTGTTGCTTGGGACCAGCAAGCCTCGGCCTAGGTCGTCAGCGTGCCGCCGCTCCCGCGCTGCCCGATAGTTTGCCTTCAGCGCGCCGACCGGCGCCACCAACTCTGGAGCTGACGCAGCAGCCGGATCGGGCAGAGTGTCCTGCCGACGCTGTTCTCGACGGCCTGCACATGCGCGAACACGAGAACGCCGGTGTTGTGCACCACTGGTTCCGGCATGTTGAGCGAACGCGCCAGCATCCGGGTCGCCAGATTGAGCAGCCACGGGATCATGCCGGTGGCTGAGGGTGCGGTGCTGGATCGGGAAGGCGTGCGCTTGGGTCATCTCCTGTGCTGCAAAGATGACCTGGCCGGATAGCGATTTCGATTACTTCGGACGTAATGGAACGCGTGAAATTCGCGTGATACGTTTGTCACCATGACCGCACCCTCCGCAACAGCACGCGCCGACCGAGCCCAGCCTGCCCATATCGGCGATCACTTGCGCGAATGGCGGCAGCGCCGCCATCTCAGCCAGCTCGATCTCGCCGGTGACGCCGAGATTTCCGCGCGGCATCTGAGCTTCGTGGAAACCGGCCGCTCGGCGCCGTCACGCGACATGGTGCTGAAGCTTGCCGAGCGGCTCGACGTGCCGTTACGCGAACGCAATGTCCTCCTGGTGGCGGCGGGTTTCGCGCCGGCTTTTCCGCAGCGATCGCTCGACGACCCCGCGCTGAAATCGGCGCGGGCCGCGATCGACCTTGTGCTCAGGGCGCATGAACCCAATCCGGCGCTGGCGGTCGACCGGCACTGGAATCTGGTCTCGGCCAACCGCATGGTGATGCCGCTGCTCGAGGGCATCCCGACGCGCCTGCTCGGCCAGCCCTTCAATGTGCTGCGGCTCAGTTTTCATCCCGAGGCGCTGGCGGCGCGCACTGTCAATCTTGCTGAATGGTGCGGGCATCTCCTGGAGCGGCTGCATCGCCAGTGCGAGGCCACCGCCGATCCCGAACTGATAAAACTCTATCACGACCTCAAGGCCTTTCCGATTCCGGCGCGTTCGGCGCCGCTGCCGGCTGACAACGTCGCGATCCCCTTCAAGATGCGGCTCGGCGGCGATGTGCTGAGCTTTTTCTCCACGACGATGATTTTCGGCACGCCGGTCGATATCACGCTGTCGGAGCTGGCGCTGGAGACGTTCTTTCCGGCTGACGATCTGACCGCCGAGCGGATGCGGGCGATGGCGGCCAATCTCACATAGTTCTCTTGTCCGGGCCTGGATTGCGGCTTATCTCTGGGGCCGACCCACGGAGGACAACCCGATGAGCAGCCTAATACCGCTTAAGATCGACATCGTCTCCGACGTGGTGTGTCCGTGGTGCTATATCGGCAAGCGCCGGATCGAGAACGCGCTGGCGCTGGCGCCGGATGTGCCGGTCGAGATCCACTGGCGGCCGTTCTTTCTCAATTCGTGGGTGCCGCGCGAAGGCATCAGCCGCGACGAATATCTCACCGCGAAATTCGGCTCGCCCGAAGCCTATAAGGGCATCGCCGGACGTGTTGTTACCGCTGCGGGCGAAGAGGGCCTTATTTACCGGCCCGATCTGGTCAAACGCCAGCCTAACACCATCGATTGCCATCGCCTGATTCATTGGGCCGAAGCGCAAGGCAAATCCGCCGAGATGAAACAGCGACTGATGGAACTGTATTTCCGGGACGGCGGCGATCTCACCGATATCAACGTGCTGGTGCAGGCGGCCGCCGATTGCGGGCTCGATGCCGACGATGTGCGCCGGCGCCTGGCGACCGATGAAGACGTCGAGCTGATTTCGGCGCAAGCGAAGGAAGCCTCCGACAAGGGCATCTCCGGCGTGCCGACCTTCGTGTTCGCGCAGAAATACGCGGTGTCCGGCGCGCAGCCGGCCGACCAGCTCGCCCGTGCTATCCGGCAAGTATCGGCGGAAGTGAACGCGCAAGCAGCGGAGTAGCAGACCAACCCGTATCGCGCGGCCTTGATTATTCTTATTTGTAGCTACAATAATTCGATGAAGCTCACGTTCGGAACCGGTCAAGCGTGCTGTTACGCTTGCGGAGCGGGGGCTAGATTTCGAAGATGCTACGGAGATTTTTCGCGGCGATACGCTGGATTTCCCCGACGACTGCCGGGACTATGGCGAACCGCGTATGCTCACGGTCGGCCATCTTCGCGGTCGCATGGTGATCGTCGTTTGGACACCGCGCGGGAATGCTCGGCACGTCATTTCGATCAGGAAAGCAAATGCCGCGAAACAGCGCGTTTTGGGAAGCGATTTGAAGAAGGTTGACCGCCATATCGTGCAGCCACACGAATATGACGAGATTCCCGAATTGACTGCGGAATGGTTTGCATCCGCGGACCAGCGTCGTGGCGGCAAGCTCGTTCGGCGCGGGCGTCCGAAATCCGACGATCCGAAGCAACTTGTCTCGCTACGAATAGATGCCGACGTGCTGCGATGGTTCAAGCGGACCGGCGCTGGATATCAGTCGCGCATTGGCGACGTCCTCAAGCGTCATGTCCAGCAAAGTATCGCGCGCAAGAGGAAGACGGGATAATAGAGATCGCGCGGAGCTCGAGCATTTTCTCAGTGATGCGGCTCGGGCGTTGAACCGAAAGCCGCCGCACCTGAACGCTTGTGCCGCCATGCGCGGATGAATCGAACGCCGCGGCGCGCAAGATCCAGAACAAGCTGGCGTGAGATGAGCGCCGTGTGGATCAGCGGTACCACGGGATCGTTTGGTCGCAACGGAATCAGCACATCGCCGATCGCCAAGCGCCCGCGCCAGATCGGATTGATCATGGGATGATCGGGGCTCGCGGTGGAATCGGCCGTTGCGATCGTGGGATCGGCGCAGAGGTGTCGGGTCAGATCGAGCGTCAGTTGCACCCCGGGCGAGAATTTCGCAAAGCGTTTGTCGACGCCGAGCTTGAAGTAAAACGCACGATCCTGATGCCGAAGCACGATCGCCGCGGCGATCGGCGTATCTCCGGCACGCAGCGTCACGATCTCGCATTGGCCTGTGGCGGCAAGCGCGATCGTTGCGCGCCGGATGAAGCTAACGTCGCCATCATCCTGCAGCAACGCGGTGCCGCGCTTGCCTTTCCACCCACTGGCTTCCAGCGTCAGGAATATTTCGATCGCAGCGGCGACGTCTTCAGGCGTGCGCGCCACATCGAAACGAACGGCGCCGTGCTCAGTGAGGCGATGGCGCTGGCGGCGCAATTCCTTGAGTTTTTTGGGTCCCAGCGCATCACGCAGCAATTCCTCGGCATCGCGTGTGGCGTCAAGACAGGCGCGCTGGTGAGATTGCAGCACAAGCGGGCGCATGCCGCTCTGCCGCAGTACTTCCGTGAAAGCTCTCATGGCGGCGCCATCGAACGATGCATCGCGCAGGACCAGCGCATGGGCGCCGGCTTTCCGCGCCTGCCGCATCAATTCTGCCACGGCGTCTTTTGCCGTGTCGCGATCGAGTAGCGGCGTGCAGAGCGTGCCGTAGGGATGGGCGCTCACCAAAGCGGGCAGGGGAATCCTGTAAGCGCGCCACAACGAAATTGCCGGCATCAAGCCGATCAGGCGCGCTGCGCCATCTGGCGCCAACAAAACGTCGCTCCACGCGCTCAGTGCCGAAACGCCGGTTCGGCCGGTGGCGAAGGCGTTCACGGCTAATTCCCAGCCGGGCAGATAATAGCCGTTCGGCTCGATGGCGCGCTCGGTGAGCTCCCGCCATTGGCTCACCGCCACGGCCGTGAGCGGCGCGAACGCATCTCCGACAGGCGAAGCTGCCTCCGCCTGCGGACGCTTGCCGACAGCATCTTTTACAGATGCGCGACGAACCACCGCTGTATCAGTAATCTCGACCACGTCCCCGTTTCCCCGTTCGCGGCGGATTGCGAGGCGTGCGTGGTAGCGCCGCTTCTCCACCGCGTTTTCGGGAAAATGCTAGCGGAAAGATTGGAAAAGACCGTTGGTATCGGGATTCAATTTGAGCGGTGATGTTAACCCGGCATTTATCATGCGAGAGCCGTGCGCCTCACCGATGTCGATCAAGGAGCAATCGCTTTAGTACTTATTGCCGGCTCGCGTTGGTTTCGACGACGGCAACGGCCATTCGATCGTTCACGCCGACAGCGAAGCCAGGCTTTTTTTGACCGGGCACGGCTGCAAGCAACTCCTGGGTATAGGGATGCTCCGGTGCCGCGAACAATGCCGCCGTCGCCTTCAGCTCAACGATCACGCCGCGCTGCATCACCGCGATGCGGTCGCATATCTGGGCCGCAACGCGCAGATCGTGGGTGATGAACAGCATCGAGAGCCCAAGCCGGGCCTTCAGGTCTTCCAGCAGATTCAGCACCTGTGCCTGTACGGAGACGTCGAGTGCGGAGACGGCTTCGTCGGCAACAATGATTTCCGGGTCGAGCGCCAGCGCGCGCGCGATTCCGATGCGCTGCCGCTGGCCGCCGGAGAATTCGTGCGGATAGCGCTCCATCGCGCCCGCATCTAAACCGACCAGCCCCAGGAGATCGCGGGCGCGGGATTGGGCCAATTTGGGGTCGGTGCCATGTGCGATCGGTCCGTCACTGATGATTTGTCCGACCTTGCGGCGTGGATTGAGCGAGGCAAACGGATCCTGGAAAATCATCTGGATACGGCGGCGCTGGTCACGCAGCGCTTTGCCCTCAAGCTGCGTCAGATCGACATCGCCGATCCGGATGGTGCCGCGATCGGCATCGATCAGCCGCATCACCAGACGCGCCACCGATGATTTGCCGGAACCGGATTCGCCGACCAGACCCAGCGTCTCGCCGTGAAGAATCGAGAAATTCACGCCGTTCGCGGCCTGCACTGTGCGATCAGGCTTGAACCAGCCGCCCGGTGTCACATAGGTTTTGTCGAGGCCGATCACGTCGACCGCCCTGTTGCGGTTGGTCTGCGGCACTCGCTGCGGCGGCGTGATCGACGGCACTGCTGACAGCAGGGCTTTGGTATAGGGATGCTGCGGGCGCTGCAGCACCGCTTCCGCGCTGCCTTGCTCGACGACCTGGCCGTGCCGCAGCACCACGACGCGATCGGCGATATCGGCGACCACACCGAAATCATGGGTGATGAACATGACCGCCATGTTGCGGCTGCGCTGCAGGTCGCGGATCAGCTTGAGAATTTGCGCTTGCGTGGTGACGTCGAGTGCGGTGGTCGGCTCGTCCGCGACCAGGACCGCCGGCTCCAGCGCCAGCGCCATCGCGATCATGGCACGCTGACGCTGTCCGCCGGATAGTTGATGCGGATAAGCGCGCACGATTCGCGCGGGATCGGGAAGGCCGACCTCGCTCGCAAGCGCCAGGGCTTTCTGCCTGCGTTCGCCCGGCGACAACAACCCATGGGCCTCGAACATTTCCATGATCTGGTCGCCGATCCGCATCAAGGGATTGAGCGCCGTCATCGGTTCCTGAAACACCATGGCGATGCGGCGCCCGCGCAGATCGCGCCAGCCGTCCTCGTCGAGTGACGTCAGGTTCTTTCCTTCGAATGCGATCTCGCCGCTTTCGCTGACGACGCTGCTTGGCAGCAGCCCCATCAAGGCGTGCGCGCACATCGACTTGCCCGAACCGGATTCGCCGACCACGCAGACGATCTCGCCCGCCACGAGGTCGAATGAAACGCCATCAACGGCGTAAGGCCGCTCGCCGCCGGGCGGCAGCGCGATTCTCAGGTCTTTGATGGTCACGGCTGATGCAGTGGGCATGTTCAGCGCCCATCCCTTGCCAGCCGCGGATTGAGCGCGTCGTTGAGACCTTCGCCGATCAGATTGAGGCCAAGCACGGAGATCAGGATGGCGATGCCGGGAAATACCGTGATCCACCAGGCCTGCCGGATCACCGTGCGGCCAGCGCCGACCATGTAGCCCCACGAAATCAGGTTGGGGTCGCCGAGACCGAGGAATGACAGCGAGGATTCCAGCAAGATCGCGGTCGCCACCATCAGCGACGCCAGCACGATCACCGGCGACAGCGCGTTAGGCAGGATCTCGCGCCAGATGATCCATCCGTTGGTCTGGCCGGTGACGATGGCAGCCTGGACATATTCACGGGTGCGCAACGACAGAACCTCGCCTCGCACTAGCCGCGCGACCGGCGGCCAGCTCACGATCGCAATGGAGGCGACGATCGAATAGATCGATGGCTGCAGGATAGCGACCAGCACGATGGCGAGCGCGAAGCTCGGGATGGTCTGGAAGAATTCCGTAAAGCGCATCAGCGCGTCGTCGATGCGGCCGCCGAAATAGCCGGCGATGGCGCCGAGCGGTACGCCGACCGCGAGCGCCGCCAGCGTCGAGACGAGACCGACCAGCAAGGAGACGCGCGCGCCGAAGATGATGCCGGCAAAGACGTCGCGTCCTAGCGCGTCGGTGCCAAGCGGCACGGTTGATAATGTAAATGGCGGCAGGAACGGCCGCTGCACCATGCGCCATGGCGAATTCGGAAATATCAGTGGTCCGAACACCGCGATGACGACGGCGATCACGAGGATGACGCAGCCGATCAGCCCGCTCGGATTGCGCAGCATCTGTTTGGCGAACTGTCTCATGCCGCGAATTCGATGCGCGGGTCCACGATACGGTAGACCAGATCGGTGACCAGATTGAAGATCAGCACCATCGCCGAGCAGACCACGAAAACGCCCAGCAGCAGATTGTAGTCACGCTGCAGCAGCGCCTCATACATCAGCCGGCCGATGCCCGGCCAGGCGAATACGGTTTCGGTGAGCACGGCGCCGCCGATCAGTGTCCCCGTATGCAGGCCAGCCAAAGTCACCACCGGGAGCAACGCGTTGCGCAGCACGTGACGGCGCTGGATGACGTTGTCGCCAAGTCCCTTGGCGCGGGCAGTCTTGATGAAATCGAGCCGCTTCACTTCGAGCATCGAGGCGCGGGTCATGCGGGTGTAAGTCGCCATGAAAAACAGGCCGATGGTCATTGCCGGCATGATCAGATGTGCGCCGACATCCAGGATATGGGCAAAGCCGGTGTAATTTGCGCCAACCGTTTCGTAGCCAAAGCTCGGCAGCCAATCCAGTTGAACAGAAAACAAAAGGATCGCGATCAGCGCGATCCAGAACAGCGGCGTGGCGTAAAACACCAGCGCTACTATGGTGATGACCGTATCCGCCCAGGTTCCGGCAAAGCGCGCCGCCAGCGTGCCAAAGAAAACGCCGAGCACGAGCGAGATGGCGAACGCGGTCATCGTCAGCAACAACGTCGCCGGCAGCCGCTCCATGATCAGCTTCGAAACCGGCATCTGCTGGCGGAACGAAAAGCCGAGATCGAGACTGAGAATGCCTTTGACATAGATGAGGAGCTGTTCCGGCAACGGCTTGTTGAGGCCGAATTTTTCACGGAGCTGGTTGACGAATACCTGATCCGACGCGCCGGCTTCGCCTGCCATCACCACGGCCGGATCGCCCGGTGCGAGCCGGATCAGGAAAAAGTTCAGCACAATGATCGCGAGCAGGACGATGACGCCTTTCACGATCCGCTGGGCAACAAACGACAGCATCAGGCGCCTATCACTACCGCGTTACGACAAGACCATGATGATGCGGCAGCGCTTGGCGGCAGACCGGAGATATCACTTGTCGATCCACGCGTCGCGGAAGCCGTCATTGACGCCGATCGCCGTCGTAATGAGGTTCTTGATCTTGCAGTGGGTGATGGTAGGAAACTGCAATTCGAGCAACCATGCCACCGGAACGTCCTCGACCAGGATCTTCTGCACCTTTTCGTAGATTTCCTTGCGCTTGGAATCCGGCGTGGCGTTGGCGCCTTCGGCGAACAGTTTGTCCACGTCGGGATTGGAATAGCCCTCGACATTGTTGAACACTTGGCCCTTGGCGATCTGGCTCGAGATATAATTGCGCGCTACGCCGAGCGCGGGATCGCCGTACTGATAGAGATAGCTGAAGGCGATATCGTAATCCCAGTCGCCGATCTTCTGGTTCGAGCCGGGCACGTCGGTGGCGACGGTCTCGATGTTCAAGCCGACGTCCATCAGATTCTGCTTCACGGCTTCGCCCCAGCGCTGCCAGGTTTCGCCATAGGGCAGTGGCATCAGGCGAATCTTCTCGCCGTTGTAGCCGGCTTCCTTGAGCAGGGCCTTGGCCTTTGCAGGATCGAAGGGATATTTCGGCACATCGTCAGTGTAGAACTTGATGGTCGAAGCCGACGGGCCGGTCGCTACCTTGCCGAGGCCGTTCCAGATCACGTCCTTGGCGAAGTCGCGGTCGATCGCGTACATGATCGCCTGCCGGATTTTCTTGTTCGAGGTCGGGCCCGAACGATTGTTCAACCACATCCAGGCCAGCGGACTGAAGAACTCCCAGCCGGCGCCGGTGACGCAGGTGTCCTTCAATTTGCTCAGGCGCGGCACGTCGAAGTTTTCGACCGAGCCGCCCGGCAGCACGTCGACCTTGCCGGTTTCGAACGCGACCGAACGCGCCGCCGCGTCCGGGATGATCTGCCAGTAGATCTCGTCGATGTAGGGCTTACCCTTCTCGTGGTAATTCGGATTCTTGACGAGATGAATGAAGGAGCCCTTCTGCCATTCCTTGAACATGAACGGGCCGGTGCCGATCGGCGCGTTGTTGTAGGGATTGGTCTTGTAGTCGGTGCCTTCGTACAGATGCTTCGGCATGATCGGCAGCGAGGCCACCTCGAAGATACCGATGAATGGTCCGAACGGCTGTTTCAGCGTGAATACGACGGTAAGATCGTCGGGCGCCTCCACCTTGTCGAGCTGTGTCAGATTGCCCCGCGCGCGTGCATGGGTCTGCTTGAGCATGTCGATCGAGAACAGCACATCGGCCGAGGTGAACGGCTTGCCATCGTGCCAGGTGACGCCGGGTTTGAGCTTGAAGGTGTAGATCTTGGCGTCGTCGCTGATGGTCCAGCTCTCGGCGAGCTCGGGTAGCGGCTCCAGTTTTGGGCTGTAACGCAGCAAGCCCTCAAAAATATTGCCCGAAACCATCTGGGTCGGACCGTTCTGGATCATCGCGAGGTTCAGGCCGGGCGGTTCGGGCTGGATCACCGCATTGATGACGCCACCCATTTTCGGCTCTTGTGCGACCGCCGCTGCGCTCAGGCAACAAGCCAAAACGATACTCACTGCAAATTTCTTCAGCATGACTCACACGATCTTTCTACTGGCCTTCTGCCGGCCTGACCCACCAAGCGGAAACGTCGACACTTTTCCGCAGGAAAACAACGGCTTTGGGTCGACGGAACCCCATTTTGGCGGAGGCTCACACGGGGTCAATCCTTGCCGCAAGACGAAACTGTCGACAGCGGACGACTAAAAAATAGACAGAGCTGACCACTCATGTTGCGCAGATCGAGAGACCGGCCGCTGATGGTCTCGCTGCGGGAGGCTCGCTCGCTTTGATCGGGCGATCGAGTGATTGCGCGATATCTGGGCTTGATGCACCGCTCCTTTGGTCGGATGTTTGCAGTTGAGTGAGACGCGGGTATTTTTGCCCGCAGAATCCGGGTGAGGGGACCCGAGGGGCTATCATGGCGGCGGATATTCGATCGTTGACGGGGGTTCGAGGTGTCGCCGCGGTCATCATCGTGGTCTACCATTTCGGAAAATTTCATCTCGACCCAAGCAGCGGTGCTATCGTCTGGAGCGTTCCACACGGCTATCTGCCAGTCGACATGTTTTTCATGTTGAGTGGATTTGTGATGGGTTATGTTTACAAGGACGCTTTTGTTTCAGCGCCTTGGGAAAACTACAAAACGTTTCTCATCAAGCGGATTGCGCGGCTTTACCCGGCCTACCTTGCGACAGGTGCTCTCTATGCGTTGAAGATGGCGGCGGGTTTGACGGGTGATGAGACCTTTGCCCGCTTCGATGGCTGGGATGCCATCGGCAATCTCCTGATGCTGGTTGGCTGGGGGCTCCACATCTATCCGCTCATCGGCGTGTCGTGGGCCTCGAGTGCGGAACTAGGTTCTTACTTCGCGCTACCGGTCTTGATGAAATATACTTTGCAAAGAGGCATCCCCTGGTGGGCTATCTGCGTCGCCTTGTCTTTTCTTGGTATTTATCTGATCAGCGTCAGCGGCAATGGCTCAAGCGGTCCTCTGGATGTCGTCCAGGTCACCTCGTTCCTGCCGTTGCTGCGCGCCATCGCAGGGTTCACCCTCGGACTGGCGACATTTCGGTTCGCAGGATATCTGGACCGGCTTTCAGCCAACGCTCAGGACGTTCTGGTCGTCGTCATCCTGGTTTCGATCGTTGCTGCGGCGGTCTTCATCGCCGATGATCTGCTTGTCTATCTGTTGTTCATTCCATTTGTCGCTGTTCTGTCGCGTGACGGTCGTGCTGCGCAATTCTTGTTCGGCAACAAGCTCGCCTATCACCTCGGAGTGATTTCCTATTCGATTTATCTGATCCACCCGCTGTTTATAACTTTCGCCGAGCGTTCATCGAGGCACTTTGGAGGCACAGTGACGGCGTATGCGCTTTGCGTGCTGGCTTGCTTTCCGGTGATATGGCTGCTGTCCTATCTAAGCTATCGGTTTGTTGAAATCCCCGGGCGCCAATTCGTGACGGGACTGTTCATTCCCAGGGCAAACGTCGCATCCGCGGCCGTCTGAGTTGCGACCGCGCCATCGCTAGCGAGGTCGGGCAACCTGACAACTTGGCGTGAACCGGGTCACGTCGCTCCTTATGCCGGACCCGGTGCGAGACTACATATTCGGTGATGTCTCTGCCTCCAATAGGGCGCACCACAGCGAGATTTCTTGTGACTTCGATTTGGGTTCGGCGTTTTGCGTTGATTGCCCTGTTTGTTGGCGCCGCACCCGCAACGACATTCGGCGGAACCCCGCCCGGCGTGGCTATTCCCCGTCGAGCCCTGTGGCCGGACCCTGTCAATTCTGCGGCAGAGTTCGATCGCGCCTCGCGCGCCGAGATTCTGGTTTTTGCCCACGCGCTTGCCGACAGCGAGACGCTGAGCGATAACGCCTTGAAAGTTCGGCTGGGCGTCGATGCCGTTGACCTCGCCGCGATCCAGCATGTGCGGCTTCACCTGTGGAAGATACTGACCCGGAATTATCTTCTGGCCGCCAAAGGCTGCATTGCCCGTGAAGCATTCTGTCCGATAGATCCCGAATTCGACGGTTTGCGGCACGAGGCGGAGACGTTCTCCGGGACCAGTATTCAACCGCGCTACAGATCGTGGTTCGGCGACGCAACTCAATTTCATCTGGCATATCTGAACGAGCTTCTTCGGCTGGCTGCGCTATTCCCTCGCGTCAATAGCGAGGTCGAGACCTTCAACGATAATGAATTGACCGGTTGGGGGATGCAGGACCGCCACTTCCTGCTGTCGTTTGACGACGGTCCAACGCGCGGTTCGGAGCGGCAGGGGCCAAATGGTGAGAATACGGATCTCACGCTCGATATGCTTCGCCGCGACAATGTGAACGCCGTATTCTTCGCGATCGGAGAGCCCTTTCAAGCGCGCCTGCGGGACTCCTCTGCCGAAGCGATGAAAACGCTCTATTCCGGAATGTGCGTCGGATCTCATGGGTGGGTGCACAAATCCCATGCCCTATGGCCGCAGTGGCAGGCCTCGGTCGCTTCGAGCTCAAAGCTTATTCACAACACGCTGCCGGATTCCTATGTTCCGGCGTTTCGTCCACCCTACGGCCAGCGTCAGCCCGATGGCGGGCCATATTTTCTCGGCCGCGGATTGAAGGTTGTGCTTTGGAACATCGATTCCCACGATTGGGACGATGGCCTGACGGCAGACGACGTCGAACAGCGCGTGATGTCGTTGATGCTGCTTTGGCGTCGAGGCTTTATTCTTTTTCACGATTTTTTCCCAAGAGCCCGGATCGCGGTGCCTCGCCTGATCTCCTGGGTGGCGCATGACGACATCACGTGGGTCGATTGTCATGATGTCCATTGGTCCAGCGGCAACGCCCGGCTACTACCTTAATGTCCGAAATAGGCGCGCTCGAGCCGCTGCGGCAGATTGCCCTCACTGGTTGACGCTTCCAGCACGACGTGTCCCTGCACCAGCGCATAGACGCGGTCGGCGGCGGCCAACGCTTTTTCCAGCAATTGCTCGACCAGCAGCACCGCGGTGCCTTGCTTGCGCAATTGCCCGATGACGTTGAGCACGCGATCGACCAGCACCGGCGACAGGCCGGCCGACGGTTCGTCGAGCATCAACAGGCGCGGGCGGCGCACCAGGCCCTGCGCCACCGTCAACATTTGTTGTTGCCCGCCGCTGAGCGCTCCGCCGCGCTCATGGCGCTTCTCGGCGATCTCCGGAAAGAACGACAACGCTTCCTCGACCCGCGCCGCGCGTTCGCCGCGGGGCAGGTCGTAGCCCGCCAGCAAGAGATTGTCGGTGACGGAAAGCTGGGTGAACACGCGATGTCCCTCGATCACGTGCACAAGGCCGGCGCGCGCGGCTTCCCGTGGCGTGGCGTTGGTCATGTCGCGGCCACCGAAGCGCACATAGCCGGCGTTGACCGGCAGCAATCCCGACAGCGCGCGCAGCATGGTGCTCTTGCCGGCGCCGTTGGGGCCGAGCAGCGCCACGACCTCGCCCGCCGACACCACGAAATCGATGCCATGCAGCACGCGGATCTTGCCGTAGCCGGACTGCAGCGCAGCGACGGCAAGCAGAGGTTCAGCCGCCGAGATAGGCACTGACCACCTCCTTGTGCACGCGAATCTCGGCCGGCGTTCCGGCGGCGAGGATGCGGCCGAGATTGAGCACGGTGACCTCGTCGCAAATGTCGAAGATCAGGTCGGCATGATGCTCCACCAGCAACACGCCGGCGCCGCGTTTGCTGATTGCCTTGATCAGCGAAGCCAGGCGTTCGATCTCGTCGCCGGAAAGGCCGGCGGCGGGTTCGTCGAGCAGCAGGAAATCCGGCTCCAGCATCAGGGCGCGTGCGATCTCGATGAAGCGCAGTTCGCTGTGCTGCAGGCGGTCGGCACGGACGTCGGCCAGCGTTTCAAGCCCGACCACGCCGAGCAACGCGCGCGCCTTGGCCGCGAGCATGCGCTCGTCGCGCCGGGTTCGCGGCAGCGCCAGCAACGCTTCTACGAACGTGGCTTTTCCCTCGATGGTGCCGCCGATCATGACGTTCTGCAGCACCGAAGCTTCGCCGATCACGCGCGGCGTCTGGAAGGTGCGAGCGATGCCGCGCCTCGCGCGTAACGCTGGCAGGCCCGGCGGCAACATCTCGTCTCCCAGCGTCATCGTCCCGCCCTTGGCGGCGTAATAGCCGGAGATCACATTGAGCGTCGTGGTCTTGCCGCTGCCGTTGGGGCCGATCAGGCCATGAATCCGGCCGGGCGCGACATCGAGATCGAGGCCGTCGATGGCGCGCACATTGCCGAAACTCAGCGCGATGCCGCGCAGGCTGAGCGTCCTGTCGCTCGTGCTCTTGCGCAGGATATCGGCGAGCGCTGCGGGACGCGGCACGATGGCGCGGTTGCTGGCGAGCGGACGGCGGTTGCGAAAATCCAAGAGGGCCGCGATGCCGCCGGGCATCGCCAGCACGATCACCAGCAACAGTACCGCGTAGAGGAATGTCGACCACGCCGCCAGCGACGCGACGATCTCCGGCAGGATGGTCAGGATAATGGTGCCGAGCATTGGCCCGAGGATCGAGCCGCGGCCGCCGATCAGGATCGCGATAAAGAAAAGCACCGAGAGGTCGAACGTGAAGGCGTCCGGCGTGATGTAGGTCTGCAGGCTCGCGAACAATCCGCCGGCGATCGCCGCCAGTGCACCGGCGAACAGGAAGATCGCGATCAGCATGCGCGGCTTGGAAATGCCGGTGGCTTCGGCTGCCACTTCGGCGTCGCGCATCGCGATCAACGCGCGGCCAAACCGGCTGTGGGCGATATTGGCGCTCATCCATGTACAGACCGCCGCGAACGCAATGCAGAGATAATAGTAGCCCCACGCGGTGTTGAAGGGGGCGGGGAATTCCGGACCGGCAATCCCGATGCCGCCGCCGGTGACGCTCTGCCAGGCCAGCGCAATCTGCGTGACGATGGTGGCGAAGCCCAGCGTCGACATCGCGAAATAGAATGTGCGCAATCGCAGGGCCGGCAGGCCTACGATCACGCCGAACACCGCGCCGATGCAGCCCGCGATCGGCAAGGCTGCGAATACCGGTATCGGCGGTGCGACATTGCCGGCAACCAGCACGCTGGTGGCGTAGGCGCCGAGCGTCAGCAGCGCGACATAGCCGATCGCCAGGTGCCCGGCGAATCCGACGATGAGATTAAGGCCGGAAACCAGCACCCAATAAATCGCCGCCCGGGTGCCGATCAGCGCCCAATAATCATTGCTGACGAAGGGCAGGATCATCGCGCCCGCGAGGATACCGAGAAACGGCGCGATCTGCGGCAGCACCGCACGAAAGGCGCGCGTCTCGCTGCGTACGGGGGCCGTGCTGACTGCGGTCATCACACCCTCCGTGCCGTGGCCGAGCCGAACAGGCCTTGCGGCGCCGCCAGCAGTACGATGATGAACAGCGTGAACACGGCCACCGAAGAGAAGATGCCGCCGACCAGGAAATTCGCCGCCTGCTGGAACAGGCCGAGCGCCAGCCCGCCGATGATGGCGCCGCGGTTGTTGCCGAGCCCGCCGAGTGCCACCGGAACGAAGCCGTAGAAATTCAACAGCGCGCCATTGGCGAAGAACGCCAGCAGCAACTCGCCGCCGGAAAATCCAGCAACACCGCCGATCGCGCCCGCGAGCGCATAGCTGGCGACGCGCAGATTGCGCTCGGGCAGGCCGAGCGCACGGGCGGCGAAATTGTCCTCCGCGATGGCCAGGAAGGCGCGGCCCACCAGCGTGCGGCGATAGAGATATTCCAGGCCGATGATCGTCAGCGCGCAGGCGACCACCGGCAGCCAGAATTTTTCGTCAAAGACACCGCTGCCCCATCCGATCAGGCGCGGGAACGGCTGCGGCTCGGTGCCCCATTTGATCGCGGCCACCTGCTGGATCATCAGCGCCAGCGCCAGCGTGGAGAGCACATAGAGATGCTGGTCGAGGTTTTTCAGCACCGGCCGAACCGCGACGAATTCGGTGATGACCCCGATGAGGGCACAGCCGAGCAGCGTCAGAAGGAATCCGACAATAACAGGCAGTCCCAGCTTGAGCATGAACATCGACCCGAACACGCCGCCGAGCATCGCGAGTTGTCCCGCCGTGAAGCTCATCACCCGCGAGGTCGAGAACATCGTGTTGTAGGTGACGCCGACGAGCGCGTAGATCGCGCCTGCCGCCAGACCGGATGCGATAATCGAGGCGAGCATGGGCTGTGCTCTCCGCGCTATCGCTTAAGTATAGCCCGGTGCCAGCGCGAAGGTGCCGCTCTTGGCGGAGTTGGCCGCCGACATCACGATTTCGTCGGTCGGGTAACCGTTATGCTGGGTCGGCGTAAACGTATAATCGCCGAAATAGCCCGGATATTTCGATAGCGAGTTCAAATAAGCGATGATGCCCACGCTATCGGTGGATCCGCTGCTCTCGACGGCCTTGGCAAACAATTCGATCGCATCGATGCCGCCTGCGACCCACCAGAGCAGCGAGTCGTTGAGCGCGACCTTGGCCTTGGTCAGGCGATCGACCAGATCCTGGCTTTTCGCGGGCAATTTGCCCGATGCATCGTAGCTGCAGCTCTTGTAGCCGACGGCATACACTTTTTCCCAATTGGCAGGTTTCTCGATGAGACCCGCGATGTCACCCGACGCCAGCGACGGATGGCCGACGAACGAGACATCCCAGTTCATGGCCGCGCGGGTGTTGAACATCCGCGCTTCCATGTCGGTAGCGACGCTCCACACCACGATGACCTCGGCGCCGGCGTTCTTGGCGCGCAGCATGTCGGGTGTCATATCCGGCTGAGTCGCATCGATATTGGCCTGATAGACCACCTCGGCGCCGTCCTTCTTGAACGCAGCCACCGACGCGCCGACCGCGGTGACGCCATAACCCGTGGTATCGCCGAATACCGCGATCTTTTTTACCTTGAGGATATTGAGACAGTAGTTACGGACGGCATCGTCCCACTGGCTGTTGGACGGCGCCATGCGGAACGCGTTGGGAAACTTGGCCGGATCGATCAGGCTTTCCACCACGCATGGATGGATATCCGGCATCTTGGCCCGCGCCATGATCGGCGTAGTGGCCAACGCCTCTCCTGAATTGAGTGGGCCCCAGATGCCGTGGACCTTGAGCTGGCTGATCATTTCCTGCGTGGCGTTCACGGCCTTGGTCGGATCGCCCTGGGTATCGCGGGTGATGACCTCGATCTTGCGGCCCTTGACGCCGCCGGCTGCGTTGATGGCGTCCACCGCGAAGACCACGCCGCGGTTGAAGCCGATGGTCGGCGCCGAGCTTGGACCGGTCATCGCGGCAAGGAAGCCGATCTTGATCGGCTCCGACTGGGCGATGGCCGGTTTTGGAAATGAAAATGTTGCAGCGCCCAGCGCGCCGGCAGTCCTCAACAAAACGTCGCGGCGTGAAACAGCCATGTATTCCTCCCGATTTATACTTTTCCGGCGTCCGTCGTTGCCGCGGGCGCTCGTTGCAGTCATTTTCGGCTCATGGCCGAAATTTGGTTTGCCGAGTCAAATTTGAGCCTGATGTGGACGCCTTGTCCAGAGCTTCCGGTCAGTCGGTGTGACATTGCGGGGAGGGCGCGCCGCAACGCGCCTGATTCAGCACTTCAGCACGTCCCGCTACGCGGACCTGCCGGCGAAGCTGCCGACGATCGGGTTTTTGGCACGACCTCGGTGGCGGCGTCCACCGATCGCGAAGTCCGCTCGCCCCCTTTGCTATCGACCACACTTTGGTGAGTATCCGGCTCGGGCACTGTATTTCGTATTAAGGGCACTGAAAGTCGACAAATGAGACCCTCGGAGCGCCAGTCGAACTCGGCGCGTCCTCCGAGTTGCGATTCAATACTGGCTATCACGCTTCTCGTTCCGAATCCCCGTGATATCGGTTTCCGAATGAGAGGTCCGTCCCTCTCTTCCCATTCCAGCACGAGAGTGTCCGCCTGAATCTTCCATTTGATGGAGAGACGGCCCGACAATGTAGACAGGGCGCCGTATTTTGCCGAATTGGTCACAAGCTCGTGCAATGCCAAAGTCAGTGTCTGCGCCGTGGCGGGTTGCAACTGAACCTCTGTACCGTCGAACGCGACTTGATCGCCGGCGCAGTAGGGCGCGAGTTCTTCATCGATCAGCTTTCCTATTTCGGCGCCCTGCCAGCTCGACAATGCGAGGATCGTGTGTACGCGCGCGAGCGCGGTGATCCGTCCTTCGACCGCCTGGGTGTAAGCTTTGATGTCTTCGCCGCGCGTCAATCGAACGATAGATTGCACGAGCGCCAACGCATTTTTTGCCCGGTGGTCGACTTCCCGGGCCAGCAAATTTTGTCGTTCTTCGGCATGTTTACGTTCCGTGATGTCTACGGTGACGCCGCTTACGCGCACGACACGACCATCCGCATCGACGGTGGCGGCGGCGGTTCCGAAGCACCAGCGTACGTCGCCGTTTGGCCGGCTGATTCGAAACTCTGCTTCGTACGATTTCGCACCCTTGGCAAACTGGGCCAGCGCCTTCCGCAGTTCTTCAATATCTTCCGGGTGAACGAGCGGCTGGACATTGGCCAACGTCACTTCAAATGTTCGCGGATCAACTCCAAAAATCTGAAATTGCCCTTCGTCCCACAACCAGTCGCCACTGGCCCAGTCCCAATCCCAGGAACCCATTTTTCCCGCTGATATAGCCAGGCTGCGGCGCTGCTCACTTTCGAGCAGTCTGGCGTTCGATTCCTCTAATTCGACAGTGCGAGCGCGAACGCGATCTTCGAGTTCAACATTGAGACGTTCAAGTTGTCGCGTTTTGCGGTACAATTCCGCGAATATTTTAACCTTGGCCCGTAGCACTTCAGGAATCACCGGTACCGGGACGTAGTCCACGGCTCCCATCTCGTAGCCGCGCAATCGATCCAGATCGCTGACTTGTATCGCCGAGATGAAGATCATCGCCGTTTTCTGAAAGCGGGGATGCTCCCGGATCATCGCGGCCAGCTCAAATCCATCCAGTTCGGGCATGCAGACGTCGACCAGAACCACCGCCACCTCGTTCTTGAGCAGGCATTCCAGCGCTTCACGGCCGGAAGCCGCGACGAGGAGATTTTCTCCCAGCTCCTTGAGAATAACCTCATAAGCCAGAAGCTTCGCCGGCTGATCGTCGACCAGAAGGATGTTGACTCGCTCGTGGTCTGCCATTTTCCCTTGCCCGGTCAGCGATGCAGCCACATGCGTATTGCCAGAAGCAATTGCTCGGTGTTGACCGGCTTCGCCAGATAATCCGATGCACCGGCCTCAAGACACTTCTCCCGGTCGCCTTTCATGGCTTTCGCGGTCAAAGCAATAATTGGAAGTCGACGGAAAGTCGGATCTTCGCGGATCACGCCGATGGTCTGGTAGCCGTCCATCTGCGGCATCATGATATCCATCAGAACGATCGCGATCTCCGGACTAGACTCGACGAGCGCGATAGCCTCCTCTCCCGTTGTAGCGGTAAGGACCTTCATGCCGCGGCGCTCCAGCACGCTGCTCAGTGCAAAGATATTTCGTGCGTCATCATCCACCAGCAACGCGGTTTGCCCGACAAGATCGTCATCCGAACTGTTGAGCTTCTCAAGCATGCGCTGCTTCTCGATTGGCAGCTCCGTGATCACACGATGCAGGAAGAGGGATGTCTCGTCGAGCAGACGCTCCGGCGATTCTACACCTTTTACCACGATACTTCGAGCCATCGTGTGCAGTTCCGCATCTTCTTCGACCGAGAGTTCCCTGCCCGTAAACACCACGACGGGCACATTAGCCAGCGTATCGTCCTCGCGTATATGGTTGAGCACTTCAAAGCCCGTCATGTCGGGAAGCCGCAAGTCGAGCACGACGCAATCGTACGGCGTATCGCGGAGCGCGGACAGCGCGCCTGCGCCGGTCGCGGTAGTCACGATTTCGATGTCGCTATGGCCTAGAAGTTCCTTGATGCTCATCTGCTCTGCCGCGTTGTCTTCGACGAGCAGAAGCCTTTTGCGCCGGGGCCTTGCATACTCCTTGATCTGGGACAACGCCGCGCTGACGCCCTCAGGGGTCGTTGGCTTGCTTACGAACGCGAACGCACCTCGCGCGAGGGCGTGCTGGCGGTCTTCATCCAGCGTGACAATTTGGACCGGAATATGCCGCGTCAATGGATTGTGTTTGAGGTGGCTGAGGACGGTCCAGCCAAGCATGTCGGGCAGGAAAACGTCCAGTGAGACAGCCGTCGGCTGAAATTGCTTTGCCAAATCGAGGGCCTCGGAGCCGCGTGTTGCAACGAGGACCTTGAACCCTTTGTCGCGCGCCAAATCCACAAGCACTCGCGCATAGTGCAGATCGTCCTCGACGATCAGAAGAAGCGAATCGCCGGGCGCCAGATTCAGGCGATCGTCCGCAACTTGTTCCAGCGCGCGCTCTTGTGCTGCGACTTGAAACACCGGGACCGACGCCAAGCCGCTGTATGGGGCCGGAGCGTTGATTCTCGGCGCTACGGTCGGCCCGGAATATCTCGTCGGCAAATAGAGTACGAAGGTGCTTCCCTTGCCCGGCGTACTGTGCAGGTTGATTTCCCCGCCCAACAAGCTCGCCAGTTCGCGGCTGATCGCAAGACCCAAGCCGGTGCCGCCATATTTGCGGCTTGTGCCCGCATCGGCCTGCTGGAAGGCCTCGAAGATAAGCTTCTGCTTTTCGAGTGGGATGCCGATACCCGTATCGGACACTTCAAAGGAAACAACCCCGGGTGACTGGCTCAGGATCGGGTGATCGGCGCTCCATCCGCTTGCGACGGCTGCAACGCTTAGCCGAACGCCGCCATTTGCCGTGAACTTGAATGCGTTCGACAGAAGATTTTTCAGAACCTGCTGCAGCCGCTTGGAATCCGTGACGATGCTGCGGCCGAGACTGGGGTCGACATCGACGTTGAACGACAGTTGACGGTTCTCCGCTTCGTGCCGGAACGGGCGTCCGATGGTGTCAAGCAGGTTGGCCATCAGAAGCTCTTCCGCGTCCACAGTGACAGTGCCGGACTCGATCTTGGACAGATCCAGAATGTCGCTGATGAGGTTGAGCAGGTCGGTGCCGGCGCCATGGATGGTTCGGGCAAACTCCACCTGCTTGGACGATAGATTACCGTCCGCATTTTCCGTGAGCTGCTGGCCCAGAATCAGAATGCTGTTCAACGGCGTGCGTAGCTCGTGGGACATGTTGGCAAGGAATTCCGACTTGTACTTCGATGTCAGCGAAAGTTCGGTCGCCTTTTCCTCCAGTGCGCGGCGTGCCTGCTCGATTTCCTGGTTCTTGCGCTCGACCTCGACGTTGCGTTCGGCCAGTTGCTGAGCCTTTTGTTCGAGCTGTTCGTTGGTCTGCTGCAATTCCTTTTGTTGCGTCTGTAGTTCGCCCGCAAGCTGCTGCGATTGCTTCAGCAGCCCTTCCGTCTGCATCGTCGCTTCGATACTGTTGAGCACGATGCCGATGCTGTCGGTAAGCTGCTCGAGGAAAGTCATTTGGGAAGTCGTGAACGAGGAAATTGAACCAAGTTCAATGACGGCCTTTACCTGGCTTTCAAACAGTACGGGAAGGACGACCAGATTTTTCGGAGCGACACGCAAAAGCGCGGAATTTATCAGCGTCGCATCCGCTGGAATGTCGGAAAGCAGCCGCTGCCGTTTGTCCATCGCGGCTTGCCCGACCAGCCCCTCGCCAAATTGAACGATCTCTCTATGAGGATTGTTCCCGTCGTCGGCGTAGGCCGACAACAGGCGCAGTTGCGGATTCTCTTCATTCTCGACCTGATAGATGACGCCCATGTGGGCATTTACCAGCGGCGTCAATTCAGTGAGCAGCAAACGACCGACGGTGGTCAGATCGCGCTGTCCCTGAAGCATGTTGGTAAATTTCGCAAGATTTGTCTTTAGCCAGTCTTGTTCTGTATTGACGTCGGTCGTGAGCTTCAGGTTGCCGATCATCGTGTTGATGTTGTCTTTGAGCTCCGCGACTTCGCCCCTGGCATCAACCTGGATCGAACGGGTCAGGTCACCCTTCGTCACCGCGGTCGCGACCTCCGCGATGGCGCGCACCTGAGATGTCAGATTGGCGGCGAGGAGGTTCACGTTTCCCGTCAGATCTTTCCAGGTGCCGGCCGCTCCCGGCACGTTGGCCTGGCCGCCGAGCCGGCCTTCCACGCCCACCTCGCGCGCCACGCTCGTGACCTGATCGGCAAAAATCGCGAGCGTGTCCGTCATGTTATTGATGGTATCGGCGAGCGCCGCGACTTCACCCTTCGACTTCACCGTCAGGTTCTGCTTGAGGTCGCCGTTGGCTACCGCCGTCACCACCTTGACGATGCCGCGCACCTGTTCAGTCAGGTTGGCCGCCATGAAATTCACGGTGTCGGTCAAGTCTTTCCACGTCCCTGCGACCCCAGGAACCTGCGCTTGTCCTCCTAGCTTGCCTTCCGTACCGACTTCGCGAGCAACGCGCGTGACCTCGCCGGCGAACGCGTTGAGCTGGTCCACCATGGTATTGATGGTGTTCTTGAGTTCGAGTATCTCGCCCTTCACTTCCTCCGTGATTTTGCGCGACAGGTCACCACGGGCGACCGCGGTGGTGACTTCGGCGATGTTGCGTACCTGGGTGGTAAGGTTAGCCGCCAGCAGATTGACGTTGTCCGTAAGATCCTTCCAGGTGCCTCCGACGCCCGGCACCACCGCCTGGCCGCCCAGTCGACCTTCGGTACCGACCTCGCGTGCGACGCGGGTCACTTCTGCCGCAAATGAGCGAAGCTGCTCAACCATTGTATTCAGGGTGTCCTTGAGCAGCAGGATTTCGCCGCGCACGTCAACCGTGATCTTCTTGGAGAGGTCGCCTCCGGCGATCGCGGTCGCCACCTCGGCGATGTTGCGAACCTGGGCAGTCAGGTTGGAAGCCATGAAGTTGACGTTGTCGGTGAGATCTTTCCAGGTGCCGGCGACCTCCGGCACTTCAGCCTGGCCGCCGAGCTTGCCTTCGGTGCCGACTTCGCGCGCCACGCGCGTCACCTCCGATGCGAAGGCGTTCAGCTGATCGACCATCGTATTGATGGTGTTCTTGAGCTCGAGAATTTCACCTTTCACATCCACGGTGATTTTGCGCGACAGGTCGCCGCGCGCCACCGCCGTGGTGACTTCGGCGATGTTTCGAACCTGCGCGGTGAGGTTTCCCGCCATCGAATTCACGCTGTCGGTGAGATCCTTCCAGGTGCCGGCCACGCCGGGCACGTTGGCTTGACCGCCGAGACGGCCTTCGGTGCCGACTTCGCGCGCCACGCGCGTCACCTCGCCGGCGAAGCGGTTAAGCTGGTCGACCATCGTGTTGAGGGTTTCTTTGAGCTGAAGAATCTCGCCGCGTACGTCGACCGTAATCTTGCGCGACAGGTCGCCTCCGGCGATGGCGGTGGCCACCTCGGCGATATTGCGCACTTGAGCCGTCAGGTTGCCTGCCATCGAATTGACGCTGTCGGTCAAGTCCTTCCAGGTGCCGGCGACGCCCGGCACCTCGGCTTGTCCGCCAAGCTTTCCGTCGGTGCCGACCTCGCGCGCCACGCGCGTCACTTCGCCGGCGAACGCGTTGAGCTGATCGACCATCGTGTTGAGCGTTTCTTTCAACTGTAGAATTTCGCCCGACACGTTGACCGTGATTTTCTTTGACAAATCCCCCTTTGCGACCGCCGTCGCGACCTCGGCGATGTTTCTGACCTGGCCTGTCAGGTTGCTCGCCATCGAGTTCACGCCGTCGGTCAAATCTTTCCAGGTTCCGGCGACGCCGCGCACCAGCGCCTGTCCGCCCAGCTTTCCCTCGGTCCCCACCTCGCGCGCGACGCGCGTCACTTCGCCTGCGAATGCGTTAAGCTGGTCCACCATCGTATTGATGGTGTCTTTCAGCTCCAGAATCTCGCCGCGTACATCCACCGTGATCTTCTTCGAAAGGTCGCCATTGGCGACGGCGGTCGTCACTTCGGCGATGTTGCGAACCTGCGCGGTCAGGTTGCTCGCCATCGAGTTGACGCTCTCAGTGAGGTCTTTCCAGGTGCCAGCCACGCCGAGCACGTTAGCCTGGCCGCCCAGTCTCCCATCGGTACCGACTTCGCGCGCCACGCGCGTCACTTCGCCGGCGAACGCGTTGAGCTGATCGACCATCGTGTTGAGGGTTTCCTTGAGCTGGAGGATTTCGCCCGACACCGTGACCGTAATTTTCTTGGAAAGATCACCGCCCGCGATGGCGGTTGCGACGTCGGCGATATTGCGCACCTGGGCAGTCAGGTTGCTGGCCATGAAATTGACGTTGTCGGTGAGATCCTTCCATGTCCCTGCAACACCGGGGACCTGGGCCTGGCCGCCAAGCTTGCCTTCCGTTCCTACTTCGCGAGCGACACGCGTTACTTCTGAAGCGAAGGAGTTGAGCTGGTCCACCATCGTGTTGATGGTATCCTTCAGCTCCAGAATCTCGCCGCGCACATCGACGGTGATTTTGCGCGAAAGATCCCCGCGCGCCACGGCGGTAGTGACGTTTGCAATGTTGCGTACCTGGTCGGTGAGGTTGCCGCACATTGCGTTCACGGAGTCGGTAAGGTCCTTCCAGGTGCCGGCGACGCCGGGGACGATCGCCTGGCCGCCGAGCTTGCCATCGGTGCCGACTTCACGGGCGACGCGGGTAACTTCGGAAGCGAAAGATCGAAGCTGGTCCACCATCGTGTTGATGGCTTCCTTCAATTGCAGAATCTCTCCGCGAACGTCCACCGTGATCTTCTTGGACAAGTCGCCATTGGCAACCGCGATGGTTACTTCGGCGATGTTGCGAACCTGGCCTGTCAGGTTGTTGGCCATCGAATTCACGCTTTCGGTCAGGTCCTTCCAGACCCCCGTCACCTCTGGCACCTGCGCCTGCCCGCCCAGCTTACCCTCGGTTCCTACCTCGCGCGCGACGCGCGTCACCTCGGACGTGAACACGCTGAGCTGTTTGATCATGGTGTTGACGATGTTGGCCGATTGCAGAAACTCGCCTCCCAAGGGACGGCCGTCGACGTCCAGCTGCACAGTCTGCAGAAGGTCGCCCTGCGCCACCGCAGCGACGGCCCTGGTCACTTCACGCGTAGGCCAGAGCAAATCGTCGATCAGCGTATTGACGGAGCCTTCCATGTCGGCCCACGACCCCCTGGCAAGGCCAAATTTGACCCGTTGCCGGGTTTTTCCTTCTCGTCCGACAACCTGACCGACGCGCTCGAGCTGTTGTGCCATGCGCTGGTTCGTCGCCACGATCTCATTAAACGTGTCGGCGATCTTGCCCTCGATGCCGAGATGATCACCGCTCATTCGTACCGAGAAGTCGCCGCCTCGCATTTCCTGGAGCACGTGCAGTAGCTCTTGCAAGGAGTTCGGCTTTCCATTCCCGTCGGGTGCCCCTCTCGATTTGCGACGAGAGATCGGTGGTGTGGCCGGTGCGAGATCGCTCATGATTCCCCCCAGGACGAAGTGCGCTCGAATCCGCGCGCAGGATTTCGGCAATGAAATCGGTGACACAACTCCAAATCAAGCAAGAATACTTCGGCAACAAAAGACATGCTCCGGAGGAAATTCAGGCCGGACAAACCAAGTTCCAAGACTGCAATTTGTTCCCGTAAATTGGTTGCCATAGCGGCAACGGGAACCCAGAAGCTACGAGGGAAGGGATGGGAGGGTACTCGCAGCGGCGTTCGGCGCGCTTCGAGTAGACGGCTAGATCGGCTCGTAGCTCTCGGACCCGCAATTGTCGTCGGCCTCGACGCGTTGCCGGTCGAGGATCACGCCATCTTCGATCGTGACGCGATAGGTCTGGGTCCCCAGCGGTTTGCCCATCGCCGACGTCAATTCGGCCCTGACGCAGGCCGTCCAGCCGGATCCGTGCAGGTCGCGGCGTGCCGGCGAAACCCGTACATCATGCGGGGCCGACGAGGCGATAAACACCGAATCGAGCTTTTCGCGAACCAGGCGTCTGACATCGGGCGGTGCTTCGGGCGGCGGCGGCTCGGCTTCCTTGACTCGCATGAATTCCGGCACCGGTGAACGGCTGTCGGCAAAGCCGCAGCCGCCCAGCACGAACGCCGCGCTTGCCATCAACGCCGTATAAATAATGACCCGCCGCATCCGCCGATGTTATCCCACGCCAGTCGAAGTTACCCGCGATCGCGGCCAATTCGCGGCTTTTAAGTTACTAACCATTGCTGTGATCGGCCGCGGAAGCGGTTATCGTGCCCTGCCAAACCGATCCGTTGTTTGCCATCTTTTGATTGCAAGGTAAGTACTGGGAATAGGGATGGCAGGGAGACATAGGCGATGAAAACCTTAATAGTTGCGGCGGCGATGCTGGCGTTGATCGCGGTGCCCGCGCACGCCCAGATGGGTGGCAAGCGGCATCAAGGCGACGACAAGAAGACCGACACGCCGACAAAGAAGATCGACGAGAAGGCCTACAAGGCCGCACTCGAACGAATACCCGATCCCAAGGAAAAATACGATCCATGGGGCGTCGCGCGGCCGGCGGAGCCTGCGAAAAAACCGAAGTAATTGCCCCCGAGCCTTCGAGACCCCATCTGCGATAGTATCACTGGTGCATCCGGCACCTTCGCTTTAGGTGCCGCGCGGGCTTGAACCGCTTCACGAATATCGCGACCAACGTACTGACCGTATTGCAGGGGGGTGACCTCATGTTTCGTCATGCGCTTGGCGCCGCTATTGTTTTTGCCGCGATTTTACTGGGTTCAGATGGCGCGTTTGCCGAGAACCGCATGGCGCTGGTGATCGGTCAATCGGCATATCGTTCCGTTCCGCCGCTGCCCAATCCGGCAAACGACGCCAAGGCCATGTCTCAATTGCTGGCCAATTCCGGCTTCGAGGTGTTCACCGCTTCCGATCTCACGCAAAACGAGATGCGCGAAAAGGTCGGCGATTTCGCGGCCAAGGTGGCGGCCAAAGGTCCTGACACCATTGCCCTGATGTTTTATGCAGGCCATGGGCTGCAGATCGACGGCGAGAATTTTCTCGTGCCGATCGACGTCAATCCGAAGCGGGAAGCCGATGTTCCGCTACAGGCAGTACGCGTCAACGACATCCTGAATACGTTGACGTCGGTGCCGAGCAAGATGCGCATCATGTTGCTCGACGCGTGTCGAAATAATCCGTTCCCCGCGATCAACGCGACCGCTGGCCACGGGCTGGCGATCGTCGATGCCAGGATCGGCGCTCCCGGCACCTTCATGTCATTTTCGACGTCACCCGGCGCGGAAGCGGAGGATGGCAACGGCGCCGACAGTCCTTACACGTCGGCACTGCTTTCGGCGGCCAAGGAGCCGGGGCTTTCGATCGAGGATACCTTCAAACGCGTGCGTGTTTCCGTCAACAAGGCGACCGAGGGGCGGCAAACCCCCTGGGATAGTTCCTCGCTGACCGACGATTTCAGATTTTTTCCCGGGCCGGGCGCGGTCAGCCCGAGACCACCCGCTACGAAGCGCACCGTCGATGAATGGCGCCGCGAACTGCAAGGCAAGCCGGTCGAGGCGGCCCATGAAATGATCGTGGCCGATGGCACCGATGAAGCCTATGAGGCGTTCGTCGGGTTGTTCGCGCAACCGCCGTTCGGCGCGCAGGCTCGCGACTGGCTCGATCGCCACAGCAGAATGGTCGCGTGGAACAATGCTGTGATCGTCAACACGGCGGCAGCCTACCGCGCATTCCTTGCCCAATACCCCGACAGCGATCTCACCGCGACGGCACGCAAGCTGGAAGACCGGCTGCGCAACCGCCCGAACACCGCAGTCAACGTGGCTGCCACCGTTAGCGGTGGACCGAACCCGGCTGGTGCGTCCCCGCAAAACCCGGCAATCGGGTCTGGACAGCCGGCCAACGCCTCGCTGGTCGGCCCGACATGTCCCTGCGGCGCACCGTCCTTGCCGCTGAAGAAAGTCGACCTGCCGCCCAAGAAGCGCGCCGATCCCGAGCCGCCAAAGCGCGCCAGCTCACGGCCGCCGCGCCGCCTGCCCGAAGTCGATGACGATGTCGTGGTCTATCGCCGGCCGCCGCCCGACTATTACGAACCGGCGCCCGGACCTTCCATTGGCGTCGGAGCGGGCATAGGAGGGTACGGACGAGGCGGCGGCTGGGGCAGATCGAGGGGCGGATACTGAGGCGGGAATTGCGCAGTCGACTTCTGCAAAATGTAGCCAGTCGTGTGATGATCGCATCGCCGCGAAGGGCGATGCGAAACCTGCTTGGCATGTTTGCCGTCCTGTTCTTGGCGGCCGCACCTGCGCTTGGCTGGGAGCATTGGGGCGGAGATCGTGGCGGCACGCGGTTTTCAGCGCTTAATCAGATCACGCCGGCCAATGTCGGCAATCTCGTGCGCGCGTGGGAGTTTCGTACTGGCGATCTTGATACCCACGCGGCTCTGATGGCGCGCACAAAGTTTGAGGCGACGCCACTGTTCGTCGAGGACAGCATCGTCTTCTGCTCGCCCTTCAACGAGGTCATCGCGCTCGATCCCGGCACCGGCGCGCAAAAGTGGCGATACGATCCCAAGGTCAGCACCACCCAGCGTCCCGGAAACCGCTACGCCTGCCGCGGCGTCGCCTATTGGGTCGACGATCAGGCGGCCGAAGGCGCTGCCTGCCGCTCGCGGATTTTCATGGGCACCAACGACGCCAGAGTGATCGCGCTCGACGCCAGGACCGGCATTTCCTGCGCCGGTTTTGGCGCCAATGGCGAGGCGAAGCTCGAGATCGGAAAGCCGCTGGAATGGCCAGGTGAATTCCAAATCACGTCCGCGCCCGTGGTCAGCCGCGGCGTCGTCATTGTCGGCTCTTCGATTTCGGACAATGTCCGCGTCGATGCGCCGCTCGGCACCGTGCGCGCCTTCGATGCACGGACCGGACGTCCGCGCTGGACCTGGGATCCGCTCATTCACGACGGCATTGTCGCGGGCACCGCCAATGTCTGGGCGCCGATGTCGGCGGACGAAGAGCGCGGGCTGATATTCCTGCCGACGTCGTCGCCCAGCCCTGATTTCTGGGGCGGCAAGCGGCCCGGCAATAACGAGCACGCCAATTCCGTGGTCGCGCTGCGCACCGAGACCGGAGAGTTGGTCTGGTCGTTCCAGACCGTGCATCACGATGTCTGGGATTACGATCTGCCGGCGCAGCCGACCTTGGCGCGCATTGATACCGGCGCGGGCATGCGCGACGTCGTCATTCAGCCGACCAAACAGGGCCTTGTGTTCGTGCTCGACCGTGACACCGGCCAACCGGTCTGGCCGGTCGAGGAGCGTAGCGTTCCGCAAGGAGCCGCGGAAGGCGAACAGCTATCGCCGACGCAGCCATTTCCGACCCACGTGCCGGCGCTGTTGCCGCAACAATTCTCGCTCGCGGACGAGCTCAAGCCGTTCCCGGTGATCGGCAGTCCTTCCTGCGATGCGCAGCTTGCGAGCGCGCGCAATGACGGGCTCTACACACCGCCCTCGATACAGGGAACGCTGATCTTTCCGATGACCGGAGGCGGTGTGAACTGGGGCGGCGCGGCGTTCGATCCGGTCAACCAGATCCTTTACGCCAACACCAGCCGCGCCGTGCATATCGTCAAATTGATTCCGAGAACGGAAGCGGAAGATTTCAAGCCGCTGTCCGGTGTCGATTTCGGTCGGCAACGCGGCGCGCCTTTCGCGATGACGCGCAAGGTCGCGATGTCGCCGCTCGGCATATTGTGCAACAAGCCGCCATGGGGTGAAATGGTCGCGGTCGACCTGAAGGCGGGGAAAATTATCTGGCATTCAACGGTTGGCAGCACGGAGGATCGCGCGCCGCTCGGTATCGCCTTCAACTGGGGCACGCCGCTGGTCAACGGGGTTGCGATCACCGCGGGCGGCCTGGTTTTCACCGGCGCGATGGATGCTTATCTGCGTGCCTTCGACGCTAAATCCGGCGACGAACTGTGGCAGGGCAGGCTGCCGGTCCCGGGCGTCGCCAATCCCATGACCTATCTCTGGAAGGGCGAGCAATATGTCGCGATCGCCGCCGGCGGTCATTCCGAGATCGGCACGTCGATCGGCGACAGCATGGTGGCTTTTCGCCTGGCACGGCAAAGCGAGGCGCCCTCGCTGTGGTCGCGCACGATCGACCGTCCCGGCGGAAGATTTTGGAGCAAGGTGATCGTACTGGCGCTGACGATTTTGCTGATGGCGTTGGCGTTGTGGCAGTGGCGCCGCCGCGCCAGGTTGCAATAAGCCGCGGGTGCGAGATGACTATTCGGCCGGCGAGCAAAGCCCGCGGCGATTTATTTTGATTTAGCTCGCTATTTGCCCGCGATAGGCGCAGCAATGGCTCATACCTAACGAGTCCGATCAGCAACCGGTAGGGGGCGCGGCCCATGAGCGAGGCCGCAGAACAATTGATGTCCCGACATCTGCAGGCACCGTGGAGCAAAGGCTGATCTCTTATCGGCTCGCTCGAGAAAGAGTTAGGCCACCCATGTCAACAGGTTCACCTGAGGTGCCGAACGTCCTTGTCGTCGAAGACGAGATGGTGCTTCGCATGCGTGCCGTCGACATCGTGGAGGATGCCGGGTTCTGCCCTGTCGAAGCCGTCAATGCCGATGAGGCGATATCCATTCTTGAGTCCCGCTCGGACATATCGCTGCTCTTTACCGATATTCAAATGCCCGGCAGCATGGACGGCCTAAAGCTGGCCCACGCGGTGCACGAACGCTGGCCCGCTATCAAGATCATCCTGGTTTCCGGCCAGGTGAAACCGTCTGATGCGGAAAAGCCCCCCGACAGCCGCTTTTTCGGCAAGCCGCTGAGTGTCGAACGAATGATCCTAGAACTGCGGACGATGGTGGGTGAGGGCGCGTTGGAGATCGTGACCGACGCGCTCCCGTCGCCAGCCGATGAGGCCCTTCGCGACGCAACACCAATTGACTCAGTGCCGCGCTCCGCACAGGAAGCCGTGCTGTCGGCGGAGAACGACAGCCTTCGCCTGTTGCTGGAGCAAGCCGGCATAGATGCCAAGGTCCTGCTGGCGCAAGCCGGCATCGACGCCAGGGAGCGTGAGGCCGCCGACAAGCTGCAGAAGCTCATCCTCGGAGAACTGCATCATCGTATCAAGAACACGCTTGCCACCGTGAGCGCGATTGCGTCGCAAAGCTTGCGAACGGCGACCAGCATCGAGCACGGACAGCAAGCCATTGAAGGTCGGTTGGTCGCGTTGGGACGAGCCCACGATCTGCTGATGCAGGTCAGCTGGGCTAACGCCAGTCTTACTCATACCTTCAGCGGCGCGACTGAACCCTATGACAGCCGAGGGGGCAGGCGCTTCCACTTCAACGGGCCGGATATCAGGATTACCTCCAGCGCCGTTATCGCGCTCGCGATGACACTCAATGAACTGTGCACCAACACCACGAAATTTGGTGCGCTCTCGATTCCCACTGGCCGCGTCGAAGTCGCATGGACAATGGACGAGGAGAAGCAGCGGCTGCGCCTGACCTGGACCGAAAGGGGCGGCCCCGCGGTCAAGCCCCCGATGCGGCGAAGCTTCGGTACCCGCATGATCGAGTCGCTCGGCCAACAATTGAACGGCCATGTGCGGCTAACCTACGAACCGTCCGGGTTTGTCTATTCGCTGGATGTGCCGCTTGGTTCAATCAAAGCGGTCGCTTGACGCGCGCCGTCGGCACGAAGCCGAATTTGCCAACGTAGTTTCACTGATTACACGATCTCATCAGTCCAGACCTTGAAACTGACCAGCGTATTTGGCCCGAAAGTTTGGGTGAGCGGAACATCTGCGGCGTCTCGGCCCTGGGCGATCAGGACACGGCCAATCCGAGGAATGTTATTGCGCGCATCGAAAGTGTACCAGCGGCCGCCGATATAGGCCTCGAACCAGCCGGCGAAATCGCCCGCGGCGTAGGGCGGCGGCATGCCGATGTCACCGAGATAACCAGTGCAATACCGCGCCGGAATGTTCATGCAGCGGCAGAACGCGATGGCAAGGTGTGCGTAGTCGCGGCAGACGCCCTTGCCCTCGTTGAACGCTTCCCAGGCAGTCATGGTCGCGCGCGCGTGCTCGTAGCCGAACGCAATATGGTTGTGAACGAAATCGCAAATCGCCTGGACCCGCGCCCAGCCCGGCGTGGTCTTCTCGAACAGCTTCCATGCAATATCGGAGAGCCGGTCGGTCTCGCAGTAACGACTGCCGAGTAGATAGACGATGGTCTCCGCCGGCAGTTCCTCGATGGCGTGTTGCGCAGCCGAAGCAACGATGACGTCGGGCAGACCGCTATCGCGCACCGTGCCGTCGGCCGCGAGGCGCATGCGGCCGGCCGGCGCGACGATCCGGCTGCACCAGTTGCCGAAGCCGTCACGATAGGGCGTGATGGGCACGGAAGGGCTGGTGGTCAGGTGATCCGGAACGATGATGTCGGATGCCCGCGTAAAATGCGTGCCCAGCATCGCGATCAAGGGCGTCGGCTGCGGGAAGTCGTAGATCATCTCGAAGCCGACACGAATCTTCATGCGAACACCTGATCCCAACCGCTTGCGCTATTTAAAAATGGCACGCCGCCGTCACCGGACCGCATCGTCGGCACGGCTTCCAGGCGGCTCTTGAAGTGAAGCTTGAACGTATGGCTGCAGGCGCCGCCGGTCGCGTGACCGATCCGGTCTGATAATGGCGGAAATTGTTCCGGCGCACTGCGGACATGGTTACGAAAGCCGCCGAATACAAGGCAACGCGATGGCTATTCGACTGACGGCGCTGGTCCCGCGAGAAAGCGATAGCTAATCGGACGGAAAGAGCGCATGATAGACGTATGCGCAACTATAGCGCGGCGCCGAGCTGTCTGCGAAAGACGAGGCATGACCATACGCTCGCGGCGGGAGACCATCACCTTCAAACACCCCTTCCGGATCAAGGGCATCGATCGCCTGCTGTCTGCAGGGGCTTACGAAGTCATCACGGATGAGGAGATGATCGAAGGATTGTCGTTCGCCTCGTTCCGGCGAATTGCCACCATGATCATGGTGCCGGCGGCGGCGCCGCACGGTTCAACGATGGAGATGGTTTCCATCGGCTCGGTCGATCTGTCGGATGCGCAGCGCGTCGACGCAAGCGCGCCTTGTGAGTGACAAGCCGCTCGACCTCGACAAGCACCGCGGCATGGCTGCACAAAAAGCTACCGGCATCCGGCGTGTTCTGGCGGAGGTCGAGCACAATGCAAGGGAGTTGCGCGACCGGCAGGGCGTCCTCGAAAGCCAGCTTCTCTCGGTTCCGGCAGCTTCGTGGCCGGAGGCCGCCGCCAAGGCGCGTTACGTCCTGAATTTGTATGCTGCGGGATTGGCTCCGGGCGACACCCATCATCGCGATCTGGTCGCGGCCGTACTTACGGATTTTGTCCGGCTCTCCAACGAGAGCTGAAAGAATGGTTGCTCGTCGAACAACCGGAAACCTCACGGCGTTCGAAGATCGAACGCCAACATGAAAGCATACCCATGCAAAATCTTTCGCCACGCCACGTCAAAACCGAAGAATCGCTCTGGCTCGGTGTCGAATCGGGCTGGTACAGCACAAAAGTGAGTGGAACCTTTGTCTCCGGGCCGCACGCTTCCGAAGCGGATTGCCTTCGCAAGATCGCAGAGATCAATCCGCCTCCGGCAAAAGGCGTGAAAGTCGCGTAACGACCGGGACGGGACAGAGCGTTTCGCGGTTGATCAGGATGTTGCGGCGGCGCTCGAAGCAGCAGCGCGCTGTGCAGGAGAGGAACGTAGATGGCGCTTACACGCGGTAGCTTTCGCGGCTACGAATTTGACCGGATGGTAATCCTGTTTTCGATGGTCGACGGTCAAAGGGAAGTACCCTGTGCCGTCAGCACCTCTGCCATGGACGATCTGGAAAATCTGGGGCGGACCAAGCCAGACCAGCGCGAAGCGCAATTCATGAGATTGCGCGATCGGATTGAAGAGCGCGCCGCTTGCAAGTTTCTTGCGATGGAGTTCGAAGGCAATCCACCTGGCATCATCTTGCGCAGTATGGATTTTCGAAAGGGCGCATAACGGATGGTCCACGATCCACCGGTTTTGTTGAGCCCCGAAGAGTTCGATTCGTTGCTCGAAGTCAGCAAGGGCGATGCCCAGCGCGATATTCCCCAAAATCACTGGGAACGCCTGGTTGCTTTGGGTTATGCCTTAAGACGACTTGGCGTGCTTGGGCTGACGGAGGCCGGCAAGCGCCGACTAGCATCAGGCAACGACCAACCTCAGGTTTCGGCCGGTAAGCCCACAGAATAATTTTAATGGGCGGCTGAAGGGCGAAGCAGAGCCCACTTGCAATGTCGCCGGCGAAAATCACCCGAACCAGATTTAGGGATAGTACTGCGCAACCGCCCCGTCTCGGCGCATCGATTAACCCGCCTTTTACCATGTTTGCGGTACTTTTTTCGCTGAGATATTCCCACAAAAGGCCACCAGCATATGGCGTTCCGCGCAAATCAGCAGATCCGTGAGGACATGTGGGATTACAGATCCAAGTCTTCAGCCGGCGAGGACGATAACGTACTGAGTTTTACCCAGCCCGCCGCGAAGGACTACAGCACCACCGCCCTCAGCCTTGTGCACCAGGCCGCCGAAATCTTTAGTGGCATGGAAAATCGCGCGCGTGAAACGGAAGCGCGCGCCCAGTTGCTGTGTAAAAGCTTCGCCGAGAAAATGCAGCTTGCCGAAAAGCAAAGGGACTCCTCAGAGCGGGCGCGCCGCGAAGCGGTCAATGGCCTCAATAGCAAGCTTCAACAGGTATCAAGAGCTTTGCAGCAAGCCCAATCGCGTATCATCAATGCGGAAGAACACGCGATAGCGGCCGAGTTTCGCGCGCAAGCGGCCGAGGCCCAGCTTTACAAAGCCAATCAAGAACTCGCAGCTGTTGAGGAAGCCATCCGCAAGCGGCTTCTCTGAGCAATCCAGGGATTGTCGGCGGATTGTCGGCGAGCGGAATGCGCGTTGCTTTACAGCGCCTTTCTCGTCTCATGTCGGTTTGATGACGTGAGACGGGCTCTCGATCCGAGCTTTCCGCAAAGCCAATCCGAGATACCCGACCATCGGACGTTGCGCGGAGCGAACGCAATCGAACGTGCTCCGAAGCGGACATCGCCCCCGAGAGCCGCGAGCGAGGCATAATTTTTGTCAATTTGGGGCCGCTCGATCGGATATTACTCGATTGTGATGTGCCGTTACTCGGATTGTTTACTCCAGCATCGACGGCAGATGATACGCAGTGTCGAACACTTCGGAACAGTCCAGTTTGTGACTGTCCAACAATAAGAAAATGCAATGACACTGACGTTGACGTTCCGCTGCCCGGCGGAATTGGAAGGACTGTTGCCACCGCCCGTGCCGGCAGCACGTGGTATACCTGATTGGTTGAGGGCGATGCCGCCGCAGGCGTTCAACGCGGTCAATTCCCGGGTAGGCGACACGGTAAAGCGTTGTCCGCCATTTATCGACGCCATGACCTCCGGTTTTTTGATACCGCTGATCTGCGACCTGAAGGTCGAGAACGGCGAATTCACCTGGGATAACGATCTGCCGCCGGGCGGAGAAGTCGGCTTCGTGCGTTCGCCGCTCGGATTCCACGACGCCAGCCAGGTCAGCGGTACGCCGCTATTCGACGCCGACCGGTTTCTGATCAAATTCCATAATCTCTGGACGATCGAAGCGCCGGAGGGCTACGCGCTGCTGTTCACGCATCCGGTCAACCGTTTCGACCTGCCGTTCACCACGCTGACCGGCCTGGTCGATTGCGACCGCTACCATGACAACTGGATTCATTTTCCGGCACACTGGCACGACGCGAATTTCAGCGGCGTGCTGCCGAAGGGCACGCCGGTCGCGCAATGCATGCCGGTGAAGCGGGACAACTGGGAGGCACGCACCGCGACATTCACCAAAGAAGAGACACAGCGGACGCACGATCTCACAACTGCGATCTACCGCGAGACCGGCATCTACCGGCGGCAGTTCCGGGCGTAAAAGACGTCAGGTCTTGTCAATGCGCAGGAATTTCGCGGCGGCGCTCGGCCGCAGGAAGAAACGGCCGTGCGACGCGGAGGCCAGCGACGCGATCGCCTGACCGGCCGTCTGCGGAGCGCCACGCACTGCCGCACGCAGGTTCGCTTCTCCCGCGTCGCGCTCACCCATTTCCAGCAGACACAGGCCGAGGCTATTCCGTATCACGGTGTCGTCTGGCCGCAGTCCGAGTGCTTGCCGATAGTTATCGGCAGCTCCGGCATATTCGCCGTCGAGGGCCATGACCTTGGCCAGTGCAGCAAAAACATCGTGCCGTTCCGGCGCCACCGCGAGCACTTGCAAAAACAGAGCGCGAGCCTTGGTGCGGTTGTTGCGTTTGATATGCATAAACCCGAGCTCCATTCGCAGATCGACGGCGTCGGGCGCGAGCGCAATTCCGTTTTCGAGCACCGCGATGGCCTCGTCGAGGCGACCGGTTTTGGCGAGCTGGCCGGCATGCTGGAGAAACGCCGGCGGAAACGGTGGCCGCCGCGCCGTGGTCTGGCGCAATTGGTCAAGTGCCTCGTCGCTTTGTCCGGCGGCGGCCAATGCTTCTGCAAGCAGGGTTTCGACCGCCGGATCATCACTGCGACGCGCCGCCCTTTCCAAAGGGACGATCGCCTCGTCGGAGCGGTTTTGCATCAGCAGCGCGCGGCCGAGAACTTGCGCGGCAAGGGCATTGCCTCGGTTCGACTTCAACACCTGCGAGGCGAGGCGCTCGGCCTCATTGGGGTGTTGCGTCCGTAACGCTAAAATCGCCCGATCGAGAACGAAATTGCTGGAATTCGGCCGTTCAGGGTTGGAAGGACGTGGTGGGCGCTTCGACATCGGCTTCGACAAAAAACATCACGCCAGTTGGATGGTTCACACGCACGATGCTGGCGCTAACAATGCGGTCCAAGCATCAATCTCGATTTTTGTATTGGCGTAAACCGTCTTACGGTCGCTTGTGCTATGCTGTCGGGTCGCTTGACATTCACGCGTTATGCGCCGGATCTCGGAAGCGCCTGTACGTCGAGAAAATATCGTACGGCGGCAAGGCCGGCAGATCCACCGGTATCAGTTGCGTATGCGTGTAATTGCTCCGGCAATGATCTGCATCATCACGCCAACTACCCATCCCAGCATGATCATGATCGTCCAAAAGATGTGCGGATCTCCACGAAACACGATCACATTGACCGATACAAAAGCCGCCAGCGCGGCGAGAAACGTACCTACGGCACTGAGAAATTCCGCAGAATCAACCTTTCCACCGGAGCCGCCTTTTGAAGGCTCACTGTTTGATCCGTGAAAAGGCAGAGCGGGCGTATCAATTCCCAGGTAAAACCCGATTGCGCCACCAATCATCATGATGACGATAAAACCCTGAGAAGCGAGCGCTGCGATGCTGGACCCCACATGGGCGGCAACAAACAACCCGCTCGCGGCTCCAGCCATCGCGAGCCCAATGCGTTCCAGCAAATGGGCAAATTTTCTTACGCGGGATCGCATCGTCGTAACCCCGGAGCGCGAAGACATTAGGCTAGGACATTTTCCTGTTGTGTGGAAGGCATTACCGACGCGCGAGACTACCCGTGCGACCAAACAACGCTTCACGTTCGCGATGGAACTTTGTGACGGATCTTCAGAAAGCATGTACCACATCTTGCAACGGAAAACGGTTCGGACCTTTCGATGAGCACGATCAATTCCACCGCGCGGACTGAAGACGGCGCTGTGATCGGCAAGGGCACGTCGATCGGTCCTTACTGCATCATCGGCCCCCACGTCGTTATCGGCGCGGACTGCAAGCTGATCGCGAATGTGCACATCACTGCGCAGACCACCATCGGCGCAGGCTCCACGATCTACCCATTCGTTTCGCTCGGTACGCCGCCGCAATCCCTGAACTATCGGGGCGAACTCACCAGGCTTCAGATCGGCCAGGGCTGCACCATCAGGGAGCAGGTGACCATGAACGCCGGGACCGTCGCCGGCGGCGGCATTACCCGCGTCGGGGATCGCGGTTATTTCATGAACTGCAGCCATGTCGGCCACGACTGTCAGGTCGGCAACGACGTGATCTTCGCGACCTCGGCCACGCTGGGCGGCCATTGCGAGATCGGCGATTTTGTTTTTATGGGGGGCCTCTCGGCCGCCCATCAATTTGTCAGGATCGGGCCGCAGACAATGGTAGGGGCTGCAAGCTGCGTGCGCGACGACGTGATTCCGTTTGGTCTTGCGAGTGGCCAGCACGCTGATCTCGCGGGCCTCAACATCATCGGCATGAAACGCCGCAAGTTCACCCGCGAGCGCCTCGCGGCGGTAGCATCATTTTATCAAAAGCTGTTTCACGGTCCTGGCGTATTTGCCCAGCGTTTGAACGAGGTAAGGCATCTGTCGCACGCGGATTCCGCAATTGCGGAAATCCTGACCTTCATCGATGCCGAAAGACATCGATCGCTGTGTTTGCCGGCGATAAACGGGGGCAAGTCTTGATACCGTGCTCTATTGCCTCCGGCTCAGGAACGCCGCGCCCAAACGTTGCTCCGGACCGGACGCCGGTGGCGCATACTCACAGCATAGCAAAAGCACTGGCGACCATCGCTACCGGCTTGTTGTCGGTGGCGCTCGAGAGAGTGACGCGGCCAAAGCTCATGGTGCGCCCAAGCCGGACCACCCGTGCATCGGCCAGCACGTCCGACGAGGTGACGGCCCGCATGAAATGAGTGGTCTGATCGACGGTTGTCATCGGCCGGTATCCGCGGTTGGCGCTAAGAATGGCGATCACCATTGCGGTATCGGCGAGCGCCATCAGCGCCTGACCGCAGACGATGCCGCCATGCCGGCACAGCCGTTCGGAGAAGGCCATGCGCAGCGTCGCACCCGGCTGCCAGTCGGGCGCTGCGCCCGGAGGCGGGGCGCATTCGATGCTGATGATCGACAGCCCGAGGTCCAGCACCCAGGGCGCGAACACATCGCCAAGAACGCGCCTGGCTTCCTCGATATCGAATTCCGCGGCTTGTTGTTCGGTTTGCATGAACGGTGGTTCCTCGCCCCACATTTGACGTTGTCGGGCATTCTAGAGTGCATTCCGCCGGAAGGGACACTCGTTCTGCGCGGCTTGAAAATGCCCGACTTGGGGCCGTATATTCGGGGTGTGGGGAGTGGCGTATCATGTTCAGGCGATTGGCTCTGGTTTTCAGCGTGATCGCCATGGGTGTCGCGCTTAACGGTTGCACCAAGTGTGGTCCAATCTGGGACGATTGGCTGCACGGGCCGAAATCCTGCAAATCGGACGGTTTTTAGCGCTCCGGCGGCCACGCTTGGCGTCACGCTCTGTGCGGTGGTACATTGCCGGAAAATCCAGGGAGTCTTCCATGAAAGTTTTCCGCGCAGCGGCTGTGATCGCGTTGCTGACCGGACCGGCTTATGCCCAAATGCCTAACATTAATTTGATCCCGGAGCTGGAGTCCAAGACTCCGGAGCAGAGGGAGGCCGAGGAGGCTAGGGACAAGGCCTACCGGGAATCGCTGAGGAAAATACCGGACGCCAAGGTCTCTTCCGATCCGTGGGGCGCGGTGCGCACGGACCCGCCCAAGCCTGCCGCTTCCACGAAGCCGCGGACCAAAACCGGCAGCACCGCGAATTAGAATACCTGAATCGGCAACGACATCGAAGCCGCGCGCGCCTGGCCTTCCGCGGGCGGTCAGGCCAGCACGGCGGACTGATCCAGCAATGTTTCGTAACACTCGCAGGACATCCGCATCAAAGCGGGGCGGTCGAGGATTTTGATCACGCCGCGCGAATAAGTGATGATGCCGGCATTTTGCACTTTGCTTGCGACTTCCGTCACCGACGTGCGCCTTACGCCCAACATCTCAGCGAGAAATTCCTGGGTTAAGTTGATGGTGTCGCTTGCGGCACGATCCGCGCTTTGCAAAAGCCAGCGGCAAAACCGCGCTTCGATCGAATGCAACGCGTTGCAGGCGGCGGTCACGCGGGCCTGCGACAGCAGCACCTCATTGTAGCGGATACAGAGATTGCGAATGGGATCGCTGGCGGCGGCGGCCGTCCTGAAATGGGTCGCGGCAATTTTACTGCAGGCCAACGGCATCTGCACGACGACGCGAACCAGCGATTTGTAGAGGCCGAGGCCGGCCATCGCACCGACGACGCCTTCGCGGCCAACGGTGGCGGTCTCGATCGCCTTGCCGTCGCGCAGCACGGCGAGCAACGACAGCATACCGTAGTTGGGAAAGTAAACCTGGTCGACCTCGTCGCCGGCTTCGTATAGCACGACGCCCTGCTGCAGGGAGGCCGTCGACAGATTTGGAAGCAGCCGATCGAAGTGATCGCGGGGCAGCGAGGCGAGCAATTTATTGTCCAAGGGAAGACCGGGTTTTGAAATGGGTACTTGCACTGCGATATCCCGCCCGGTCGGACGGGCCGATTTGCCGCAGGGGGTGGAAGAACGCTCCGAGAGGGCGATCCGCGGAAAGCTTATGTATAGGGACAACCAGGGGGCGCTGTCGGTCCGGTATCCGTCATAGTGCTAATTCGGCCTGGGGAGAACCCAAGGCGCTGGCGGAAAAGCACTTTCGGGAAGCGAAAATTAAATGTTGGAAAACGGAGGCAACCCTCGGACGCAACCCTCGGTCGAAGTAATTTTCCTGGGGCTTATCCGACTTCACTAATCAATCGATGTTTTTTGTCGAGCCTGGGCGCGGTCGCAGGATCGCCGAGCAGCCGATCGAATTCCAGCCGCGATATCTCGTAGCATTCGCAGGTTCGTTGCTGCAGCGCCTCCTGATCGAGGATCGTAACGTGGCCCCGCCGATAGCGGATGAGTCCCGCTTTTTGCAGGACGCCCATCACATCGGTGACCGTCGTTCGCCGGACCCCGAGCATCATTCCGAGAAATTCATGGGTGAGCAAGAATTCACCTGACGGCATCCGGTCACGCGTCATCAACAGCCAGCGGCAGCAGCGCTGCTCCACCTTGTGAAGGTGAGCGCAGGCTGCCGACTGCGCTACCTGGTTGAAGAAAGCATGAGCATAGCGGAGCATGATCTGGTTCAGCGTCGGGCTCCGCTCGAGTTCGCTGCGAAAAAAGCGGGTGTCGATTTTGAGCGCTGACCCCGGAACCTGGACGTAAACCGATGACGGCGCATCGCGGTCGCCGAGGCAGATCGGCAATCCCACGAACCCTTCGCTGCCGATGGTGCCGACCTCCGCGCTCGAGCCGTCGGCCGTCGTGATCACGAGCGAAGCGACCCCGTTGATGGGGAAATACACATGATCGATGGGACGCGACGCCTCATAGAGGCTTTTCTTGTAATCGAATACGACATACGACAAATGCGGCCGCAACCGCTCGTAATCGTCATCGGATAACAGCGAAAGCAGCCGGTTTGTCCGTCGATCGCGATCGGGCATGGCCTATCGTCTCCTGTGGTTGATCGCTGCATCGAATGGCGATGGCCACGAGCCCGTCAGTTGTCGCCTTTGTCATCCGGGCCACCCCGCCGGATCGAGGTGTCGTCATTGTCCTGAGCGCTGGCCCGCACGCTGTATTCACCAGCGAGCTTGAGAAGACTATCGCGCAAGGCGGGGTCGGTGGAATCGCGGGCGAGACGGCGGCAACGCTCGGCTTGTTCGCGAAGGTAGAAAGACTGCACCATCGAACTCGCTTGCAACGAGGCGGGAGTCCCTTTGGGGGCTCTCAGTCGCCGGCGCCTGAGGTTCACTGCCGGCAATGTCTGCACGGTATCAGCATTATGTCCGGTAAGCGACTTAATTTCCGTCCGGGACTGAGTGGCGGATGACTCGGATTGGTTCCGACAAGCGCTATATTAAGCCGGTCGTTATGTGTTGGAGTTGCGACATGGTCTCTCGCCCGCGTGATCTCGCAGACCGGATGGCCGGCCGACGGAAGCTGGACGACGGCTATCTGCGCGAGACCTTTACGTTGCCGCGTGACAAGGCGCGGACACAGGCGCGCGATTTCCTCACCCGCTATCCAAAGGCAGCCTATATGAGCGGGGTCGAAAGCTGGCGCGAACTGCCGGGCGGAGACATCGAGTTTACGATGCGGCGGCTGCGCAGCGCCGACTAGCGGTTCCGGCATGGAACCGATTTGCCTCGGCGCAGCTTGCAACCTCATAGGATTGTTAGCTTTTTTGATGACTACATTTTCTCGATTACGCCTGCTCCGAGACCACGTGATCGCAAACGTAGCAGCGAAAGATCCTGGTGGCGGCGTGGATCGACAGCGAAGGGAATTCGCCCAGCTGCTTCATCACAGCGTTGCACTTCTCGCAAAGGCGCGAGGGATTATTTTCGTCCGCAGGATTTGGCGGAACATCCGCGTCGTCAGACGCCATGGCGGCCTGCCTTTTCGAATAAGTGGCTATCAGATTGCCACGCCGGATAGTCGGTAGAAATGGTCTGTTTCGCTCAACGGCGAGCGGTCTAATCCAGCGTTTCCGCGATAAGGCGGATGCGAAAAACCGGCTTCCTGGCTTCGTCCAGAAGCTCCATTTGCCATTCGGAGTTTTCCTTCAGCTTGCGCGAAATGCTGCCGGCCAGATCGCCGCAAACGCTGGTCAATTCTTTCCATGCGGCATCATGGTCAGGAAGTTCGGTGCCGTGGTCGGAGGCGCCGGAATAACTGCCGTTTCGGATGCAGAAGAAATAGAGCGGCATGACATGAACCGATGCGAGAAGATCGCCCCAGGTCTGTGAGCCCCCCGAAGCCTCCCAATGGATGCCCAAACCCGGAATAGATCAATTCCGGGGATTTACGGGATTAAGCACGGTCCCGCCGGTTCGGCGCGATCAGTCAACCCGGCCTTACCCCAGTGTTTCCCCGATAAGCCGGATTCGGAATACGGGCCTTTTGGATTCATCCAAAAGCTCCATCTGCCATTCGGCATTTTGTTTCAGCTTGCGAGAAATGCTGCCGGCCAAATCGCCGCAAACGCTGGTCAACTCGTTCCAGGCGGCCTCACGGTCGGGTAGTTCGGTGCCGTGATCGGCGGCACCTGAATATCGGCCATTTCGGATACGGAAAAAATAAAGCGGCATGGCGAAAAACCATTGCTGAGGCCGCTAGGCCTGTCGGAAAAACGACAACCTGTAACCCGTCAGCTCACTCTTTAAATCGATTCGAGTCTACTCCCTAGATTAGGGGCCCGCCAAAATTAAATGGCCGGCCACTTTTTAAAAATTAAAAGTGGCCGGCCATATAGAAATTAAAAGGAACCGCCGATTGGGGCGGCCTCTCTTATTGTCAAATGCGCGCTCTTTTTCGACGGGTCGTCCGCCGCGACCTTCGGGCCGATAGCTGTGCTTTCCTGAAACGGTCGCGTAGTCTGTTCAACTCGGTTAACTGAGCAAGGAGATTGGCCGTCGTGTCGGTAACGGCTGCAAGCCGTTGCTGAAGAAAACTCATTCAAAAGCCCCAATTGACAAAAATGGACGATATAACTGCAGGACATTAAATTGCCCCAGATGTTTGTAACTTTGGCGAACTAAAGGTTCAAATCAGGCCACGGTGTGTAAACATCCACCGATGCTGGCCCCAGCCATCCGGCAAACGCCACAAGATGCTCCGGAGAGTCTTCACCCGATCGGGTGAAAGGAGCGATTTTGCAGGGATAGAGCAGGGGTAGGGTTGTGCCGGGCGTCTCCCGGGTGACCTCAGGCCATACCGGCCTTAACTCGTTCCCACTGGGGCCGTCCTTTAATTTAATGCGGACCACCGAATTAAATCTCTGAAACATGCAACGCCGCCTGAGCGGAGTATAATCGCCAGGCGGCGTCGATTTAGATACCGAGCCCTCAAAATTCCTCGGCCGAACCGACAATGCCAAAGGACGCCCCTGGAGGTCATCACCCAAACGGGTGAAAGGAACAGGTTTTGGCGCGGCCTCGGACACTCCCGATTTGAAATTAGGGCGGCCGATGAAACTTGGCGGCATCTCACCCGTATTCTGATGGGTCAAATTATGGGTGTGCTTCGATCGTGTTGGATGTGGTGATTTTCGAGCGTGGCTCGACCAAGTGGGAATGGCGGGTCTGTGACCGTCGCGGGACCACGATAATGAACGGGTTTGAAAGCACTCGCCGTGCTGCCAAGTATCGAGGCGACCGGGCACTGTTCGCCCTGTTGGCGTCTGGATGGAAGCAGTGATGGTGAAACTGCCGACTGGGCGGCCTAGCTGAATGACCGGGCGATATCGGAAAGCATGCTCATCGTCGCCCGCGTGTAACGGGCGCTGTTAAAATGCTCATCCGCAAAATTGAGTATGAGGAGAGCAAAAACGATGGCCATTGCGACTCTCATGACAGTATTATTATAGCTATAGTTTAATCGTTTATTAAATCGCGGGATCTCCCGCGGCAAAACACGGGCCTTTTTCGATTCAGGAAAAAATTCAAAGGCGCCGATCCAAAAATCAAAAAGGGGAATTCGATTTAATTCGGCATGGAAAGGCGGGCGGCGCCGAGGCTGAGCCAAAACTTCCCCCAAAAATGGGTGCCAAAAACTGCCAGTTTGGCGAGTTCAAATGAAAGCGGCCGCCAATCGAGGCGGCCTCACGTTGGCGGCGTACCCGTATTGAGAAGCTGGGAAACCGCCGTGACAAGTTGCGCAGGAGCGAACGGTTTGCCCAGCATGACGCTGTTGGGGACGCCTTTCGACGACCAATCTCCGGCGCTGTCGCCGCTCATGTAGATAACCGGGAATGCCGGATCGATCTCTCTGGCGTGGCGGGCGATCTCCCAACCGTCCATCTTGTCGCGGCCAAGATTTACGTCCGTTACGAGCGCTCGGTATTTGCCATCGGCGGCGGCGAGCAATTCCACGGCGTTCTCGCCGGACGATGCAATGACGACCTCGAATCCCCCATCGGCAAGGGTTTCTTCAACGACACCTTGAATGAGATGGTCATCTTCAACGACCAGGATAACCGGTAAATCTTCCAATGCCGCGACTCTCTCGTGCCAGCGTAGGACATCGCGCAGGCGATGATTTCGTTCCAGAGAAATGTCCAAAAGTGAACTTAAGGAACAGGAGACCACTCAGTGGAAAGGGGCCAGCACCAGTCCTAGTAGGAACCGGCCGAACCGGCCAATCGCCGAACGGCCACGCAAACACGAAAAGCCCGGCTCGAAGGCCGGGCGATCGCAAGTATCTTTTCAAGTATCTTTTAAGGTGAGTGAATGTGGATACCTAAGGAGATATTCCCTCAGCCGTCTGTCCAATTCGTAACACTGGAACTCGCTAAATTTTTGAACGGCTGGCCTCGGCGAGCCCCACGGTGGTGTGCCATCATCTCGGATGCCAAGTGGCGAAAGCGTCCCAATTCATTTCGGGGGCCTGAGATCGCCATCAAGCCAACCCCGGGCTTCGGATTTGAGCGGATCTGCCTGGACCTGAGATTCATGGATAAGTCGGCACTTTGTGCATTTCAGTGTCCAGTGCTCGAAGCCAGTTCTTCCTGGTGCAACATTCTGGATCATCATGCGGGCCTGGCATTGTGGACAGCGGGGCCGCACGGTGTGGCGAGGCGATAGCCGATCGGTGATTTGCGCGTCGGACATCTGATGCACTCCACGGTAAGGCGGGAGCACGACACTCTCAGTCACCGAAAGCCGGAACGGTGCGGTGATTTCGGAAGTCTAAGTCAGGTTGTGTCCGGAAGTCGACTTAATAAACATTAATTCAGCGTGCCCCTTGTTCGTACCGAAAACGAATGAGGACACCGATAGACTCAAATTGGACAATCGCGGCCAATACGACGGTTCCGGTGCTATGTACCGGCTCCTTTGGCCCGGAAGAGGCCGCCAACCGAGGCGGGGTCCGGAGAGGATGGCTCCCCGGAGCCCCTAACACAACCGGAACAGCGCCCCTCCGGGCCGCTCGGTAAATGCTCCATCAACGATAATGACCCAATCGCATGGCACATTGATCGTTATCAGTGTCGATCTTTATCAGTGTCGCCAGTGAGGCAGCCTTACTTGCTTTCCTACTTCACGATGGCCGCCAGCCGATCAAGCTACGCCAGAGTTGTCCAGCTTTGCGCAATTCCCATCGGCGCAGTGGCGCGTCAGGCCGGCACCAAAGTCGAAGAGTTGCCGAGCGAAGAGGCCGCCAACTGAGGCGGCCTTACTTCAGCGAACTGTTGACCGAAGTGAACTTGGTATTGAGCTTGGTGCCGAGCCCGTTCACAACAGCAATAATTGCGAGGGCAATGCCAGCGGCAATCAGTCCGTATTCGATGGCGGTCGCGCCGGATTCGTCGGCAAGAAACCTGCGGATGGTTTTCATCGATAAACGATGGGCCCAAGTTCTGAAGAGTCCCTGAATCAGTACCGCCAAAAGGGGGTACTTCTAAATCAAAGGGGGCCATTAACGGCAGACCGGTTTGGGAGAGAGCCCAGTACCCCGGTTCCGGTACTGGCCGAAATAGGCCGCTCGCAGGATCAAACCAGGCCACTCTAAAACATAATTTAATGACGGCGGCGGATTGCAAACCCACATCAGAGTCGTGCCCGGCTCCCTCCCGGCACTCCTAAACTTCGGCCTCAGCTTCCCCCGAGCTGGGGCCGTTTCTTTTGGTCACGCCCCACGGAGGTCCATCGTAATCGGCTGCTGCCACGTTAATGGCCAGCGCAGAGCCACTTCCTCGCAAGAGCTTTGGATCTGGTCGAGCTTTTTCTTGTACCTGCTTGGCGTTGGTGAACTTTTCCGCCAGAGACATCAACCGAAAAGCAAAGCTGGTGATCCGATGATCCAGGGCATCTCAGGTTTGTTCCGGTAGAAAGATACGCCAAAACCGCCGCTGTCTTGCACCGACCCATGCGGTTCGGATGCCGAAGCCAACGTGTTCAAATGAAGAGGCCGCCAACTGAGGCGGCCTTTCATTACCTTTCGGATTGGACATCTGGCGCGCGAGGGCTGCGGTCCGTTGTCACTTCATCGACCTTGGATTTGAGTTCGGCGGCTTTCTCGATTAGTCCCGCCGCAACGTTTGGGTCGCTGGCTGCCTTCCCGAATTTGAGCAGTGTTTCTGCCTGACGCGTTAGGTATTCTTTGCCTGTCACGATGATGCTTCCCCGTCTGTCCCAGCGCCCGAATACGTGACGCTGAAGCCGGGAATTCGTTCCGGACAAAATGTACGAAAGAACTTGAGGATGGGGCGGGGACCCGGAGAGGGTTTGCCCGGGTTCCCGGTGAGAGGCCGCCAACTGAAGCGGCCTCACTTTTCGTTGAGGACCAGCATCGGGCTAGGGTTCCGTGTTACAGTCAATATAAGGCGTACCGGAGCCTTCCATGCCGATGTGGTTGATCATTCAACTCGTTTCGATAGCCTCGATGCCGGTTGCGTATGACATGGCTCGCGACCGCGGCAGATCGACCAGGGCCTGGCTCAACATGGCCTTGATCTTTGGGCCATTGGCGCTTCCCGCGCTTCTTATTCTGGGAAAGCGCAACAGCGAAGCAGTAAGGACAGCGCCCTGAATTGGCATGAAAGGGCGGTGAGACGATGGCTTCGATCTTTATCAAAATCGCTCTAGGGACTGGCCTAGCGATAGTTAGCTTTGGCGTTTTTCCGGATAGGCTGAGGGGCGGAATCATTGCCATCGCGACATGCATCGCCGCTGCTTTTATCCTTCATTTCGTGGCCCCCTAAAAAATCAAATTAGGCCACTGAGGGTGGAAATAGGCCGGTGCCAGAAAATCTATATTTTTGCAGTGCGCCCGTGACCACGGCCGAGCATTTGAAAATTCTCGCACAAATTGAAGATGAAATGCTGAAATGAAAGAGGCCGCCAACTGAGGCGGCCTTACTTGTTGGCGCGGATTTTGATCACTTTAACGCTAGGCTGCTGCAATACCATGGGATTTCATTGGCTCTCCAACCGGTTATCAGTCCGGCCTCCGTGCACTCAGCGTAGGTTTTGTAGTTGCCTACGTTTCTGCACGTTGGCGACAACGCTGGCCAACCAGACCCGGAGCATCCGTGCCAAGGGGCGTCGCCGTACCTAAAGCTTGTTACGCAACCACCGACGCAACTGCCAGTGGCATTCGCAAGCTTGGCAAGCTTCGCGGATACCGACTCAGGCGCCGATGGCGTTTGAGTGGTTTGCGATGTCTGAGGGGACACGGTGCTGCGGGCAACCGCGCTGTGCTTCGGCCTGGTTACTTGCTTCGGCGCTTCGACTATGACGTTGGGAAGCGAGGTGGCGGAGCTTGTTGCGGTTTGCGACATTGCCGTGCCGTTTAGGTCGCACAGCAGTTCAATCGATAAGATAGCGACAGCTGGACTCGCAACGAAGAGTGACGAAAACCTCATGGCTATGTCCTCCCAAAACTGGGACGGGCATGCCATCCCGATGTGCACGGTAGCACATATTCAACTGGCCAAAATTCGAATTAGGACACTCGCAAAATCAACTTAGGACACTCGGGCTTAAATACGGACAGTGCCCGAAAGGGGCCACTCCAAAAACCAAAAGGGACCAGTCATTTAATCAGGGGATGGAAAGGGGCCAGCGCCGGCTTGTCGGTACTGGCCGAATTAGGCCACTCGCAGATTCAAAACAGGCCACCGAACAGCGCAACACCAATGTCGCAAGCCGAACAGACAAGATCGGGATTAGGGTTTAGCCTGAATGCGTGGCCGGGTCGCCAGTATGCCGCCCGTCCAGAAAGGACGGCCCCAGCAATTGCTGCGAAGGGGGAGCGGCTGCAATGACGGATCGATCCCACGAGAACCCTCAGGACCTCCGTGTTCTCGTCCGCGTTGTCTCAGCTTGCACACTAGGCCTCTGGGCATTTGCAGCGGGTTTGCTGATCGGGGTCTTTCTGTTTTCGTGATCCGCTCGCTCTCCGCGCTAGGGCCGTTTCTTTTGGTTAGGCCCAAGCCGGACCATCGTAGGTCCGTCGGAGGCGTTGTGATCGCCCAGAACCTTTCGCTGCGCATGGGTCAGCGCCGGTTTGTGACTCTCGGAATCTATTCGTGAGCAAATCGACACGGCGGCCACCGCCCACGCAGGCCGTAGGCAGACGGTCACGATTTCTTGGATCGGAGAACGTGGCGTGAGCGAATCTTCTATCGCAATTAAGGATAATCGGATCGAGTTGGCGGGGCTGCTTTATGCCCAAGAGGGCGTGCAAAAAATTATCGACCGCCTGAATGCCGTGAAAGCAGTTCTTCCCGAAAGGGCCGACCCCAAGAAGAAAGAGGCCGCCAACTGAGGCGGAGCCGACCATGATTATTCCCGCTGTCTTCTTTGGCGCGCTTGGAGTGGCTATCGGCTGGTACGCTTGGCGAGCTATCGTGACCGGTAAAATACTCGTTGGCATTCGAGGCAGTCGCCAGGGTTGGGACAACCGGGTCGAAACCTGGTTCGTAAGGCGCGAAGACCCGGTTTCATTTTGGATTGCTGTTTCGTTGGTGGCGTTCATCAGCATCGGCACGCTCGTAGTGGCGATAGGTCCGCTTTTTCAAAACAGGCCACTGCTGTTTTCAAACTAGGCCACTAGGGGTCAAAACAGGCCGGTACCGGCTTGTCGGTACTGGCCCCTTATGCCCCATGGAACCCCGAAAGGGACCACTCGGGGCGAGGAAAAGGGACCAGTCCCACAACAGAGGAACTGTCCTAATGACGAACAATTACGCGATAGGGGGCTCTAATGCAGGGTGACCCCGATCGTAGCCTCTGCGGGCATTGTCCGTGCCGAACGCCGTTTATGGCCGACTCGGACAAATTGCAGCGCGCGCGTGAACTGTATTTTGAGTCGCCACTCGATGAGGGTATCAGGGAAATAGTCGTCACGCTGATCGCGCACGGCGTTGAGACGTGTGAATCGTGCGACGGGAGCGAGGGGCATGCATACCTAGAGCCCACGGTCCGCTTTGAGGGAGACTTATCAGAGGGGCTTAGAGCAGTCTCCGTGGCGCTTGGATATGGGTTTCCAGTCTCTCGCCTGCGTCGCACATGGGCAATCAGAGATGGTATGATCCACGGGCCATGGTGGGAGATGACATTCATTCCACCCCGACCCGTGGACAATGATTCAGATGCTCACCGCAATTTTGCGCAGTGCTCACATAACCGATAGCCGCCAGTTCCGGACTTTCGTTCATGCTTAGGAATGTCTCGACCGGGAGCACATGTACCATTATGATGTTGAGTAATGATTGGTACGACTTCAAAGCCAAGCTTGATCGGTTGCACCCGCCATATGGCAAGCCAACACAACTCGCGATGGATTTTGCCGAGGATGAGCCAGATTCAGGCAAAGGGCTGTAATGAAAGAGGCCGCCAACTGAGGCGGCCTCACCGCAAAGGGATCCCCGCTCTCGGAGACCGGGGGCGGGGACAAGTTTCGCTACGACAGGGTTCAAGTACCGTCGTAACGGAGGGCCCTTATATTCCCGGTACCGTGCTTTGTGTTAATGATTTGTTATCCCTTCCAAAGGGGACCACTCCCAAAATCAAAAAGGACCACTCGATTTAATTCGGGATGGAAAGGGGCCAGCACCAGCGCCCGGAAAAGAACATATTGCGAACTGAGAACAAATGGGGTACGGTGTTCCGTCAATCGCCGTTTCCCACAAGGCTTGCCGCCCGTTTGTCCCGCTAGCGAATCCCCGCCATAAGGAGCACCACCTATGTCTGCCACTGCCCTGCGTATCGTCGAAGGATCCTCCATGGACAAGACCAAGGCCCTGTCCGCCGCGCTTTCCCAGATCGAGCGCCAGTTCGGCAAGGGCTCGGTGATGAAGCTGGGCAAGAACGACCGCTCGATGGATATCGAGACCATTTCGTCGGGTTCGCTCGGGCTCGACATCGCGCTCGGCGTCGGCGGCCTGCCGCGGGGCCGGGTGGTTGAAATCTACGGGCCGGAATCCTCAGGCAAAACCACGCTGGCGCTGCACACCGTGGCCGAGGGCCAGAAGAAGGGCGGCATCTGTGCCTTCATCGATGCCGAACACGCGCTCGACCCGGTCTATGCCAGAAAGCTCGGCGTCAACATCGACGAACTCCTGATCTCGCAGCCCGACACCGGCGAGCAGGCGCTTGAAATCTGCGACACCCTGGTGCGCTCCGGCGCGGTCGACGTGCTGGTGATCGATTCGGTGGCGGCCCTGGTGCCGCGCGCCGAACTCGAAGGCGAAATGGGCGATGCGTTGCCCGGCCTGCAGGCGCGACTGATGAGCCAGGCGCTGCGCAAGCTCACGGCCTCGATCAACAAATCCAACACCATGGTGATCTTCATCAACCAGATCCGGATGAAGATCGGTGTGATGTACGGCTCGCCGGAGACCACCACCGGCGGCAACGCGTTGAAATTCTACGCCTCGGTCCGCCTCGACATTCGCCGCATCGGCGCGATCAAGGAGCGCGACGAGGTGGTCGGCAACCAGACCCGCGTCAAGGTGGTGAAGAACAAGCTGGCGCCGCCGTTCAAGCAGGTCGAATTCGACATCATGTACGGCGAGGGCGTCTCCAAGATGGGCGAGATTCTCGATCTCGGCGTCAAGGCCGGCATCGTCGAGAAGTCCGGCGCCTGGTTCTCCTATGACAGCCAGAGGCTGGGCCAGGGTCGCGAGAACTCGAAAGCCTTCCTCAAGGCCAACCCCGACATGACCGCCAAGATCGAGGCGGCGATCCGCCAGAACTCCGGCCTGATCGCGGAACAGATTCTGGCAGGCTCCCCCGAGCGCGATACCGACGGCGAGGAGCCGGCGGAGGAGTGAGACTCGGGTCTCTCTTCGGGTTTTGCTTCGGGTCTTGGGCCCGCGTGGTTGCGGAAGAAACGGGAATCTTCTTCCGAGGGATCGTGGGCCAATAGACGGATGAGATCATGATCCGATGCACCGGATCATGATCTGTCTGACGACATAAGGCCCGGCATCGGCAGGCGCTGAGGACGTTGAGTTGCCGACGTCCCCAGTGCCTGTTTTTGAATTGTGTATCGCCGGTGACGAAACATGACGCGTTTGATCCTCACCACGGATGCGTCCGGTGCGGGCAATCTCAAGGGAGCCCGTCGCGCCGAGATCGTAATTCCGTTCGAGCCTCGCTTCGTCTGGGGACCATTGCCGTCTGAGGCGGAACTCGTAATGTTGCTGGCGCGGCATGAGGCTGCCGATCACTGGTTGTGGAACGTCTATCGAAAGTACCTCGGAAAAATCGATCGCAACGAAATAGGATTGATCGACTTCTGCGAACGGTGCGAGAGCATCGAGTTGTGGATCGATCCGGTGCCCAGTGCGCAACTGACATTGATTTGGCTGCTCGGCTATTTGCGTCGTCATGAGAAAATTGCTTCTAGGCTTACCTTGGTCCAGGCAGAGACCCGCATTGGAGAAAATTCTCCGAGACAGCTCGCCAGGTGGAAACCCGCCGCAATCGCCGTCACGAACGATCATTTCGAAATCGCAGGTCTCGCCTGGCAAGCTTACCGCGCATCGATGCCGCAGACCTGGTTCGACCTGCTAAACAAGGATTTGAGCATCTTGCCGCAGCTGCGGGCGTGCGTTGTGGAATTGCTCGAAGAGCTCCCGCAGCGCGCGACCGGGCTTGGTGCCACGGAAATGCGGATGCTCGAACTCATCGCGGAGGGCGATACAAGTCCGTTGGATGTCTTTCCCGGCCACTTGAAGCGCAACGAGCGGCACGTGTTCGAGTACTGGGAAGTTGGATCCTTGCTGGACGGGCTCGCGCGCTGTCCCGCACCCGCCGTCGCCGGTCTCGACGATGGGCCATTCAACGAGGCTATGCATCGCAACCGTGACCGGCGCGGGCGATACATGCAGAGCGAACTGAAACTCACCGAGTTCGGCGAGGCTGTTCTTGCCGGAACTGAGGATTTCAGCCGGCACAACCCGATCGATCGCTGGTGGGGTGGTACGGAATTGACGAACGACCGGCTATGGCGCTGGGACCCGGCGAACCGCGCTTTGATAGCGCCTTGACGAGATTGCCCGCGCTGCGGATTCGGAATGCTCAAGCAATAAAGATAGCTAGAGCTTGGAGTGGGGAGTTTTGGTTTACTCGGTTAGGTAGCACTTGATGCTGTCATTCCGGGATGGTCCGAAGGACCAGACCCGGAATCTCGATCGGAGCTTCGCACGACAATCTGGAGATTCCGGGTTCGCGTCTTCGACGCGCCCCGGAATGACGGCCATGTAGCTGTCACTCCGCCGCCTGCGCGTAGTCCTCGATCGGCGGGCACGAGCACACCAGGTTGCGATCACCATAGACATTGTCGACCCGTCCGACCGGCGACCAGTATTTGTCCGACCGCGAGGTGCCGGCGGGGAAGCAGCCTTCGGCGCGGGAATAGGCGCGGGCCCAGGAATCGTCGGCGATGTCGTGCACCGTGTGCGGGGCATGGCGCAGTGGCGAGGCCTCGACCTTCCAGCGGCCGTTCTCGATCTCGGCGATCTCGCGCCGGATTGCGATCATGGCGTCGCAAAAGCGATCCAGTTCCGCCTTCGATTCGGATTCGGTCGGCTCGATCATCAGCGTGCCCGGCACCGGAAAACTCATGGTCGGGGCATGGAAGCCGTAGTCGATCAGCCGCTTTGCAATGTCGTCGACGGTGATACCGCTCGTGGTTTTCAGCGGCCGGGGGTCGACGATGCATTCATGGGCGACGCGTCCTCTGACATTGCGGTACAGCACCGGGAAATACGGATCGAGCCTGGTGGCGATGTAGTTGGCGTTGAGGATCGCCATTTCCGTAGCGCGCGTAAGGCCTTCGCCGCCCATCATCAGAATATAGATGTAGGAGATGGTCAGGATCGACGCCGAGCCGAACGGCGCCGCGGATACCGGCCCGACGGCATCAGGCTTTTTGCCATCGGCCGCGGGATGCCCGGGCAGGAATGGCGCGAGGTGCGCCTTGACGCCGATCGGGCCCATGCCGGGGCCGCCGCCGCCATGCGGGATACAGCAGGTCTTGTGGAGGTTGAGATGGCTGACATCGGCGCCGTAATCGCCGGGCCGCGACAGCCCGACCTGCGCGTTCATATTGGCGCCGTCGAGATAGACCTGACCGCCATGGCCGTGGACGATGT
>JAQGKC010000475.1 GCA_028290305.1 Bradyrhizobium sp.
TCGGGAAACTTCAACGCTGCGCAACGCGATGTCATTGCGCTATGCAAATTCCTGCACAAGCCGAATATTTGTGAATAATTGGCCTGCTGAGCGTCGGCGCCGAAGCGCCGGCGTCCCCGTCAACTTACTGAGCCGACAGACCTACCGTTGTCGGCGTCTTCACGACCGGCGGTGGGTTCCATTTTCCGGTCAACGCCTCGGACTTCGGCGCGTACAGACGCATCGTCAGATTGAATGGCGCCTTCGGCGCGGGAAGCCAGTTGGCTTCGAGCTCCTTGCCGGGGCTCACGTTCTGGAAATAGAGATCAAGCGAACCATCCGCATTGTATTTGAACGGCATCCAACTGCTGACCGCAAAGCGGTTCAGGGCGTTACCGACCTGGAATCCGTCCTGATCATAGAGCGTAATCGACCAGAACGCATTGACAGGAGGAGCGGCACCTTTCTCGAAGCTGATGGTGTATTTGCTTGCGCCGTCGAGCGGCTTGCCGGATTCGTCGCCGAGATTGAGGGGATAAATGGCGTCCTCGACGACATTCGCGCCAAGACCTTGCTGCGCGAGAATAGCTCGTTTCAGGTAATAGTTGCCATATACGCCTACCGTGTCGGTGTTCATCGACCAGCCATTCGCTACCCGCGCCAGCGTCGGCAACTTCCACGCCATCAGCTTCTGCCCGTCCTGCGGTGCGGTCTCCAGGGCTCTTTGCACGGCCGGATCGAGTTTGCCGATTTCAAAGCTCTTGCCGGGCTCGATGCCGATTTTCTTCATCTGCGCGATCATCGGCATATCGGTGATATGAGGCGGGTGAAGCTTGAGCAACTCGGCGGCATAGGCAAAATACACGCCAGCCGTCATGGCATCGACCTGGACTTTTGGCGGCGTCTTCATGTCGACGCTGGGGTCGGGCTTGAAGTCGACCGCCCTGGGCGTCTTGCCAAAGTCGGAAAGCGGCGTGACTTTGTAACCCGCCTGGATCTTGTGAACCGCATCGTAGTCTGCGGGACCGTCCGTCTTGGTACGGCCGATAAGCCATACATAAGGCGTCGGCGCCTCGATCCGCTTGGTGTCCGCGGGAAGCTTGAGCTCCTCGGCAAATCTGTCGCGCAAATCCGGCCTCCAGCCCGCGGGCGTCACCAGAAAGGTCCCCGCCTTGGTACCTGTCGTTCGCCAGCCCGGCGAGGCAAAGACATCGGTCCACATGTCGAGCATCGGCAGCAAATAATAGCGTCCGTCGGTATCCGGCGCCGAGATGACGACAGGCTCCTTGGTCATGTCCAGCCAAGAGACCGAATAGAGCGTGTCGAAGTTGGAGCGTACGACGCCCTTGAAATCTCCCGGCGGGTATTCGGGCACGTTGACGAACGTGTTCATCGGACCCTTGAAATTGGTCGTGCCGTTGGTGAATTGCTTGCGGGACACATCCATCGATATGATGGAGTAGAAATAGACATAGGCGTCCACTGCGATCGCGTGCGCCTCCTGCTCGGTGACTGCAGGGGCCGCCTGGGCCTGCACCGCAGGCGCGGCCGCCGCGCCAAGGCAGAGAGACAATGTCAGCGTCAGAATTCCTCGAAGCATGTCGAATCCTCCTCTTCTGATGTGAGCAGTCGTCATTTATGGTCCGTTTTGCTTTCCCTTCTGCCGCTGGGCTCCGTTAGCCCTTGGGCAGTAAACCCGCACCGTCGTGATGAGACCGCCCTTGGTGACACGCATGACATCCATGCCCTCTGCAAAAAAATCGGCTTGGTGAAGTGGGGTATTCTCGCTCCGCGTGAGAGACTGCGTATGCAGCAGAACATAAAACGCCGAGCGACGATCTGCAGGATCGAACAGGATGGCTGGGAACAAATTCGACAAAGCTAAAAATTGAAGGGCGTCTTCGGCTACCTCCACGAGCAATGCTCTAGCACAAGCGAAAAATGAGGGCCAGTCGCGGTCATCTTTTTGATAATGCCATATCGTCGCGCCGTGTGCTTGCTGGCGGTTTTTCTCGCAACATTTCCGGCGCTTTTTAATTATCTCACACCATCGCGACGCGATACGGTAGCGGGGCGGACAGTGGATTCCGGCATTCGCCGGGACGGCGACTGATCAATTTGGGCGCGAGCCAATGACCCAGAAAATCAAAACCTTTCTGATGTTCGACGGCAAGTGCGAAGAAGCGATGAACTTCTACGTTTCGCTGTTCAAAGACGCCGCCGTCACAAGTATCCGACGCTACGGCACGGGCGAAGCGGGGGCCGAGGGATCGGTGATGCAGGCGACCTTTGCGGTCGACGGCCAGACCTTCATGTGCGTCGACAGTCCTGTGAAGCATGGCTTCACATTCACGCCTGCGATGTCGCTGTTTGTCGATTGCGAGAGCGAGGGTGAAATCGGCGAATTGTTTTCAAAGCTGTCCGATGGCGGCCAGATTTTCATGCCGCTCGACAAGTATCCGTTCAGCCGGAAGTTCGGCTGGCTGTCCGACCGGTTCGGCGTCTCATGGCAGCTTAATTTGCCGAATCAATCGTAGGATGGGCAATGGCGCTCTTCGCGCCGGGCCAACCATTCGGCGACGGAGATTGTGGCACGTGTAAGGAGGGTGGGCTCGCGGAGCCACCCTACGACTTCCACAATTTCACCAGCGGGCCGTTTTCTCCCATCACCGGGTCGCTGCTCGGGATCGCTACTTTCGGAATCGTCTTCAGCGCCTTCTGGTGATTTTCGGGCGTCGGCCGCGTGACATGCATCTTCGGCCCCGGCGGATAGGCCCCGATCACGCAGAAATCCCTGCTCGCGGACAAGCATTGATGCCCGGTGCCGGCGGGCAGAATCGCAACGTCTCCCGCTGAAATCTCGATTTCCTTGCCGTGATCGCCGCCGAACCGCACGCGCGCGTGGCCACGCGCGACGCCGAGCGCTTCATGAACCGTCGCGTGATAGTGCAGATAATCATAGACGCCGTTGCGCCACATCTGGCCCCAGCCATTGGCGCCGAACAATCCCTCGATGGTTTTCTCGGGATGATCGTTATCGACAGATACCGCCTGCTTGTAGACCAGAAACGGCATCGGGTTGTTGGGGACGAGGCCGTCATCCCCAAACACGAAGGTAAGGGGTTCGATGTCGTCACTGACAACCGACATGGCAGATCTCCCGCACCAGGATACGCGGATTCAACCGATGCCGGCGGTTCACGTTCCCTTATTTGTTTCCTTATTCGTTTCCTTGGGAATCTCGAAAACCAGGCAGGTGGTGGTGGCGTGGGCGAGCAGGCGGCCCTTGGCGTCGGTAATGCGCGCTTCCGCGGTCGCGGCGCGGCGGCCGACATTGAGCGTGCGGCCTTCGCTGCGGACCGGGCCGGTATCTTTGGTCATGCCCTTGATGAAACTGATCTTGAATTCAAGCGTGGTGTAGCCGGTTCCAGCCGGCAGCATGCTGTGAACCGCAAGCCCCATCGCGGAATCGAGCAGGATCGCAGCATAGCCACCGTGCACCGACCCGATCGGGTTGTAATGCCGAAACCCCGGGATGCTGTGGAAGGCCACGACGCCGGGCTCCGCTGCGTGGTCGAACGGCTCGATGGTCTGCATGATCGGCGGCGCGGGAAATTTGCCGGCAAACATCGCGCGCACGAAATCGATGCCCGGCATCGATGCCATCACGTCGGCCGGTGTTACGCCGTATTCGGTTGCGGGGGCGGGCATGGGGGCAATTCCTGCGGCTTAATTTATGATGGTCATCATACTAAATAGCGCGAGGTAGGCTAGATCGGGTATATGAGGCGTCATTCCGGACGACGCGAAGCGGCGATCCGGAATCTCGAGATTCCCCGATGTGCAATTGCACATCTGAGGTCTGCTCCTTCGGACCATCCCGGAATGACAGGGGTTCGGCTACCCGCTCTTGTTCGCCCGCATCAAATCCGCAAACCGCTTGAACAGATACTGCGAGTCGCGCGGGCCGGGTGAGGCCTCGGGGTGATACTGCACCGAGAAGACCGGCTTGCCGTCGAGCTGGATGCCGCAATTGGAGCCGTCGAACAGCGAGATGTGGGTTTGCGTCGCGCCTTTCGGCAGCGTCGCCTGATCCACGGCGAAACCGTGGTTCATCGAGGTGATTTCCACCTTGCCGGTGGTCTCGTCCTTGACCGGATGATTGGCGCCGTGATGGCCCTGATGCATCTTTTTGGTCTTGGCGCCGACGGCCAGGCCCAGCATCTGATGGCCCAGACAAATCCCGAAGGTCGGCGTGCCCGATGAGATCACTTTCTGAATCACCGGCACCGCGTATTTGCCGGTCTCGGCGGGATCGCCGGGTCCGTTGGAGAGGAACACGCCGTCGGGCTTCATCGCCAGGATGTCTTCGGCGGATGTGGTCGCCGGCACCACCGTGATCTTGCAGCCTTCGCCGGCGAGCAACCGCAGGATGTTGCGCTTGATGCCGTAATCGATGGCGACGACGTTGAACTCAGGCTCGGTCTGCCGGCCGAAGCCCTTTTCCCACGCCCATGGCGTTTCGTCCCAGGTGAAGCGCTGCCCGGATGTCACCATTGGCACCAGGTCCATGCCCTCGAGGCCGGGCCATTCGCGCGCTTCTTCCTTCAACCCGTGCAGGTCGAACTCGCCGTCCCTGGCGTGCGCGATCACGGCGTTGGGCATGCCCTTGCTGCGGATCAGCGCGGTCAGCGCGCGGGTATCGATGCCGGAAAGGCCGATGATGCCGCGTGCCCTCAGCCATTGGTCGAGATGCCGCGTGGCGCGGTAGTTCGAGGGGTCGGTGATGGCGGCGCGCAGGATCACGCCGCGCGCGCCCGGCGTTGCCGCCATGTTCACCGTCTCGACATCGTCGTCATTGGTGCCGACATTGCCGATGTGCGGAAAGGTGAAGGTGATGAGCTGCCCGGCATAGGAGGGATCGGTGAGAATCTCCTCATAACCCGTCATCGCGGTGTTGAAGCAGACTTCGCCGACCGCCTGGCCTTCCGCGCCGAGGCCGAAGCCCTCCAGCACGGTGCCGTCGGCAAGCACGAGGAGCGCGGTCGGTTTGTGATCCGGCCAGGCTGAGGCGTTTTCTGTTGATGTCATGAGCGCATTACATAGCCGTCGCATCCGCGGGCGTCAAAGCCGGAAGGCGCGGATTCACATGCAGTTTGGGTGTATTTGACAGGCGGTAAGGGGCTTTTAATCTGCCGTTCCCGGCCCAAAAGTGGATTTCCCCGAAAACGGCCCGATCTGGAGACGAGCATGGACAATACGATGCCGATTTTGCTCGTTCCGGGCCTGGTGTCATCGCCCAGGATATACGCGCCGGTCATTCCGGCACTATGGCGATTCGGCCCGGTGACGGTGGCCAACCACATCCGCGACGACAGCATGGGCGCGATCGCGCGGCGGATTTTGGCCGAGGCGCCGCCGCGTTTCGCGCTGGCCGGGCATTCAATGGGCGGCTACATCGCGTTCGAGATCATGCGGCAGGCGCCCGAGCGGGTGGCGAAGCTGGCGCTGATCAACACCCAGGCGCGGCCGGACGCGCCGGAAGCGACCGCCCGCCGCCGCGGCCAGATAGCCCGCGCGCAAGCGGGCGACTATCGCGCCATCCTCGACGAACTGTTTCCGGGCTTTGTGCATCCCTCGCGGCGCGGGGATGCCGCCCTGCGCAAGCTGGTGCACGACATGGGCGACGACGTCGGCGCTGAGGCTTTCGTCCGCCAGCAGACCGCGGTCATGACCCGGCCGGATTCACGGCCGACGCTGGCCTGGATCAAGTGTCCGACGCTGGTCTTGACCGGCGACGAGGACAACACCATCCCGAATTCGCTGTCGGTGGAGATGGCGGAGGGAATTCCCGGCGCGAAACTGGTGATCCTTCCACATTGCGGCCACCTGCCGCAGCCGGAACAGCCGCAGGCCACGGTCGAAACCCTGGTCGAATGGCTGCGGATCTGAGTTGTTTCATCGACGCGAACCGCCTAGATCAGGTGCTTGTGGTGATGCGGCCTTTAGGGCTGCGAGAGGACAGAACGATGCTGCGCGACGACATCAACAATGCGGTCAAGGATGCGATGCGGGCCAAGGACGAGCGCAAGCTTTCCACGCTGCGCATGGTCAATTCGACCATCAAGAACGCCGACATCGACGCGCGCGGGCAGGGCAAGCCGCCGCTCAGCGATGCGGATCTCCTTGGCGTGTTCCAGAAAATGATAAAACAGCGTCAGGAATCCGTCGAACTCTATGACAAGGGCGGCCGTGCGGAGTTAGCCGCGCAGGAGCGCGAGGAAATCGCGATCATTTCAGCCTATCTGCCGAAGCAGATGTCGGAAGCCGACGTCAAGGCGGCGATCGCTTCTGTCATCGCCGAGACCAATGCCGCCGGGATCAAGGACATGGGCAAGGTAATCGGCGCATTGAAGGCAAAATACGCCGGCCAAATGGATTTCGGCAAAGCCAGCGGCCTGGTGAAGGCGGCGCTTTCTTCCTGATTTGTCCCGCCTGCGGCTTCAAGTGAGCGGCCGCAAAATATCTCCTCCGCGTCATGCCCGGCCTTGTGCCGGGCATCCACGTCTTTCACACTGACCACAAGCAAGCAAGACGTGGATGGCCGGGACAAGCCCGGCCATGACAGTGGATTCAGGGACGACCAAGGGCATGCTCACCGAAGCTTCCAACTACGACGATCTCTACCGCGACTTTCGCTGGGACGTACCGGCGCGGTTCAACATCGCCACCGCGTGCTGCGATCGCCATGCCGACGGCACCGACCGGCTGGCATTGATCTATGTCGATGAAGACGGCGGTGCGACGCGTACCTCGTTTGACGCCATCAGCGGCTTCTCGCGCCGCTTTGCCAATGTGCTGAAAGCGGATGGGCTTGAGCGCGGCGACCGCGTCGCGGTGTTCCTGTCGCAATCGCTGGAGCTGCCGATCGCGCATATGGCGGCGTTTCGCTCCGGCATGGTGTCGATCCCGCTGTTTACATTGTTCGGCGAAGACGCACTGGAATTTCGCCTGTCGAATTCTGGCGCCAAGGCCATCGTCACCGATGAGACCGGATCGGAGAAGCTTGCGAAAATTCGCGACCGGCTTCCGGATCTTCAAAACATTTATATCATTGGCGATGGGATTCACGCCGGCACCAAGCCGTTCTGGCCATCGCTCAAGGCGGCGTCTGACGAATTCTCGACCGTCGATACTTCGGCCGACGATCCGGCTCTGATCATCTACACTTCGGGCACCACGGGAAATCCGAAAGGTGCACTGCATGCGCACCGGGTCGTGCTCGGCCATCTGCCGAACGTGGAGATGTGTCACGATTTCCTGCCCAGGCCCGGTGACCTGATGTGGACGCCGGCCGACTGGGCCTGGATCGGCGGGCTCATCAATGCGCTTTTCGCGGCCTGGTATCACGGCGTGCCGATCGTAGGCCACCGCGCCCGGAAGTTCGAGCCGCAGGCCGCGATGCAGATGATGGCCGACCATGCCGTGCGCAACGTGTTCCTGCCGCCGACGGCGCTGAAGCTGATGCGGCAGGCGGGCGTCAAGCACGCCGACGTCAAGTTGCGCAGCATCTTCACCGGCGGAGAGTCACTCGGCGGCGAGTTGCTCGACTGGGTACTCGGCATCGATGCGCACGAAGTGTTCGGCCAGACCGAGTGCAATCTGGTGGTCGGCAGCAACTCGAAACTGTTCCCGATCCGGCCGGGATCGATGGGCAAGGCGACGCCCGGATTCGACGTGCGCATTGTAAACGAGCGGGGCGAGGAATTGCCACGCGGCCAGCGCGGCATCATCGGCGTGCGCCAGCCGAATCCGTGCACCATGATCGAGTATTGGCGCAACCCGGAAGCCACGGCGAAAAAATACGTCGGCGAATTTCTGCTGACCGGCGATCTCGGCGTGCAGGATGAGGATGGTTATTTCTGGTACGTTAGCCGCGAGGACGACGTGATTACCACAGCCGGTTATCGCGTCGGGCCATCGGAAATCGAACACACGCTGATGAAACATCCGGCGGTGGCGATGTCGGCGGTGGTCGGAATTCCCGATCCGATCCGCACTGAGTCCATCAAGGCTTGGATCGTGCTGCGTCCGGGCTTTGCGCCCGATGACGCGCTGGCGCGCGAGATCCAGGATTTCGTCAAGGTGCAACTTGCCGCGCACGAATATCCGCGGTTTGTGCAGTTCACGGACACGCTGCCGATGACCGCGACCGGCAAGGTGCTGCGGCGGGAGTTGAGGGCGCTGGGGTAGGAAATACCACACGCCAGAGGCCGTCGTCCCCGCGAACGCGGGGATCCATAACCCCTGGCGCTGGTGATTTTAAAAGGCGATCAATCGTTCTTTTCTAAGACGAGACGACACGGCGTATGGGTCCCCGCGTTCGCGGGGACGACATGGTCAAGGCGTCCTGATTCCCAATTTCTTCAGTGCCTCCAGCATCCGCTGCGGCGGCTCCATCTTGACGACAAGCGCTTCTCCGGTCTCGAGCAGGCTCTTGAGGCTCGACAGGATCGCGGGCCAGCCCGAACGGCCGCCTGAGAGGATATCGTCGCTGATCGGCCGGTCATGCGCCTCGGTCAAGGTGAGCCGGACGGCATTGCCGGCTTGCTCGATCTCGTAGGTCACAAGCGTTGGGCCAAGCTTTTCGATCAGTGCCGGCCAGTTGACGTTGAAGGTGACGGTTAGCTTGCGCGGGGCAACGCATTCGATCACTTCGCCGCTGATGTGCAGCGAGCCATCCGGCGCGTGGACAATAAACGCGCCGCCGACCTTCATCTCTACTTCCACCGCATTGCCGAAGAAATATTCACGGCTGAACTCTGCTGTCGTCAGTGCTTGCCACACCTTTTCCGGGGTGGACGCGATATAGATCGTGTAGACGAGAGATGGCTGGAATTTGCTGATGTCCATTGTCATTACTCCACGCCTTCTATGTTCAGGGCAGCAAGCGGGACATCGAGCGCCTGCCCGGATTCCAGCATGCTCTTGAGGCTGGACATGATGGCCGGCCATCCCTTGGAAATGCCCTGCAGCATCTTGCTGTCCTGCTCGAAATCCTCGTGGGTCAGCGTGAGCTTGACAAGTTTGCCATAGGGATCGAGGACGAAGGTCACGCGCGAGGGCCGTTCGTTGCGAAACTCCTCCGAGGTGTTCGACCATGTGTAGGACAACCGCCGCGGCGGATCGGCTTCGACGATCACGCCGGTGTCGGTCACCTTGCCACGCCATTCGAGCGCGAGAGGCGAGTCAACCTTCCAGTCCGAGATCACTAGGGTGTCCCACCAATAGCGTTTGGTGAATTCGCTGCTGGTCAACGCCTCCCACAATTTTTCGGGCGTGGTCTCGATATAGGTGACGTAGACGAACTCAGGCTTACGCATCGGCGTTCTCCTTGGGCGCGTTCACCGGCGGATCGAGCATCAATGGATGCCCGGTCTCGAGCAGGCTCTTCAGGCTCGCCAAAACCATCGGCCAGCCGCCGGAAATATCGCGCAGCGTCTTGCCGCCTTCTTCCAGATTGTCGTGCGTCACCGTCAATTTGACGACCTTGCCGCGCGGCTCGAGGTCGAAAGTGACACGGGATACGCGCTCGCGTTTCGCCTCGGGTGAACAAGGGTTCCAAGTATAGATCAGCCGTTTCGGCGGATCGAGTTCGAGTACGTTGCCCTCGACGCTGTTGGCGCCTTGCTTGGCGAATTCGTAATGCGATCCAGGCTTCCAGTCCGATGCAACGCGATAGCCGAACCAGTAACGCTCGGTGAAGTCGGCGTCGGTGAGGGCCTGCCAGAGTTTCTCCGCCGAAGTTTCGATATAGGTTGTGTAAACGAATGATGGCGCAAGGCGGGACATCGTGTTCTCCTCATAAGATATTCAGTTGGACTTCTTCCATTTCCGTCTTGTCATCGGCAGCGAGGCTCCGGTTTCCAGCAGACTTTTCAAACTGGACAGGACCGCCGGCCAGCCGGCGCTGATGTTGCGCAGCATTTCGGGGCTGAGTTCGCTGTGGGTAACCGTCAGCCGCGCAGAGCCCATGAACTCGTCGATTTCGAACGTGACGCGCGAGATGGCGTCTTTGTCGGTCTGGTTCGGCCGTGCCCATGTCAGCACCATGCGGCGCGGGGGATCTCTTTCAACGACGGTTCCGGCTACTGCGATATCGGTCGCATCATCATAATTCGCGTGATGCCAGGCCGAGCCGATCTTCCAGTCGGACTGGTTGCGATGACGGCCCCAGAATTCCTTCGTCATCTCGGGATCGATCAGGGCTTCCCATATTTTCTCCGGTGTCGATTGAATGTAGATGACATAGACGAATTCCGGCTTACTCATCACGCTTCTCCAGTTGCCGTTTCAATTCACCCAGTGCGGCGAGCCTGCCGCGCTCGAATTTTTTGATCCACCGCTCGCCGATCTGGTGGATCGGCACCGGATTGAGATAGTGCAGCTTCTCGCGGCCATGCTTGAACGTGGTGACGAGATTGGCCTCTTCGAGAATCCCGAGGTGTTTCGTTACGGCCTGCCGCGTCATGGCGAGGCCATCGCAGAGTTCGTTCAGCGTCTGTCCATTTTTGACGTGAAGCCTGTCCAGCAGCGACCGTCTTGAAGCGTCGGCCAGCGCTTTGAAGACCTCATCCATGACCGGCATGATAGGCAACCAAATGGTTGCATGTCAAGAGCGTGTTTTTGCAACGGGATTGGACATGGTATCGTCGCGATCAGCCAACGCAGATTGGCTTTGAACAGTTGGGTGGAAAATATGAAGTGCCGGGGCTTCCTGATCGCGTTTATCTCAATGGTTTTCGTCGCCTGCTGCGGTGGCGCGCATGCGCAGCAGCAGGTGATCGGCGCTCCGCCGGAAGCATCTGGCATGAAGCTGGTCGGCACAAACGACCTGCAGGCACGCAGCGCCTATCAGCCGACCATCCATCATCAGGGCGACCGCTGGATTGCCTATATCGGACATCACGGCGGCACCGACGATATTCCCGATCCGGTCAACCCGATGACGGGAAAGGCCGAGCCGAACGGGACCTCCATTGTCGATGTCACCGATCCCGCGCAGCCGAAATATCTGCGCCACATCCCTGGACAGGAAGGAAAGTATGAAGCCGGTGGCGCGCAGATGGTGCGCATCTGTGATGGCAAGGCGCTGCCCAAGGGCGATCCCAACGCGGTTTACATGCTGCGCACTTTCGGCAGCGAGGCCCATGAAATCTGGAATGTGGCCGATCCCGCCAATCCGGTACTGGTCACGCGGATCGGCGGCCTCAAGGATACGCACAAGAGCTGGTGGGAATGCGACACCGGCATTGCCTTTCTGGTGTCGGGTGCGCCCGACTGGCGCACGCGCCGCATGACGCAAGTCTACGACCTCAGCGATCCCGCGCACCCCCTGAAGATCCGCGACTTCGGCCTTCCCGGTCAGGAGCCCGGTTCGACCGGCGCGGTGCCGACCGAATTGCACGGGCCGATCTCGACCGGGCCCAAGGGCAACCGGATCTATTTCGGATATGGGACCGACAAGGGCGGTTTCCTCCAGATCGTCGATCGCGACAAGCTCATCCATGGGCCGAAGGAGCCGACGCCGGACAATCTTCGCTTTCCGGAAATCTCGCGGATGCCGATGTCGGCCTTCAACGGCGCCCACACCACGTTTCCAATGAAGGACATGCCGATCGCGGAATTCGCTCATGATAAAGACGGCAAGACCCGCGACATCGTGATGATCGTCGATGAGGCGATCCAGAATGAATGCGGCGAACCGCGGCAGATGGTGTGGTTCGCCGACGTCACGACCGAGACCCGGCCGATGATGATTTCGAGCTATACCGTGCCCGAGGCTAGCAGTTCGTTCTGCGAACGGGGAGGGCGGTTCGGCTCGCATTCCTCCAACGAAAGCATGGCGCCGGTCTACTACAAGAAGATGGCGTTCATCGCCTTCTTCAATGCAGGCGTCCGGGCGCTCGATATCCGCGATCCCTATCACCCCAAGGAGGTCGGCTATTTCATTCCCTCGATCACGGCGGCGACCGACAAGCGCTGCATCACCGTCGACGGCAAGGACCGCTGCAAGGTCGCGATCCAGACCAACAATGTCGAGACCGATGAGCGCGGCTACATCTATATCGTCGACCGCGCCAATACCGGCCTGCATATCCTGGAACTGACCGGGCCTGCACGCACCGTGGCCGGCCTGCCCTGATGCCGGTGAGGTGACATGCGCAGGCTGGTGATCGCCTTTGCTGTTGCGATTTGCACGCTGTCCGGCGTCGCTGCCTATCAACATGCTCACTCGGACATCGGGACCTGGCGCGAAATCGCCTGGCCGTTTCCGCGCGATGGCTGGCCGGCGGGGCGCGCGTTCCATTGCGACGCTGCTTCGTGCGGTGACGATGTCGAACTGTATGTGCGGCCGAAGATCGGCTTCTGCAACTGCGACAGCGGCGTCGCCGATGACGACGAGGTCGATCGGGTCGCCGATCTCGACCTGATGAGCGACCGCTTCGTTCCGCTCGAGGCGGGCAGGGTAATCCAGATCGCCGACATGTCCGGACGATCGCGGAGCTACGATCTCAGGATGGCCGATGGTTCGCGGCATGCCGCCGTCGGCATCGCCCTGTCACGGCGTTGCGACCTGCTTGTCGCGGTTGCGCAGGGCAAGGCCGACGCGTCAGGCGTTCAGCGTGTTGCGCTGGACTTCCTTGCGTCCAATGACATGGCACGCTGGATGGCGTCTGCGATGGATGCACGCTAGCTCGGAAAAAAGCGCGAAGCGTGTCTCTGTTATTGCCCGTGGCTGACCAGCACGTAGCGGCACGCGGGAGTCAACTTTTGACGATTTTCCTTGAGGCAAGCCAGAATGGTAAAGTCGCCCTGATCCATCAGCTTGCGGCAGAAACGCTGGACGTCGCGCATGCAAGCCTTCTCTTCCTGGTCCGTACCGCTATGGGCAAGGGCGCCGGTCGGAACCTGGACAGACAGCAGGATGAGCGCCACCAAGAATTTGTGCATTGTGTTCATTCCCTTAGATTTCACCATGGAGGGGCGACAGCCGTTCATTCCATCACCATCGCATGGTCGTTTCCGGCGTCTGTAGAAGCCCGCCGCAGCAGCAACACCAGAGGAACCACAGCAAGCGAGAGGATCATCATCAGTTTGAAGTCGTCGATATAGCTAATGATTGAAGCCTGCGTTTGCACGACCTGGTCGAGCGCTGCGCGTCCGCTCGCGGTCCATGGACTCCATGCTTGCAGCACAGTGCTGTTGTTGAACGCGTGATTGACGGCTGTGACATGGCTAGCGATGGTCGCGTGATTGACCTGGTTGTTTCTGATCAGCAGATACGAGACGATCGATATGCCGACGCTGGAGCCGACATTGCGCGACAGGTTGAAGAGACCGGCCGCGTCCGCCCGCTGCTCCTGCGCGAGCGTGGAAAATGCCACGGTCGTGAGAGGGACGAACAAAAATCCGAGGCCAGCTCCCTGGATGAATCCGGTTACCGCGATCGTCCACTGCGAGACATTCGGATTCCACCCGGTCATGTCGTACATCGCCCACGCGGTCAGCAGCAGTCCAATCATGAGTAGCGCTCGGGTATCGATCCGTCCAATGAGGCGGCCGACCAGAAACATGCAGACCATCGTCCCCAGACCGCGCGGGCCCATCACAAGCCCCGCGGTCACGACGGGATAACCCATCAGCGTTTGCAGATACGGCGTCATCAACGCCAGGGACGCCAGATAGGTTATCCCGACGATGAAAATGAACAGCATGGCGACCGCGAAATTCCGATCGAGAAAAAGCTTGAGATCGACAAAGGAATTCTTCGCGGTAAATGTGTGAACGAGGAATACATAAAATGCCGATACGCAGACAACCGCCTCGATCAGGATCTCGACGGATGAAAACCAGTCGAGTTGCGCGCCCCGGTCGAGAAACACTTGCATCGCGGCAATAGTGACGCTCAAGCTGCCAAACCCCAGCCAATCCAGCTTCGCCGCCGCGCTGACCGCCGTCTCTTTTATGAAGAACGATATGCCAGCGAATGCGAGCGCGCCCAGCGGTACGTTGATATAGAATACCCATCGCCAACTGTAGTGGTCCGTCAGCCAGCCGCCGATTACCGGCCCCAGCACCGGTCCGACCATCACCGACACGCCGAACAGCGCCATCGCCGAGCCACGTTCTTCCGGTGTATAGATGTCGAGCAGAATCGATTGGGACAGCGGGACAAGCGCTGCGCCGAAAAATCCCTGCAGCAACCGAAAAGCCACGATCTGGACCAGCGACTGCGCGATGCCGCACAGCACCGATGCAAGCACGAAACCGGCGACAGCCACCATCAAGACGCGCTTGCGGCCAAATCTGCTTGCAAGGAATCCCGACGGCGGCGTCATGATGGCCGCGGCGACAATATAGGACGTCAACACCCAGTTGATCTGGTCTGAACTCGCCGACACGCTGCCCTGCATATAGGGAAGCGCAACATTGGCGATCGTCGTATCGAGCGCCTGCATGATGACGGCGAGGATGACACACGCCGTAATCGCTGGCCGATTGATCGCGTCAGAGGCGTTGGCCGTGTTATCAGCCATGTTCGGAATCCGATGATCCAAAGAGATCGGTGATGAAACTGGGCAACCCGCGCTCATGCCCGGTGTCGACATTCACCTCTACGCTCATGCCGACGCGCAGCGGTGGCTTGCCCGGCGCATTGCTGACGCTGACGCGCATCGGTATCCGCTGCACGACCTTGACCCAGTTGCCGCTGGTATTTTCGGCCGGCAGCAAGGAAAAGCTCGATGCGGACGCGGGACTTATACTCTCGACAGTGCCGACCCATCGCTGGCCGGGATAGGTATCGACCTCGACCGTCACTTTCTGTCCGGGCTTGACATAGGTCAGCTCGGTTTCCTTCGGGCTCGCCTGAATCCAGACCCGGTCGGTCGAGACGATGTTGAACGCCGTTGCCGCGGCGGCAAGATACTGACCGGGCTGCAGCGACGGCACGTTGGTCACGATGCCGGCGAAGGGTGCTCGTACGATCGTGTGCGCAAGCTGGCGCGCGGCCTCATCGCGCGCGGCCACCGCATCCTTGTATTTGGGATGGCTTTCGATGGGCGCATCGGGGTCGCCATTCAGGTTGGCGGCGATGCCCGCAAGCTGCTGTTGCAGAGAAGCAAGCTTTTGCTGCGCGCCCTGAAGGGTGTTGCGGGCGGTGTCGAAGGTGACCTTTGGAGTAAAGTTGTTGGCAATCAGTTGCTCCTGGCGATTGAAGTTGACCATGTTGAAATCAACATCTTTCTGCGCCTGCTCGACCTGGGTCTGCATGTTCCGGTAGCTGGCCTGCAGTGCAAGGAGATCGTTTCGCGTGTTTCCGATCTGGGCCTCGGTGCGATCCAGTGCGAGCCGAAACTGCAGGTCGTCGAGCTTGAACAGAACGTCACCTTTCGCGACTTTCTGATTATCGTGAACCGAGACCTCACGGACCATTCCGGACACGTCGGTCGACAATCCGACCATGTCGGCCTGAACATAGGCATTGTCCGTCGACATGGTTGCGCCGCCCGTCACGTAAAAATATCCGCCGACAACGAGCACCACCGGCAGCAACGCGAACATCAACGGCCGGCGCAACGACTTTTTCGATGTCACGGAGCTGGAGGTTGCGTGATGCGGTTCAACCGATGGCCTCGCCTCGGGCTTGCGATCGTCTGGCGCGACTTTCGATTCTGGCTTGGCCGTCTCGCCCGTGCCCTTGGCCTCCGACAGACGGTGCGCCAGACGATAGACCTTGTCGTCGGGGAGGCGGGGGCCGCTCTGTTCGGTGGCGGCGTTGTGAACATTCGGATTGAGTTCGTTCGGATTAGCCATGGTCTGCTCTCTTTGTCCTGCTGCCCGCGCATCGCATGCGTCAGTCAGGTTTCGCGTCGACCCTGGCCGCGGCGTTGCGATCGCCCGGGTTCGGCGATGGCCGGCTGCGCGTAACCCCGCGCTTTAAGACCAACTTTACAAACAGCGCTTATACCGCTGGCTAAAATCAAAACCACACTGTATCGTTTATATAATCCAATTTCGGGAAGCTGACAAGGACGATCATGGATGACGAAACACGAATTTGACGGTGCGGAACTAACGCGGGAATCGGGCGGTGCCAGTTCCGGAACAGACGATCCGCTGGAAGCGAAGCCGTCGCTTGCGCCCGGTGATCGCGTCCGAATGAGCGCATGGGGGCGTGCGCGTCACCCCAGATACGGTGACCGCCAGGGCCTCATCGTCGGACAGGGATCCCCGAGCAGTTGGCGGGTCAAGTTCGACGGACGAAGGCGTATCCAGACCATTCATCGTGACTACCTGGAGAAAGCGGAGCGATCCGGCACCGGCCTCTTGGGGCGATCTGACATCAAGGAAATTTTCTAGATACGCGGCCACCCTTTCACAGCAAAGCCGCGTCGTTGAGCGGAGCCAGGTAACCGTCATGTGTTGTTTTCGTCGGCTGTTGGTGCTGCCGTTCGCCGTTCTGAGCGTCATGTTCATTCTTGCCGGCTGCAGTTCGCTTCCGCGTACCCCGTACACCGTATCCGATGCGGCATCCTCAACGGTATTGGATCTTGGCGAACTGCGCAGATACGCGGACGAGCCGGCATCGATGTTTCTCAAAACAAATCTGAGTTCTCGATCTGGTCCTCTCAGCTATCTTGCGTTGTCGGGAGGCGGCGCCGATGGCGCATACGGTGCGGGCGTGCTGAATGGCTGGACCGCAGCGGGGACGCGCCCCGAATTTTCAGTCGTCTCAGGCGTGAGCACAGGGGCTCTGATTGCACCATTTGCATTTCTCGGCCCTGCCTACGATGCAATGTTGAGGGAAATTTATACCAGCGGCATCGCTGAAAGCCTGCTCAATACGCCAAGCATCGTGCACGCTCTTTTCGGATCCGGCCTGTTTGGAAACACGCACCTGCGCGAGCTCGTTGCCCGCTATGTCGGCCAGGACATGCTTGCGGCAATCGCCGCCAAAGACGCCAAGGGCAGAAAGCTTCTCATCGTAACCACCAATCTCGATACGCAACGCACGGTGATCTGGGATATGGGTCGCATCGCCAGGATCGGGTCAACCCAGGCGCTGGATTTATTCAGGGATGTCCTGGCCGCGTCTGCAAGTATCCCGGTGGTTTTCCCGCCGATGTTGATTGATGCGGAAGCGAACGGACATCGCTTTCGGGAAATGCATGTGGATGGAGGCGTGACGGCGCCGGTCCTGACGTTGCCGGAAGCGTTCCTGCTGCGAAACGGAGCGGTCGCCAGAGGTCTGCGCATGGACATCTACGTCTTGATAAACGATAAGGTCGAGCGAGACTTTCAGCTGGTTCCGAACAGCACGATCGACATCGCGGCGCGCGCCTCCGCTTCCGTCACGAAAACGCAAATCCGTTCGGTGCTCTACGAGACTTATGACTTCGCTCGCCGCAACAACTTCGGATTCAATCTGACTTATGTCGATAAAGATATTCCGTCGCCAGGCTCATTCGGTTTCGACACGGGCTATATGCGATCGCTTTATCAATATGGATATGACAAGGCCAAAACCGGTGATCTCTGGGCGAAGGCGCCGCCATCGGACGATCTCTTGCAAAATGGCATTCGCTACCGGAGATCCGCCACGTTGCAATGAGCGTTTCAGCGAGCTCTTACGCCATCCAGGAACAGATTGACGGCAGCCTGTCTCCGCTGCTCCTGAACCTTTGAACGGGTTGCGATGCCGTGGAGCATCTGGCGCTCGGAAGTACTCAGCACCAGACTGAGGAACAGGTCGGCCGCGATTGTGGGGTCCGCTATCTTGATCTGACCGCGGGCAGCAAACTGCTCAAGCAGGAGTGCGATGGCCCGAACCCCACGCAGCCAACCCTCTTCATAGGCGAGCTTTGCCAGCTCCGGAAACTGCACCGCCTGCGCCGCGAGCGTCCGCCGCAGCATAATCACCTCAGGTGTCGAAGCGTGCGCCAGCACGTGGCGGCTAAGATCGTGCAGCGTCGTTTCGATGCCCTTGGGGTTGACCATCGCGGCCTCGGCCGCCGCCGATAGCGGAGCGAGCCAGCGTTGAATCGTGGCTCGCAGGACCGCTGTGAACAGATCGCGCTTGTCCCGATAACGCGCATAGACGGTCGGCTTGCTCACGCCGGCCGTTTCCGCGACCGCATCGATCGACGTGCAATCAAAACCTCGCTCCATGAACAGCTTTGTCGCGACGTCGAGCAGGCGTGCGTCACGCCGCACAGCCTCCTCGCGTGTAGGACGGCCGCCGGCCCCCCGCGGGGCAGGACGCGCCGCAACAATTCCTTCCTTTGCCATCCAAAGCCTCTTGCCAGCCCGCCGAAGTTGGATTATATAAACGATACAGTATAGTTTTTAAATAACCAGCTATCAATGCTCTTCGTAACATGAGTCCCAAAGCGCCGGATACCGCGCACGTCGCGGAACCGGTCACAATGAGGGTTCTAATAGAACGTATCGCCGAGGCCACTTAGACGCTTCAGAGTTGGTCCTCGCAGCGTCGCCTCCACGGTATTGGAGCGGCTGGAAGCCTTTCACACATCCGTTCCAGATATGGCTGACCCATGACTGAACGGCTTTCGATTATTTACCGCTAGCGCCGGCGATTATCCCCCGTCCCAGGAGCGGTCGCCCGCGCGAGAGCCGCCGAGCATCGTCTCGGCGGCTCTCAAGGCGCGGGTCAGGCGGCCTCTATGGCGATGTTAGAGCATGATCCGGAAAAGTGGAAACCGGTTTTCCCTCGGGACAAACGCGGAGCGTTTGCCCGGAGATCATGCTCAAACAAAGAGATGAGATCATGATCCGATTCAGTCTAATCGGATCATGATCCAGACCTCCTCATCCCGGCTCGAATTCGCGCTGATCCGAGTGGTCCTCGCCACTCTTTCCCACCGGGAAAGAGCTTGGAGGGCGATCTTCTCTTGCGATACGATCGTGCCTCATCGAACAGTCATTCGAATGCACGCGAGTTCACCATGTCCCTTCAACTCTATCTCGCCTTTGTCGTCGCCTGCATCGCGCTGGCGCTACTGCCCGGACCGATCGTTACGCTCGTGATCGCCAACGGCCTGCGCCATGGCACCCGCGCCGCGCTGATCAACATCGCCGGCGCGCAAGCAGGCCTTGCGATCGTGATCGGCATCGTTGCGATCGGACTGACCTCGCTGATGGCGACCATGGGCTACTGGTTCGATTGGGTACGCTTTGCAGGCGCGGCCTACCTGGTCTGGCTCGGCATCAAGCTCGTTCGTTCGCCGGTCGAAGGCGTCAAGGCCGATGCGCCGCCTCCGCCGCGCGGCGGCTTCTTCCTGCAGGGCCTTCTGGTGTTGCTCAGTAACCCCAAAGTGCTGGTGTTCTTCGGTGCCTTCATTCCGCAGTTCATGGACATGAACAAGGACCATGTCTCGCAGGTGACGCTGCTCGGCGTTACCTTCATGGCGACGGCCGGCATGACTGACGCAACCTACGCGCTGCTCGCCGGCCGCGCGCGGTCGTTCTTCTCAGCGCGGCGGACCCGGCTGGTGTCGCGCATTTCCGGCGGCTTCATGATCGGGGGCGGCGTCTGGCTGGCGTTGACGCGGGCGCGGTGAGAGTAGTTAAACCGGCAACAGCCGCTGCGCGCGCAACACTGTCTCGATCTCGCTAATAACGCGCGCGAGCCGATCCGCCCATTGCGTTTGGCCGGCCTGATCGGCGATCAGGTCCTGGCGGATTTCGATGCCCGAATTCATTAACCCGCGCGCCTCGCCGTGAACCGGGATGGTGTAGTCGGTCTCGTCGCTCACCGCGTAGGGCTCGTTGTCGCCGACCACCAGATCGGCCTCCGCGCGCAACAGTTTCAATAGCCGCGGCGGCAGTTTTGTATCGCGATGATAGAGCGTGCCGATATGCCATGGCCTGGCAATCCCCGCATACACCGGCGTGAAACTATGCAGCGATACGAGCACTGTCGGAATGCGATCGCGTAAGCGTTGGTCGATGACCTCGTCGATGCGGCGATGGTAGGGATCGAAGATCGCTTCGCGCCGCGCCTCGACGGCGTCGCGCGCAAGACCTTCATTGCCGGGAATTGTCGTCGCTTCGCTGATGCGCGGGATCGAACTTGGCGCTTCCGGCGGGCGATTGCAGTCGATCACCAGCCGCGAGTAGCGCTGTGCGATCAGATGCGCGTCCAGATGTTTCGACAGCGCGTCGGCGACGCCGGCGATCCCCACATCCCAGGCGATATGCCGCGTAAGTTCGCCGGCCGGCAGCCCGAGATCGCCGAGTTTGCCTGGAATCAGCCGGCCGTAATGGTCACAAGTGAGCAGAAACGGCGAGTGTCCTGAGGCATTATCTTCATGAACGGGCGGAACCTCTGCGCTTCCGAGGAGTAATGATGTGTCGCCCGCACTGTCCAAAGCCATTTCCTTAACTGTTGCCTAGCGAAGCAGCATACCGATTTAGAAATAAGCAGGGATCGGTATAGATTAGATTGCATAAAGTCACGATGATTAGCTCGACGATGCCCCTGCTGACGATCCATCACAAGACCGAATATCGCTACGCGCACCCGGTGGCGTTCGGCGAACATCGCATCATGCTGCGCCCGCGCGACGGTCACGATCTGCGCGTGCTTTCCGGCAATCTCGAGATCGTGCCGGAGCCGATGTCGCTGCGCTGGATCCACGACGTGTTCGGCAACAGCGTCGCGATCGCGACCTTCGACGAACGCGCGCAAACCCTGTCGTTCAGCAGCACCGCAACGGTGGAGCACAATCCCGCCGAGGAGTTCGCCCTGACCCCGGACGATCCGGCTTACTTCTATCCTTTCCCCTACGACAAGGAGGAGTTTCCCGACCTCGCCCAATTCATCGCGCCGCAATATGGCGATCCGAACGGCGAGTTGTCGGCATGGGCGCGGAATTTTCTCGATGAGGAGGGGCCGACCCCGACCTTCAATATTCTCAGCGGCATGACGCACGGCATCCGCCAGGCGTTTACCTACCGCAAACGGCATGAGCAGGGCACCCAGCATCCGCTCGACACGCTGCAGACCAAATCCGGAACCTGCCGCGACTATGCGTTGTTCATGATCGAGGCGCTGCGCCGGCTCGGCATCGCCGCGCGCTTCGTGTCAGGATATCTGTTCATTCCGGGCGATCGCGCCCACGGCTATGTCGGCGGCGGCTCGACCCATGCCTGGGTGCAGGTCTATCTGCCGAGCGCCGGCTGGATCGAGTTCGATCCCACCAACGGCATCGTCGGCACCCGCGACCTCGTTCGGGTGGCGGTGGCGCGCGATCCGCGCCAGGCCATACCGTTGCACGGCACCTATCTCGGCTCGGCCGATGCGTTCGTCGGCATGGATGTCAGCATCAACGTCGTCTCGGTAGGCGAAGACGCAAAGGCCTGATCATGGAAATCAAGGTAGGCTTCGAGATTGCTTACGCGGCGGTGCAGCCGACGCCGATGGTGACGATGCTCAACATCCATCCGTCGCGGTTCGCTGATATTGTCGGCACCGAGAGCATCGTCGCCGAGCCGAACGTGCCGATCGGATTCTACCGCGACAGCTTTGGCAATGTCTGTGGCAGGCTGGTGGCCCCTAGCGGTGGCGTGACCTTGCGCGGCAGCGCGCTGCTGCGCGATTCCGGATTGCCCGATGTCGTGATGCCGACCGCGCAGCAGGTGCCGATCGACCAACTGCCGGACGAATTGCTGCAGTATCTGATGCCGAGCCGCTACTGCGAAACCGACAAGCTCACCGACATCGCGTGGTCGCTGTTCGGTAACACCCCGCCGGGCTGGGCGCGGGTCGCGGCGATCACCGAGTTCGTCCACAACCACGTCACCTTCGGCTATCAGCACGCCCATCACATGAAATCCGCGCACGACGTCTACGAGCAGGGCGCCGGCGTGTGCCGCGATTTCGCGCATCTGGCGCTGACCTTCTGCCGCTGCATGAACATCCCGGCGCGCTATTGCACGGGATACATGGGCGACATCGGCATTCCGCCCGATCCGGCGCCGATGGATTTCTCCGGCTGGTTTCAGGTCTATCTGTCGGGCCAGTGGTACACCTTCGACGCCCGCCACAATCATCCGCGGATCGGCCGCATCCTGATGGGCACCGGCCGCGACGCCGCCGACGTGGCGCTGACCACGAGTTTCGGCCGGATGGATCTGGTCAAATTCCTCGTTATCAGCGATGAGGTCGTGGCGGCGTAGGGCACGGCCCTTACCTCCGTCATTGCGAGGAGCGTAAGCGACGAAGCAATCCAGTCCTTTTGCGCGGCTTTCTGGATTGCTTCGCTATCGCTCGCAATGACGGTATACGTTTCCCATGAACTCCGATCATCTGTTCGTTTACGGCACGCTGATGCGCGGCTTCGATCATCCGATGGCGAAGCTGTTGTCGCGCAGCGCCGACTTTCTCGGCGAGGCGCGGTGCCGGGGCCGGCTCTATCTGGTAAAGCATTATCCAGGGCTGATGTTGTCCGACGACCCCAATGAAGTGGTGTTCGGCGAACTGTATTGGTTGCGCCAGCCGGAAGAACTGCTGCGCGAGTTCGATATGTATGAGGCCTGCGGCGAAGGCTTTGCGCCGCCGACCGAATATATCAGGCAGATGCTATCAGTAACATCAGGCGATGGCGTGCTGAGCGAGGCCTGGACCTACATTTACAACTGGCCGGTCGCACACCTGCCGCAGATCGCCTCGGGCCGATTTTTGGAGAGGTAGGGCGGAGGACGATGGGGACTTTCCGCTGTCATGGCCGGGCTTGTCCCGGCCATCCACGTCTTTGACCGCGCAAAGTAAGAAAGACGTGGATGCCCGGGCACAAGGCCGGGCATGACGGAGCAAATCGTTGGCGCGTTCCTCGGAATGACAGTGAGGCACCCTGTGAATAGCCGGGAGAAGGCCAATAATCTTCGCATATAGGGCCGGGTGCCCTATATCCATGATCGGTTGGCCCCGGACTCAAGCGACAATCCACCATGCGCTTTACGCCCCAATTCCTCGATGAACTGCGCGCCCGGCTTCCGGTTTCGGAAGTCGTCGGCCGGCGCGTGAAGTTGAAGAAGGCGGGACGCGAGTGGAAGGGGCTGTCGCCGTTTCAGCAGGAGAAGTCGCCGTCGTTCACGGTCAACGACCAGAAGGGTTTTTACCACGACTTCTCGTCCGGCAAGCACGGCGACATCATCAGCTTCCTGATGGAGACCGAAGGCGTCGGCTTTACCGAGGCCGTCGAGCGGCTGGCCTCGATGGCCGGCGTGCCGCTGCCGGCGGTGACGCCCGATGCCGCGCGGCACGAGCAACGCCGCAAGACGCTGTACGATGTGATGGAGCTTGCCGCGAAATTTTTCGCCGACACTTTGGCCTCGCGTAATGGCGCCAAAGCCCGCGGCTATCTCGGCGACCGCGCGATTTCGCCTGCGGTGCAATTGCAGTTTCGCATCGGCTATGCGGCTGGCGAGCGTTTCGCGCTGAAGGAGCATCTGGGCGCGCAGGGCATCCCGGTCGAGGACATGGTGGAAGCGGGACTCCTGATCGCGGGCGACGACATTCCGGTGCCGTACGATCGCTTTCGCGACCGCGTGATGTTTCCGATCACCGATCTGCGCGGAAGGGTGATCGCGTTCGGCGGCCGTGCGCTGGAAAAAGACGTTGCCGCGAAATATCTGAATTCGCCGGAAACGCCGTTGTTTCACAAGGGCGACAATCTCTACAATTTAGCGCCGGCGCGGTTGGCTACCCATAACGGCGCGCCGCTGGTGGTGGTGGAAGGCTATGTCGACGTCATCGCCATGGTCGGCGCGGGCTTTGCCGCCAGCGTCGCGCCACTCGGCACCGCACTGACCGAGAACCAGCTCGCGCTCTTATGGAAGATGGCCGACGAGCCGATACTCTGTTTCGACGGCGACAGGGCCGGGCAGAAGGCGGCATGGCGCGCCGCCGACATGGCGCTGCCGCATCTCAAGCCCGGCAAGAGCCTGCGTTTCGCGTTGCTGCCGGAAGGCCAGGACCCCGACGATCTCGCACGCTCGGGCGGGCGCGGCGCCATCGAGGAAGTGATCTCCGCAGCGCGGGGCCTCGCCGATGTGATCTGGTCGCGCGAAATCGAAGGCGGCACTTACGCGACACCGGAGCGGCGCGCGGCGCTGGAGGCGCGGATCGGCGAACTTAGTAACGGCATCCGCGATGAAGTGGTGCGGCGCTATTATCGCCAGGATCTGGCGGAGCGCTTGCAACGGACCTTCGCGCCGGAAGGCGGCCGCGGCGGCTACGGTCGCGGCAGTTATCGCGGTGGCGCGGGCGGCGGCGAATCAGGCCGCCGTTTCCAGCCTCGCGGGTCGTTCACGCCGGGCGCGGCGGGCCGATTCGAGCCCCGCGGCGGCGGCCGTCCACAGGGATCGGCGGGCAGCCAGACCATCAACCGCGGGCCCTATCAGGCGGCGAGCCCGCAGCTCGCGTTGAGCCCGATCATGCGCGGCCAGCGCAGCGCGATATCCCGCCGCGAGGCGCTGATTTTGCAGTCCCTGATCAATCATCCCTGGCTGCTGCACGACCATCTGGAAGAGGTGGCGGCGCTGGAATTGGCGCATCCGGAGGCGCACAAACTGCGCGCCGGCATCATCGCTGCCTTCGCCAACGACCATCACCAAAGTCCGGAGCCATCAGAACAGAGCGAGAAGATGCGCGCCGACCTTGCCGCGGGCGGATTTTCGCAATCTCTTCAAAGGGTTGAACTGGCGATCACGACCTCGGCGGTGTGGGGCGCGCAGGCCAGCGCGGGGCGGGAAGACGTTCTTTCCACCTGGCACCAGCTGGTATCCTTGCATCGCCAATGGCACTCATTACTTAGGGAATTGAAGGATGCTGAGCTGGCCTTGGGCGACGAGGCAAGCGAGGCAAATTTGGCGTGGCTGCGCGACGTGAAGGCAAGGTTGGCGGAAGTGGACGGCACCGAGGCCCTGATCGAGGGTTTCGGCGAGTCCTCGGGCCGGTTCCAGCGGAGCGTTTGATTAAAAAATGATGCGGATGGTCTTGACCGGAACCGCGAAATGACTCGCCAAACCCATGGTTTGGCTGCAAAAACACGGTTAATCGAAGCTTAATAGCCTGCGGGCTAAGAGTTCGTAACCGGTTCGAGCAATTTTGGGGTGGCGATATCCTGCGCCGCCCTTTCCGCGTCGTAAGCGACGTAAGATTCAAAGCGCGGGCGCGGCAACGCATCGCGCATGAGCGCGTTTAGGAGCACTGAATGGCCACCAAGGCAAAGACGCTGCAGGTAAAAGACAAAGAAAAAGACGACAAGGCAGCAGACGCCCCTGAGAAGGACTCGCCGGACGCGCCGTCGCCGTTGCTCGATTTGTCGGACGCCGCCGTCAAGAAGATGATCAAGCAGGCCAAGAAGCGCGGCTTCGTGACCTTCGATCAGCTCAATGAAGTCTTGCCGTCCGACACCACCTCGCCGGAGCAGATCGAAGACATCATGTCGATGCTTTCAGACATGGGCATCAACGTCTCCGAGGCCGAGGACGCCGACAGCGAAGAAGAAAATAAGGAAGAGGCCGAGGACGAGACCGACAACGAACTGGTCGAGGTCACGCAGAAGGCCGTCACCGAAGTCAAGAAGTCCGAGCCCGGCGAGCGCACCGACGATCCCGTCCGCATGTATCTGCGCGAGATGGGCACCGTCGAGCTTCTCTCGCGCGAAGGCGAAATCGCGATCGCCAAGCGCATCGAGGCCGGCCGCGAGGCGATGATCGCAGGGCTGTGCGAAAGCCCGCTGACGTTCCAGGCCATCATCATCTGGCGCGACGAACTCAACGAAGGAAAGATCTTCCTTCGCGACATCATCGATCTCGAAGCGACCTATGCCGGCCCCGACGCCAAGAACAACATGAACCCGGCGATGCTCGCGGCCCCACTCGGCCCCGACGGCCAGCCGCTTGCGGCCGCCAACGGCAATGGCGAGACCGTCATGCCGGCGCAGGCCGCGCCTTCGCATATCGCGCCGCCGGCGGCGCCTCCGGCGCCGACCCCGTTCCGCGCCGCGCCGGCTGCTGCGCCTGAGGGCGAAAGCACGTCCGAAGGTTCGGCCGAAGGCGACATGGATGACGACGAGTTCGAAAACCAGATGTCGCTCGCGGCCATCGAGGCCGAGCTGAAGCCGAAGGTCGTGGAGACCTTCGACAAGATCGCCGACAACTACAAGAAGCTGCGCCGCCTGCAGGAGCAGGACATCGCCAACCAGTTGCAGAGCGAGTCGCTGTCGCCCTCGCAGGAGCGCAAATACAAGAAGCTGAAGGACGAGATCATCGTCGAGGTGAAGTCGCTGCGCCTCAACCAGGCCCGCATCGATTCGCTCGTCGAGCAGCTCTACGACATCAACAAGAAGCTGGTCTCGTTCGAGGGTCGGCTGATGCGGCTTGCCGACAGCCACGGCGTCGCGCGCGACGACTTCCTGCGCAATTATCAAGGCTCGGAGCTCGATCCGCGCTGGCTCAACCGCGTCTCGAAACTCTCCGCAAAAGGCTGGAAGAATTTCGTCCATCACGAAAAGGACCGCATCAAGGACCTGCGTCATGAGGTGCAGTCGCTGGCCGCGCTGACCGGGCTCGAGATCGGCGAATTCCGCAAGATCGTGCACGGCGTGCAGAAGGGCGAGCGCGAGGCGCGCCAGGCCAAGAAGGAAATGGTCGAGGCCAATTTGCGCCTCGTGATCTCGATCGCCAAGAAATACACCAACCGCGGCCTGCAGTTCCTCGATTTGATCCAGGAAGGCAATATCGGGTTGATGAAGGCGGTCGATAAGTTCGAATACCGCCGCGGCTACAAGTTTTCGACCTACGCCACGTGGTGGATCCGGCAGGCGATCACCCGCTCGATCGCAGACCAGGCGCGCACCATCCGCATTCCCGTGCACATGATCGAGACCATCAACAAGATCGTGCGCACCTCGCGCCAGATGCTCAACGAGATCGGTCGCGAGCCAACCCCTGAAGAGCTGGCCGAGAAGCTCGGCATGCCCCTGGAGAAGGTCCGCAAAGTCCTCAAGATTGCGAAAGAGCCGCTGTCGCTGGAAACGCCTGTCGGCGACGAGGAGGATTCCCACCTCGGCGACTTCATCGAGGACAAGAACGCGATCCTGCCCATCGACGCAGCGATCCAGTCCAACCTCCGCGAAACCACCACCCGCGTGCTCGCCTCGTTCACGCCCCGCGAAGAACGCGTGCTCCGCATGCGCTTCGGCATCGGCATGAACACCGACCACACGCTGGAAGAAGTCGGTCAGCAGTTCTCGGTGACCAGAGAGCGCATCCGCCAGATCGAAGCGAAGGCGCTAAGGAAGCTGAAGCATCCGAGCAGGTCGCGGAAGCTGCGGTCGTTTCTCGACAACTAATTCCAATCGTGCCCGGGCTAAAGCGCAAAGCGCGTCTTCCCGCTAGATGAGCCGGGCATCCATCGAAACAATAGCGGCGGGCGAAAGCCCGCCGTTTTTATATGGGTGACAATTCGCGTAGGATGGGTTTCGCGAAGGGCTCAACCCATTCTACGCGCAAACCAAGATAAGCGGTTGAATTTCAACATTTCGAATTTTCCGAGTTGCGTCCACGTGGAGCCTTAAGAGGAAATCTTATGACATGCGCAATTTGGAAGACTCCAGCTCAGATACTGGAAAATGCAGGCGACTATATCGTTTTTGACTCTCCGAGAGCGGGTGGACAATATTGGATATATCAGGCTCGGCAATAAGCCAATACTGCCGTGGAATGATCACGCTAAGCGCTTGCTGACAACTTGGCTTTGCGAACAGCGCCGCGCAGGTAACGAACCGCCGAAGGTGCAGCAGAGCGTTCTGGAGCTAGTCAAATCACGCAAGCCGCTCCCAATTCTCACCAGGATGACGTTTGCCCTACAATATCTAGGTTCACACATAGTCCAACTCGGCGACTCCATCGGAATTGGCGAAGCAGACAACGTGGATACATTGAAGCTTCTCGCCGAAACCGAATCTAAGAATGTTAAAGAGCTTTCTCAGCTACTGCTAATGCTGCAGGAAAGCAGCTTGATACAAGGCACATTCACTATAAATGGAGGCGCAACCGTCAGGCCTACGGTGCAGGGATGGCAAAGGCTCGATGAATTGAATCGTCCGCGAACTGACCTGACGCAGGCGTTCGTAGCAATGTGGTTTAGTGAACGAACAAACGAGGCATATTCGAATGGGATCGAGCCTGCTCTAATTGGGGCCGGCTACAGGCCAGTACGCGTCGACAAGAAAGAACACAACAACAAGATTGATGATGAAATTATCGCCGAAATTAGGAGGTCTCGGTTTCTCGTTGCGGATTTTACTTGTGAGCCAAAAAACGTGCGAGGCGGCGTGTACTACGAGGCGGGATTCGCGCAGGGGCTCGGCATTCCGGTGATTTGGACTTGCAAGGATGCGTCGCTGCCGGATTTGCACTTCGATACACGCCAGTACTCGCATATCGTTTGGAAGACACCAGAAGATCTATTGGTGCAATTGAGAAATCGAATTGGTGCTACGATCGGCGATGGACCGCTTCCGAAGCTTCGCTCGTAGTTGGTTTCGAGCGGCGATCCTCGGGATTCAGTGTCCAGCTCGTAGGATGGGTGGAGCGAAGCGATACTCATCATGGCGGTTCGCAAAGAGATGGGTTTCGCGAAGGGCTCAACCCCATCCGCCTCGTCGACGGCGATGTGCGTCTGCATGCGCCCGATGAGAGACCGACCGGCTGATCGTCAGCCCTGACCTGCCTACTTCTTCTTCGCCCCGGCCCTATTGATGCTCTTGATCGCCAGCGGCGGGCGGCCGGATTTTTCGGCGATCTCGCGGTCCTGCTCCATGATGTAGCCGCGCGCGGGCTCGTCGCCGTCCAGGCCGCCAAGCAGCTCCGCCGGCACGCGCCGGTTGGAGCGCTGCGAACCGTCCTCATAGAGGACGTCGAAAAAGGCGAACTCGCCTTTGGGATTGGTCCCGGGTTTTTTGGCCATGGCGGGCTTGTCCCCGATCTTCGCACCGCTGTCAAAGAAAAAGGCAAGCCTTGCTGGGCCTATGGTTACGGCGCATGGCAGCCGCGATTTGAAGCGCGTCCTACCAAATAAATGCCGAATGTCTGATGAGAATGGGGGATCGGCTCAAACAACTCGGGGGCCACTCGGGGACTGCCGCCGTGGCTACCCCCACCCCAATCCTCCCCCGCAAGGCGGGAGGGAGTGCACTTCCGCTGCCGCGATAGCTTAACTTAATTTCATCCCGCTCGCATCGAGGCCTCTATGTCCGCACCCCGTCTCGTCGTCTGGTACAACACGCGCTGTCCGGTCTGCAATGGCGGGATCGATTGGCAGCGCAACAAGCTCTTGAACGCAGTGCGCGCGGGCCACATCGCGTTCAAGGACATCAATGAACAACCCGATGCGCTGGCGTCCTATGGCGTCTCGGTCGACGATGTGCGTCGTCGGCTGCATGCGACCGACGAGGCCGGCCGGCTGATCGTCGGCGCCGATGTCGCGATCGCAGTCTGGCAGGCGACACCGGGCGAGGGTTGGCGGGCGACGCTGTTCGGCAATCCTGTGGTGCGGCCGGTCACGCGGTTTGGCTATGACCGTTTCGCGGATCTGCTGTTTGCGTGGAACAAGCGGCAGGGGCGTTGGTGAGTGGTTTACGGTCTACGATAGAGCGGCACCCCCTCAACCGGATCGCTGCGCGATCCGACCTCTCCCCGACGGGGAGAGGTGAACCGAGAGCGCGGGTCGACTGACTTAATCAATGATGATCCAACTCAGTTCCTCACCCCGCGCTTAGTTTGCAGTCACAGCCTCCTCCCGACATGATTTCCCCAAATCGTACCGATACCGAAGCCGAGTGCGGCTGCGATCTGGCCGCCGTTGCGGCGGTTCATTGCGGGCGAGCAGCGCCTCGGGCGGGTCATGGCGCAGAGGCGCTGGACGGCGTGGCTTTATGAATTCCTGCGCTTCGGCGTCAAGCAGGGCTGGGCCTGCCTGTTCGGCGGCATCGCGGTGGCGCTGATGATCGCGACCCATCGCGTCTATCCCGCGACCGCGCCGCTGCCGCGCTACGATTTCCTGTTTCTCTGCATGATCGCCGTTCAGGCAGCGTTCCTCGCGGGCAAGCTGGAGACTTGGGAGGAGGCGAAGGTGATCCTGCTTTATCATCTCGTCGGCACGCTGATGGAGATCTTCAAGACCAAGGTCGGCTCCTGGATCTATCCGGAGCCGAATTTTTTTCGGATCGGCGGCGTGCCGCTGTTCTCCGGCTTCATGTATTCCTGCATCGGCAGCTATCTCTGCCGCGTCTGGCGCCTGTTCGATTTCCGTTTCACCCATCATCCGCAGCGTGCCTATCTCATAGCCCTCAGCCTCGCGATCTACGCGAACTTCTTCACTGATCATTATGGCTTCGACCTGCGGCTTTTGCTGTTCGCACTGGCGGCGCTGCTGTTCGCCCGCACCACGATCCATTTCAAGGTCTGGCACGCCGACCGCTCGATGCCGCTGCTGCTCGGCTTCGTGCTGGTGTCGCTGTTCATCTGGCTGTCGGAGAATATCGGCACCTACACCAAGACCTGGCTCTATCCGTCGCAGCAGCACGGCTGGTCGATGGTCTCGCTCAGCAAGCTCGGCTCGTGGTTTCTGCTCCTGATCATCAGCTACACGCTGGTCAGCCTGATCAATGCGCCGCGAAGCATAGCCGCGCGGGGCAAGACGGGGCCAATCCTCTCCGCGCCAAAAACGGAAATGGCGTAGCCGCATCACCGCCTCCGATACCGTCGCTGCAGCGCCTCGGCCGCAAGGCCCTTTGTCCACGCGGCCCGTCACCACCGCCCTCGCGCCGTCCCAGCGCCATGATGGCACTTCCCATCGCGGCCGAGCCGAAGGTGACGGCGAAGCCGAACAGCAACAGCCCCAGCGCCACGCGGTCGGCGAGGATCAAATGCCGCAAGCCGCCGGGGTCGAGCAGCAGCAATCCGCCGACAAGGAGCGCCGCGACTGCGATGCCAGCGGCGAGATTGATCGCGCGCAGCCGAAACAGCGGCGTTCGCCAGAAACGAAACTTGCGGGGTGATGTGTGATGATCGTGCGTGTTGTCCGGCATCGTGGCTCGCCGACGTGCCCATGATGCCAGTCTATCATCCGTGCCGCCGGCGTTCAAACCGCTGCGACGATCATTCAACTTCATCTCATCACAATCTAGGCCGCTTCGCTCCCCGCCACGCCGTGCTGTGTCGCGAGCATCTGCCGCCAGAACTGCGCCACCAACTCGACCCGGCGGCTCAGACTATGAGGCGGCAGAGTGTTTCCAAATTGTGACCGGCTTGGGATACGGGACAGCGGCCAGGTGTCTCGCCTGTCGGCTGGCCTGACGTCGGAAAATATGCCTATTGTCGGCGCAGCCAGGCCATCGCAGGGCTGCCACCACAGGGACCCCGACCCCATGTTTCTTGTCCGCGCCGTCTTCCTTTTTGCATTGCTTGTTGTTGCGACGCCGAGCTTCGCCGCGCGCTGCGGCGGCGATTTCAATTCCTTCATCGACAGCATGGCCTCCGAGGCGCAGGCCGCCGGCGTCTCGGCCAGCGTGACCAGCGCGGCGCTCGGCGGCTTGCAGGAAGATGGCAGCGTGCTCGCCTTCGACCGCCGCCAGCGCTACACCTTCAACAAGAGCTTCGAGCAGTATGTCTCGACCCGCGTCGGCGCGGGACGCATCAATGGCGGTCGCGCCATGCTGCAGCGCCATGCGGCCTTGCTGTCGCGGATCGAGGCGCGCTTCGGCGTGCCGCGCCAGATCCTGGTTGCAATCTGGGGACTGGAGACGGACTTCGGCCGCGGCGACATGGGGAAGTTGCCCGTCATCCGCACGCTGGCGACGCTCGCGCATGATTGCCGCCGCTCCGAATTGTTTCAGGGTGAACTGCTCGCCGCGCTCAAGATCGTGCAACGCGGCGATCTTCCCTTGCGGGATCTGATCGGCGCCTATGCCGGCGAGATCGGCCAGACGCAATTCCTGCCGTCGTCCTACATCAAATACGGCGTCGATTTCGACGGCGACGGCCGGGTCGACCTGCGCCACAGTGTCGCCGACGTGCTCGCCTCCACCGCCAACCTGCTGCACACCAACGGCTTCCAGATGGGCGGCTCCTACGCGGAGGGCAGCGCGAATTTCGACGCCATGCGCGAATGGAATCACGCCGTGATCTACCGCAAGACCATCGGCTATTTCGCCGACCAACTGGTCGGACGATAAGCGCATACCTTCTCCGTCATTGCGGGGCGCGCGTAGCGCGAGCCTGACGCAAGCGGAGGGGTAAGCTACCCCAGCGCCCGCAGTTCTCGCCGCAGCACTTTTCCGGTCGCAGTCATCGGCAGGGCGTCGGTGAATTGCACGAGGCGCGGGTATTCGTGGGCGGCGAGGCGCGTCTTGACGAACTCCTGGATCTCGCGCGAAAGCTCCGCGCTCGGCGAGAAGTTCGGGCGCAGCACGATCCAGGCCTTGATCGTTTCGGTGCGGATCGGATCGGGAATGCCGACCACCGCCGACATCGCCACCGCCGGATGCTTCATTAGCGTGTCCTCGATCTCGGACGGACCGACCCGATAGCCCGCGGTGGTGATGACATCGTCCTCGCGGCTGACATACCAGAAATAGCCGTCATCGTCCTGCACGCCGAGATCGCCGGTCAGAAGAAATTCGCCGATATATTTTTTCGCGGTCGCTTCCGGATTGCGCCAGTATTCGAGCATGGTGCAGGGATTGGGCTGGCGCACGCCGCTGATGCCGCGGCTGCCGCGCGGCAATTCCTCACCGTTGTCGTTGATGATGCGCACGTCGAAGCCCGGCGTCGCCTTGCCCATCGATCCCGGCCGGATCGGAAACAGCTTCGCGTTGCTGCCGATCACCAGATTGCACTCGGTCTGGCCGAACACCTCATGCGCGTCGATGCCGAAGGTCGTGCGCACCCACTCGAGCAGTTCGCCGCCGAGCGACTCGCCGCCGGTGAAGATGCTGCGGAGCTTGACGCCCGGATGCGTGACGCCGGCCTGCCGCATCAATTTCAGCGCGGTCGGCGGCAGGAATACGTTGCGGATGTTCAAGTCCGCCATCATCTGCGTCGCGGCCTGCGGCTCGAACTTGCGCGCGCGATGGCCGACGATCGGCACGCCGTGATACCAGCCCGCAAGCAGCGCGTTGATCAGGCCGCCGATCCAGGCCCAGTCGGCCGGCGTCCACATCAGGGCGCCGGGCTTGGGCAGAAAGTCGTGGCACATCTCGACATTCGGCAGATGGCCGAGCACCACGCGATGGGCGTGCAGCGCGCCCTTCGGGTTTCCCGTGGTGCCGGAGGTGTAGATGATCAGGGCCGGATCGTCGCACGAGGTGTCGACGGTCGCAAACTCCGGCGATGCCGCTTTCACCTCCGGCCAGAACGATTTCGCGCCCGCCGGCGCGCGCTCGGAGACGACGTAGATATTTTTCAAGTCCGGCAGCCGGTCGCGGATCGTGGCAAGCTTCTGCCAGCCGGTCTCGTCGGTGATAATCGCCTTGGCGCCCGAGTTGGACAGTCGGAATTCCAGCGCGTCCTCACCAAACAGCGCAAACAGCGGGATCGAGACCAGGCCGAGGCGGAGCGCTGCCAGATGCGCGATCGGCAATTCCAGCGATTGCGTCAGAAACACCGCGACGCGGTCCCCGCGCACGAGCCCGTCCGCATTCAGCACATTAGCGAAGCGGCGCGACATCTCGGCGACCTGATCGAACGTGGTGCGGGTGGTCTTACCCGCCTCGTCGACATAGATCAGCGCGAGTTTGCCCGAGCCGTCGGCGTGGCGGTCGCAACAGGCGGTCGCGATATTGAAGCGCGCGGGGATGTCCCAGCGAAAATTGCGATAGACTTCGTCGTAATCGGCGGCTTCGGTGAGCATGGCCCCTGGCGTCGTCCCTGGCTTTCGTCATGGCGGGGCTTTGTCCCGGCCATCCACGTTCTTGCTTTCCGGAGAGTTTGAAAGACGTGGATGCCCGGCACAAGGCCACGCATGACGAGGAGAGGAATTTTTTGTGATCCTCAGCCGGTCGACCGCTCCATCGCGACCTCAGCCTCAAGGCTTGCGGTATCGCGATAGATTGAGGCGGCGGCGAGATCACGGCCGCCCTGCCTGTAGTGCAGCAGACAATCCCTGGCGGCGATATTGCCGTCGACCACGATCTCCTCCCACATCTCGGCATGACCGACATAATTTATCGGCACGTCGTAATGCTGGCTCCAGAAGAACGGCACGGCATCGAACATCTCGCGCTGTCCAAGCATGTTGCGCGCGGCGGTCTGGCCCTGGCGCTGCGCCACCACCCAGTGCTCGACGCGAATGGTCTGGCCGGAATGCGGATCGGGCCAGCGCGCGATATCGCCCGCCGCGTAGATGCCGGGCACGCTGGTTTCGAGATAGGCGTCCACCACCACGCCGCGATCGATCGCTAGTCCGGCCTTTTCGGCGAGCGCAAGACGCGGCCGCACGCCGACGCCGATGACCATGACATCGGCCTCGATCACGCCGCCGCTCTTCAAGCGCGCGCGCTTGCCCTCGATCGCGGTGACGGTATCGCCGAGGTGAAAGATGACGCCGTGCTCTTCATGCAGCGCACGAACGAAGTCCCCCATGTCAGGTCCGAGCACGCGCTCCATCGGCCGCTGCTCCAGGCCGACGACATGGACCTCGATATTCCTGGCGCGCAGCGAGGCCGCCACCTCGAGCCCGATGAAGCTTGCGCCGATCACGACGGCGCGGCGCGCGCCCTCGGTGGACGCAATGATCGCGCGGCAATCGTCCAGCGAGCGCAACACATGGACATGGGGTTGGACATGGGGCTGATCCGCGCCGGGGATCGATAGCCGCACCGGCTCCGCGCCGGTCGCCAGCAGCAGCCGGTCATAGGGCACGGCTTCGCCGTCGGCGAGCAGCACGTTCCTTGCCTTGGTATCGATCGATGTCACGTCCGTCTTGAGCCGCAGATCGATCGCCGCCTCGGCATAAAAACTATCAGGACGCAGCGGCAGCCAGTCCTCCGGCGCACTGCCGGCGAGATAATCTTTCGACAGATTGGGCCGGTCCACCGGCGGCGCCGCCTCGCTGCTCAGCATCACGATGCTGCCGCGATACTCCTGCCGCCGCAGCATCTCCGCGGCGGCAAACCCCGCGGCACCGCCGCCGACGATCACGATCTTGACGGGAGCCTCCAGCGGTCCCTTGACCCGAGGTTTGGGCTGCTCGCGCTTCTGCCGAACGACAATGCGATCGCCTTCGCGCTCGACCTGCCAGACCGCGAGCGCGTTGAAGGCCGGAGCGCGGACGGCTTCGCCGGTTCGCAAATCGAAACAGGCGTGGTGCCACGGACAACGGATGCTCTCGCCGTCGACGAGGCCTTCCGCGAGCGGCCCGTGATAGTGGCTGCAGTGAGCGTCGATCGCAAAAATCTCCGATCCCGAACGCACCAGCAGCACGTCGTCGTCGCCGACATGGCCCAGCAAGGTCGCGCCGGAGAAGTCGGATAATGCGACGCCCTGCGACAGATCGGGGCCGGCGGGCTGGGCTTGCTGATCGGCCATGTCGTTCCTCCGCTCGCTCCTGGACTATCCCGTCAGCGCGGCCTTCACCATTCCGCTGGCCTTGCCGAAATCCATCTGCCCGGCATATTTCGCTTTTAGCGCGCCGATCACCTTGCCCATGTCCTTGATCCCGGCCGCATTGGTCTCGGTGATGACGGCGGCGATCGCGGCTTTCACGTCGTCGTCCGACATCTGCTTCGGCAGATAGGCCGAGATGACCGCGATCTCCTCGCGCTCCTGGGCCGCGAGTTCCGCCCGGCCGCCCTTGTCATAGAGCTCGACCGACTCCTGGCGCTGCTTGATCATCTTCTGGAACACGCCGAGCAGATCGGCATCGGTCAAAGGCGGTTTTCCTTCCCCGCGCGCGGCGATGTCGGCATTCTTGATGGTCGAGTTGACCATCCGCAGGGTGGAAAGCTTGAGCTCTTCCTTCGCCCGCATCGCATCCTTGACCGCATTGTTGATGTCGTCGCGCAGCATATTCTATCCTCTCGCAGCCCTCCGGCCGCTCCTTGGCAACTGATCTAGGCGGTTCGCGCCGTCGAGACAACCGAGATCCGCAGCCACCCGGAACCGAAAACTACCTGCAAAATCGAGGGTTGGGGGCGCCCCGGATCAAATAGCCCGGCGCTGCCCGTCAATTATCCCAAAACACCATGTGAAT
>JAQGKC010000491.1 GCA_028290305.1 Bradyrhizobium sp.
CGGCGTGACCGCGCCAAACGACGGCGATCAGGTCATCGGGGCAATCCCGATCACCATCACCAAGAGCCGATACGTTCCGGTGCGCTGGAACGGTGAAGAGCAGAAGGGCCTGAACAACAACGGCCCCGGCGCGCGCAACATCGTGACCAATCAGTTCACGCAAGCATTCCGCACGCTGGCCAACGAGGTCGAGGCCGATGTCGTGGCCGCCGCCTATAAGGGCGCATCACGAGCCTATGGCACGGCAGCCGCAACGCCGTTCGGTACGGCGAATGATCTCACCGACGCGGCCGGCGCCTTGCAGGTTCTTGATGCGAACGGAGCGCCGCTTTCGGATCGGCAACTTGTGCTTGGCTCGTCCGCCATGTCCAATCTTCGCGGCAAGCAGAGCCTGCTGTTCAAGGTCAACGAGGCCGGAACCGATCAGCTCTTGCGTGACGGCGTGATCGGGCGGCTCGAAGGATTCGACATCCACAACTCGAGCGGCGTCAAGGCTGTGACCAAGGGAACCGGCGCGTCCTACACGTCGGACACTGCCGGCTATGCGATCGGTGCGACCGCCATCACGCTCATCACCGGCACCGGCACGGTTCTCGCTGGCGATGTGGTGACGTTCGCGGGCGATACCAACAAATACGTCGTGACCACGGGCGTTGCGGCTCCCGGCGTTATCACGCTCGCCAAGCCTGGGCTGCTGGTCGCCCTGCCGACTTCGGCAGTCGCGATGACGGTTGGAGGCACCTTCACGCCCAACCTGGCGTTCAGCAAGTCGGCCATCATCCTCGCCACCCGCGCTCCGGCCGTGCCACTCGATATGAACGGCCAGCCGATGGATATGGCCGAGGATCGCGTAATTCTCACCGATGCGTATTCGGGGATCAGCTTCGAGGTCTCGCTCTATCTGCAATACAGGCAGATCAAATACGAAATCGGCCTTGCCTGGGGAGAAGCGGTAGTGAAACCCGAATTTGTCAGTATTTTGCTCGGGTGATCGCGCGGTCAAGCCAGAGCAACAAACAATCCTGTTAGGTTGAAAGCAATCCACAAAGGAGGCCACCATGGTCGACCCAGTAAAGACCGACGCCGAGAGGGCAAAGGAAGCCGACGCCAAATCCAAGGCCGATGAGAAGTCCAAGACCGAATCCACGGCGGCGCATGCCGAGGCGCACAAGCTCGGCGTCGCCGCGGCCGAGGCCCGCGCCAAGGCCGATGCAGAGACCGATCCTGCCAAGAAGGCGGAAGCGAACAAGGCAGCCGCGGAGTCGGCGCAGAAGGCCGATGACGCCAGAGCCAAGGCGGCCGACCTCGACCGAGTGAACCGCGAGGGCATCGAGCCGACCAGCGTGGCCGACGCCAAGACTTTGGCCGTAGTCGACCCCGCAATGCCGGCCGGCCACCACCGGGCGCAGAAGTTCGGCAACGACCCGGCCAACCCGCCTCACGACCACACGCTCGACCCGCGCGCCGATACCGTGCGGATGTCGCGCAAGACGCCGGATCATCCCGATCTGGTCTACACCGAAGTCCATCCCGATATGGTCGGCGACTACGCGCGCGCTGGCTGGAACCGGGACGATAACGACGCCTTCGGCCCTCGTGATGTGCAGCGGCGGCATGGGGCGGAAGCCGGCAAGCGCGAGCCGGCCATGGCGTCCGGCGGAGTAGTCAAGCCGCCCGAAGCCGCGAAGGTGGCGTGAGGCGCTGATGCCCGCGCACACCGTCCCGACCGTCAAGGTGGTGAGCCCGTCCGCGCCGGGCGGGTTTGTCGTCATCAATGAGAGTGACCTGACGGCCGAGCATGAGATTTGGACAGAGCAGCCGGTTCGGCCGAGCGATGAGACTCTGCAAGGAACTCCCATCGGTCGGCCGCGCAATGCAGTTGCGGCGTCGCTGCTGAACTCGACGGCGAAGGGAAGGACATGACGACGCTCAATCGCGGAGACATCGAAACCATATTCCTGCCGGAGCAACAGACGTTGACCGCTATTGCGGCCACAAATGGCGCCGCCGTCGTGTCGCGGCTGGGTGATAGCGCTGGCGCCGAACCGTTCGGGGGGCCGGTTCAAGTGGCATCCGGCACAACGGTGGTCATCGGACCGTTTGCGGATGGCACACGACACGCGGTCCAATGCCTGAGCGGCAGCGTTAGCTACACCATGGCGCGCGTTCTTGGCGGTGGTGGCGGCGGAGGCGGATCCGGCCGCACCGTCCTCCTCGCCGACACCACCTTCTATGTCGCCACGACTGGAAACGACAGCACGGGAGACGGGACGGTAGGAAATCCGTGGGCGACTATCCAACACTCCGTCGATCATGTCGTTAATTTATTAGATTGCAATTCCTATCAAGTGACAATTCAAATTGCAGATGGGATCTACCCAGAATTCGTCATTTGTGGGGTAGGAATAAACAGCGGAAACAACTCTATTGAAATTGAGAATGTGCCTTTCATACTTCAAGGAAACGTATCAGATAACACTGCCGTCAAGATTTCGCCTATAGGCGGTCTACCCTCTTCCGGCGACCTTGGTGGCGTCATCAATATAACCGACGAAGGAAAATGGTGGTATAGATTTTTGTCAGTTTCTGCCTCTGGCGTCACAGACAGTTGTGATGATTTTTCTCTGTTTGGAAATGCGGTTAACGTGTTGATTGAAAGCTGTGATTTTGGAAATTGCGGTGCAGGCGGCGGCAGTTTTGTCTCAGCGGGGAATTTCTGTCATGTGTTCGGGAGTAACACAACATCGGCAACATCTGTAGGTAGTATATTTAAGGTAGGTTACATGGGTATGCTTTTTTTTGACGGTACATTGCAGTTCAAGCATAATCTCGCTATCTCTGATGTCGGATTTTACGCTACAGGAAGTTCTTGGATGGTTATTGCTTCTGATCAGTTAATTGTCGATCCTGGTGTTACTATAACCGGCAACAAGGTTGAGATCGAAACGGGTTCCTTGATTACAGACAGTGGTTTTATTAATACAAACGTCAGGCTTACAAAACTTCCGGGAGACGGAACCATAATTGTTGATCACGCAAGCTGGTTCACAGGGATGCAGGGGGCTTTCAGTCAGGCCGGAATTCCGACTATTGCCGATCTTGCTCCGGGGACGCATCAGGTTTTCAAGGATACGTCCGGCGGCGGCGTATACCTAGCGTATAATGACGCGGGGACGATCAAGAAAGTCTCACTCACCTGACCCTCACCAGCGCCAGCACGAGCCCGAGTGATTAAGAAGAACATGGATCAAGCCGCCGCCCTGGCGTCGGCACGTTTGCGGCAGCAAAAACTTGCAAGCCTATGTGATCAATCCTCAACTTTCCTGACGGAAAGGGAGCAAACTTCAAATGCACACCGAAAGAACTGTTGCGCAGTCCAGAGCCGACGCTTCGATTGTCCGCGGCCGAAACTCGATGGAGTTGCACGAATGCGCGCACGCGCGAGGTCACTACCTTGTCGAATGTTTCGATAAAAAAGGTAACCTCAAGTGGGTCGACACGATCGAAAATACCGTGTGTACCGAGGGCAAGAACGTGATGGAGGACGCCGCCCTCGCAGGTTCGTCCTACACCGTTACCGGGCCCTACATGGGGCTGATTTCCTCAGTTTCCTATACGGCCGTTGCCGCGACCGATGTAGGCACGCAGATCAACGGGACCAACGGGTGGAAGGAGGCCGGTGGCGCCAATTCCCCAACCTACTCAGGCAACCGCAAGACGGCAGCCTGGAGCGCGGCGTCGGCGGGCGCGAAGGCCCTGTCGGCCGCATTGTCGTTCGCAATCACTGGGTCTGGAACGATAAAAGGTTGTTTCCTGGTGTTCTTTACCAACGCGGTGAACACCAAGGACGACGCGCACGGTTCGCTTTGGTCGGCTGGTGTGTTCACGGGTGGGGACAAGGTCGTGGCCAACACCGACACGGTGAACGTCTCCTATTCGACTTCGCTATAACCGAAAACTTAGGAGTATAACTATGTCCGACGAATCCGACGCGGTTGCGAAGATCACGGCGGCCGCGGGTGAAATCGCGGAAGCGATCAAGGTCATTACAAAGGCCGTTTCGACAGACCGCACGATCGCGGAGGCTGATGTTGAGGCCTACAAGACAATCGCAGTCGCGGCGCACCGGGTCGAGGATATGGCGCACAATTCAGTGGCGGATTTCAACGCGCTCAGTGCTGCGATGACTGGATTGCAGACGGCGTTGTCGTCGCAGCCGAAGGTTGGGTGAACTGAGTTGTGGATGTGAAAAGTCTTATTTGACATAGAATGTTAATACTTTCGAGCTCTACTGACTCAGTTAAGGTCGTTACCACAACGGCTACGACCACGATTGACATTCATGCGACGTGGTTTGACAATGTTACTGGCGCGATCACGCCGGACAACACTGATAATGCAGCCGTAGCTGGTGCTGCCACGACTACAGCCGTAGCTGGTCCTTCAACGGGGCAACGAAACGTCAGATTGCTGACAATATGTAATACCCACGCCTCGCTGTCGCAGGCTGTTGCAATTCAGCACATCAAGGCTGGAGGGACGGCAACGCAGCTATTTAAGTGTACGTTGAACTTCGGCGAGGCTCTTCACTACACGGAGGATGGTTTCCGTGTCTTTGATGCCGCTGGAGGCGTCAAGAGCGTGGGGCGCACTGGGCGTTATCTGCGCACCACGATCATTAGTAACCCGACGACGTCCTATACGACTGGACCTGATACTAACAGTATTCACGTCAGACTAGTTGCTGGTGGTGGACAGGGCGGCGGCTGTACGGTTGGATCAGCCTCGATCTCTGGTGGTGCGGGAGGGGGTGCTGCGGGCGGCTACGCTGAGAAGACTTTCGCCGTCTCGCCCAATACTGCTTACACTGTAGCCGTTGGCCTTGGGGGCACGACTTCCGGCACCGGTGCTGTCACTGGGCAGGCCGGCGGGATCAGTACCATCGCAGTAGGTGGCGTTACCGTCACGGCAAATGGCGGCCTTGGTGGCATCGGGTGTACATCAGCGGCAACCGTTGTCACCCTCGGTGGCGCGGCTCCTGCGGTTTCGACCAACGGCGACGTCAACGGGTCGGGGGAACCCGGTGATCCAGGCTTTGTCTCTGCGGTCGGTGTTGCGATCTCAGGCAAGGGTGGGTCGAGCCCGTTCGGCGCCGGTGGCAACGCCCTGAAGGCGCAGGGCACAGGTGCTGCAGGCATCGGCAATGGTTCTGGCGGCGGTGGGGGCTGTGCTATAAGCACGACCGGTGCAGTAGCTGGTGGTGCTGGGACCAACGGTTTGATCGTTGTGGACGAATACGCCTGATGACAACCCCGCGTTCATGGTTTGATCCAGAGCTGTTGTCCGGCACGTGGTTCGATCCCGCACTGAGCGCGCGGGGTTGGTACGATTCAGAGTGGGCGGACGTGGTTCCGCTCGGTGTTGTGCTCAGCGAGGCTGGATCTGCGACTGATACATCAAGCGTAGCTTTTACTACTGCGACCACGGTAAGTGAAGCTGCGTCGGCTACGGAGACTGAGACAGTTACGCAGGTCGTTGCATTCGGTTCCGCAACTAATTCGAGCTACCAGACTGCCCAACCAAGCTATTTCTGGAGCCATACCTGCGACGGCACCAACCGACTGTTGATAGTCGGCGTTTCGATGCTGTCGGTCGTGGGGTCGTCGGTCACAAATATTACCTACGGGGGTGTGGCACTTTCACCGATCAGGGCCAGGGCTTCGGTTTCAGGGGCCGTGCGATCGGAGATGTGGGGTCTGATCGCTCCGGCCACCGGCTCCAATACGATTGCCGTTACTCTCAGTGCCCCGCTCGACAGTATTGCAGGCGCCGTATCGTTCACCGGCGCCAACCAGACAGTGGCCTACGAGACGCCAAACGACGCAACGGCGACCAATGTCGGGGCAGCTAATGCGACGGTCAACGTCACGACCGAGGCCAACAACGATTGGTGCGTCGATGTTCTAGCCACCACCGCCGCGGCGCCGACTGTCGGAGCGGGACAGACCCAGCGCAACAATGTTTCGGGCGCGCTGGGTTCCGGGGCCATGTCGACCGAGGGGCCGAACACACCCCCCGGTTCCGTGACCATGAGTTGGTCCGGCATCGGAGCGCTCAAGACCTGGACCACGGTGGCGGCGGGCGTCGTTCCTGTCTCAGATATCGAGATGCTCACTACGGAGGCGGGAGCGGCAGCAGACGCTCCAAGCGCGCAGGTCAATTTCTCCGTCGTCGGGAGCGAGAGTGGTTCAGCATCTGATATTCCGACCGCTTCTGTAGTTTTTGCGACAACGGCAAGCGAAGTAGCATCGGCATCGGATACTCCGAGCACTGCGACGACGTTTGCTGCAACGATCACGGAGAGCGGTGCCGCAACCGATACCCCGACTGCGCAGGTCGACTTTGCAACAATTGAGAGTGAAGCCGCATCTGCCACCGATACGTCGGATATGGCGGGATCGACTTTCAATGTGGCGGGGAGCGAAGCGGGTTCTACGGCAGACGTTCCTACCGCCCAGGTCGAGTTTTTAGCAACTCAAGTTGATGGTGCTTCGGCATCGGATAGTTCAACGACATCTGCGATATTTGCCGTAACGGCAAGCGAAGCAGGGTCGGCGCTTGACACACCAAGTGCTGCGACAATAGCTACCGCGACGATCGTCGAGACCGACGTTGCATCAGATATATCTACGGCAAGTATTGTTTATATAGCCATAGGATCGGAGACGGGGACCGCGGTAGATACTCCCACCGAACAGATTGTTTTTGCAGCAGTAGGGAATGAAGCAGCCACCGCTGTTGATAGTCCTGCTGCCCAAGTGGATTATGTTGCAACTACTGTCGAAGTTGGGGCGACGGGAGATACTGCAACGGCGGTTGGTATTTTGGCTGCCGTTGCAAGTGAAGTCGCAAACGCGAACGACACGCCTTCTGCCAAACTTATTGTTGCAAGCCCGATCGATGTTGGCCGAATCGCCTATGTAATATCTGAGAGTCGAACGGCGCTCGTGGTCGCGGTTTTTGCTAACGACAATGTGGCCCCTGAAGCCAGGCTAGCCGTCGTGGGAGTTGAGTTGCGTTCTGTTTCGGCGGCTGCCGAATTCCGTACTATCGTCGCCGAACAAGACGAGCGCGGATTGCTGGCAGCATAGCGAGGAATCATGGCGCTGACCTGGCCGTTCAAGGACCCCGATGAGGTGCTTGATTACGAGATAGACTGGTCGGCGCGATTATTGACAGATACGATATCGACATCGACATGGCTCGTCCCGGATGGGATCGTCAAGGAGAGCGACAGCAATACCACGACGACAGCGATCATCTGGCTCTCGGGCGGTACGCTCGGTAATTCTTACGATCTGCTAAATCGCATCGTTACGACGGGGGGAAGAACGATGGATCAGACGGCTCGCCTTAAAATCAAGGAGAAATGACGTGCCGATCGTCGTCGAGGATGGGACCGCAATTCAGAGCGCAAATTCCTACGCCAGCGAAGCGACGCTCGATGCATACGCCGACGACCGCGCGATCACGCTCGCCGCTGGAGACGCCGAGGCCGCACTGATCCGCGGCACCCGCTACATCGACAGCTACCGCGCCCGCTTCCCTGGCTATCGAACAAACAGACGTCTCCAAGGACTCGAGTGGCCAAGAATAATCGCCTTCACCCGCGTGCCGACCGGCGGCCGTGACTATCCGTACTCGTTCGGCAGCTCAGACCGCTCAGACAGCTACGCCGCGTTTCTTGGAATCTCCAATATCCTGAGCAACGAGATTCCAATCGAGATCATCCAAGCGACATGCGAGGCGGCAATTCGCGAACTCGCCGACCCCGGATCCATGCAGCCAGATATGGACCGCGGCGGACAGATCGAGCGGCTGAAGGCCGGCAGCGTTGAAATCCAATACGGGGCGAATGCGTCTCCGCAAACGACGTACTTGGTCATCGAGGGGCTGCTGTCGGGGCTGCTGATCCCCAGTAGTGGCGGCATGGTTGGAACTTTGGCGCGCGGCTAAATGAGCGCCGCGAAGGAAATTCGCCGGGCCATGGTCAGCGCCCGCGCCGTGCTTCACACCGCGATCAGCGATACGGCCGAACATCTGCTGAAGCGGGAACGTGAGAGAGTATTGCGCCGGACGGCGGATCGTTTGACGGCGGCGATTGAATTACTAGACGCGATGGAGAAGAAATCATGAGCAATTACTATCCAGCACCGCAGCCGCCGGCCGATCCTTCGGCCGCCAATGTCGGCACGGGCGGAAGCGCCGGAACTCCGTTGCATCGCAAGGACGCGGCGCGCGGGCTCAAGCCAACGATGGGCACGGGCGGGACGGCCGGCATCGACCCGACATCGATGGATGCGATCAAGCATGGCGATTGCGGGCCGGCGAGCTATAGCGGTAATTGACGTGAGCCAAGAGAATGTTCACGCCCTACCGGGATTTTCGGTTCCAAGTCATGAGCCGGTGCCAACGGTAGTTGATATTCTCACGGAGGCGCTTGCGCTCGCAAACGCTGGAGAAATAGTCGGCATTGCAGTGGTGGCGGCTTACCGACAACCGGCGGCGTTTGGCAATCGCTATCATGCGGAACAATCCAGCCGACATAGTCTTGCTGCTGGCGTCCTAGCGCTTAGCTATCAGGTCGGTAGGGAATTGGTTGACGATTGAATGACATCTCCACTCCTCGGCAGCCTTGCGAAAACCATCGGCAAAGCGATGTCGCCGATCTTCCTCGATGCCGTGCTCACGCGCGATGTGCAGGGAACCATCGTAGATCCGGCCGACCCGCCCGCGCCAACGCAGACGACTTTCGGGTGCAAAGCCATTGAATCCGAATACGGCTCAATGGACCGCGCCCAAGGGCTGGTCAGCGAGACGGACATTCAGATTTTGATCTTGGCGAGCACGTTGGCGGTTAGCCCGTTGCCGCTCGACCGCCTTACCATTCGGGGCAAGACCGTGAGCATCGTTCCGGCCGGATCGGGCGGGATGCCTCCGGTCCAGAGCGATCCGGCGCGGGCGACGTGGCTTTGTCGGTGCCGGACGTGACGACGATCGCGTATCGCGACGGCGTGCTCGCAGCCGATACCGGAATGACGATCGGCGATTCCAGGATCGGTCGCGTCACGAAGATTGTGCGCGGCCCGAATGGAAATCTCGGTGGCGCGGCGGGAAGCTGCGGATATGCGCAGAAATTCAGGGAATGGGTGGCCGGAGGCGAGCAAGATTCACCGCCGGAGCCGAAAGAAAAGGAGAACTCGTTTTCCGACAAGGGCGTCGTCTTTAGGCGCGATGGAACAATAGACGTTCATGAGGTCAATGGCCGCTTTTCCTGTTGCGCGAATTATTATGCATTTGGAAGCGGCCGACCGGAAGCCTTGGGCGCGATGTTTGCGGGAGCCGATGCGGAGACTGCCATACGTGCGGCGATCGAGCATGATAGTGGCACGTTTGGAGAGATCGACGTTCTCGGGCACGATTAATGGCAGCAAATAGTTTCGAGCAGTTGGTTCAGTCGTGGAATGCCCCGCTCAGAAAAGCGTTCTTGGACGCAGTATACGCCCTGAGAGACCAAGCCCAGATCGATCTAATCGCCGCGCGCCTTGAAGCTGGAGACGTGGACGGCGCTTTGAGGGCGGTCGGGCTCGACCCTGTAGCCTTCCGCCAATTTGATCAATCAATCCTCAACGCCTTCGAGGCAGGCGGCAACTTCACCTCCGCGTCCCTGCCGATCATCCAGCAAGACGACGGGTTCCGGGTTAAGTTTCAGTTCAACGTGCGCAACCCAGCCGCCGAGCGGTGGCTGTCCGAGCATTCGTCGACGCTGATAACCGACATCATGGACGATCAGCGGGCGATGATACGCGCATTCCTGATGGACGGGATGGCGCAAGGGGATAATCCGCGGACGACGGCGCTGGATTTGGTTGGGCGTATATCGGCGGCGACGGGGAAGCGGGAGGGAGGTGTGATCGGGTTGACCTCCTCGCAGCGTGAATGGGTTGACAACTACGAGGCTGAGTTGACATCAGACAATCCGCAGCAGGCGTTGTCGCGAGTGCTGCGAGATGCGAGATTTGACCGGGCCGTGATGAAGGCGGCGGAGTCGGGCGATCCGATCCCGGCCGATCTTTTGGACAAGATGGTGGTTTCATATCGCAACAGGGCATTGCGCTATAGAGCCGAAGTCATCTCTCGAAGTGAATCCTTGACCGCACTCCACGAAAGCCAGCAGCAAGCAATGGAGCAGGCAGTAGACTCCGGCGCGATAAGTCGGACCAACATAAAGTTTGCTTGGAGGACGGCGGGTGATTTAAGAGTTCGCGATGCCCATTCCGAAATGGAGGGCCAAGAGGTCGCAATGGGTGAGATGTTCATCGATGGGGATGGGAACGAATTGGAGTATCCAGGCGACCCAATGGCGCCAATCGAAACCACGGCCCAATGTAGGTGTTGGCGAGAGCCCGTAGTTTCCTTTTTGGAAGGAATAAGCTAAGTTAAGCGGGCCGGATCGGTGCTTCAACACCGAGCCAGCCCTAACCAGCCCAACCTGACAGGAGGTCGAGATGGCTGATTCCCCTATATGCTCCATCCCTAATTGCGGCAAGCCTGCGTTAAATATCCGAGGGTATTGCAACGCTCATTATATCAGGTGGCGTCGCCACGGAGACCCGCTTGGTGGCGGCAAGACTCGCAAACCGATAGGGAAAATATGCATCGTTGACGGCTGCGGGAAACCTCAGAGAATATCTTACGGATACTGCGGAACCCACTATTCGCGGTTTCGATTGCATGGAGACCCTCTTAAGGGAGCTCGCAAGCCCACTCCAATATGCAAGATAGAAGGATGCGACAAGATTTCTGATGGCTTAGGGTATTGCGCTGGGCATCTTGCAAGGTTGAACCGACACGGCGACCCGCTATACGGAGGGCCTCTTACCAATCGAGCCTCGAATGGAAAGCCACTGGAATGGCTTTTGCAGCACGTCAAACACTCTGAAGACGAATGTCTACTGTGGCCATTTGGTCGTGACAGCTACGGATATGGAAGCTTGCTGTACGACGGTGCGGACAATCGTGCTCATCGAGTCATCTGCATTCTCGCGCACGGCGAACCACCCTCTGATGATCATGAAGTGGCGCATGGTTGCGGCCGTGGACATTTTGGCTGCGTAAATCCGAACCATGTAAGATGGGCTTTGCGCATCGATAACATGCGGGACAAAATCGCCCACGGGACAACCAATCGCGGAGAGAAGGCGGCGGCGTCCAAGTTGACCGGAACTGACGTTCGCCAGATCAGGGCATTGAGGTGCTCCAAGAGTAGAAACGAGATCGCGGATTTGTTTGGAATTTGCGTGGCAAGCGTGCGCGCTATTCATATCGGCAGAACTTGGTCTTGGTTAAAATAGATCGAACGCAAGATACGAAGAGCCCGCTATGGCCGATAACTCAACCTTCGCCGCCACCGTCGACCGCTGGGCCACTCAATCAAAAACTCGCATGACCGCGATCTTCCGCGAGAGCGCGCAAAGGACTGTCTCGCTCGCCCAAGATCGAATACCCGTGGACACTGGCTTCGCACGAGCCTCGGTCCGCGCGTCAATCGAGTCCATGCCGCCGATTGACCCGTCAGCAAAGAAGCCGGCCGGAGGTTCATTTGGTTATGACCCCGGAGAGATTACGCTAGTGATTGCCGGCGCCGAGTTGGGCCAGCAGCTATTCATAGGTTGGTCGGCGGCATACGTGATATTTTTGGAGCAAGGCAGCTCGAAACAGGCGCCAAGCGGATTTGTCCGACTGTCCGCGATGGAATGGCCGCAAATCGTGAGTGAAGTTGTGGCCGATGCGAAGTCGAGGGTGGGTTAGGTGGCTGAAAACACGTTCGATGTTCTGCGCAAAATCGTCGCAGAAACGAAGTGCAAGCCGAGTTGGAGTTTTTCTCTTATTGACGAGGAAGGGGCTTTGCGGCTTGTGATCCAGGTGGCTGGCGTAGACAGTTACAATCCGGACCGAAAGTTTACGGTGAGGCACTATCATCCGGTCCCAACCACGACGTTCAACGAAAAGTCATGGCGGCGCTGGATATTCGACCAGTGCATGCGGACCGAGACACACGAGATTGGGGAATGGCTTCGCTTCGGACAAGGCGATGAGGAAATGCGTCCGTTCGTGCCAACGCATGGCCCGGGGGAAGATCCTTATGCCAATCGTGAATATCGATCTGAGGACGACGCCTTTACTACGCAAGACGGGTCGATGCGCGATGGACCGGGCCCAAGCGGCGTGCGATAGCCCTAATCCTGTTCCGCCTTCACCCCCGCACAAATCAACCCCATCGAGAGCAGCGCTAGCATCTTCCGCGCCGCCTGCAGTGCCGTATCGGCCCGCACGGTAGCGCCGGGGGCATCGCCGAGCGCCCCGAGTGCGGCCTTTAGCCGGTCGTCGGCGGCTGAATCGCTGAGCGGCTTGTCGTCGGGCATATGCCCTGAATACCGCGAAAGGCGAGAGGTCGCAACATGCCCGATGCGGTGGAAGTGGCTATCGAGAGCGCATTGCTCAATCGCCTCAATGCCCTCACGCTGTCCCCCGCCGTCCCGGTTGCCCTGCCGAATATCACCTTCGTTCCCCCGACCGCCGGCCAAAGCGTCGCCTGGCTACGCGCCACCTTCCTGCCGGCCAGCACGATCGAGCTGAGCGTCGATTATACCGGCTCAAACCAGCACTACGGGATCTTTCAGGTCGACGTGTTCTATGGCCAAGGCGGCGGTGAGCTCGCGCCGGCCAGGATCGCGGCATCTGTCATCGAATGGTTCCGCAGAGGTACGCGGATGACCAAGGACGGCTTCAAGGTCGAAGTCACGCGCGCTCCGCGCCGTAGCAGCCTGCTCCGCGACGATCCGTGGCAAATGCTGCCTGTCTCAATCCCCTACGTCGCATACGCCCCCAATCCGGCATGAAGCCGTGAAGCTGCCGCGCTCTTGCGGCTTCCCACCGTAACGGAGAATCCCCATGCCTATCGGCCCGTCATCTGGCTCAACCTTTGCAATCGGTGGCAATTCCAACGTCGCCACCAATCAGCTGACCGACACCTATATCAACGTCGCGCACATCACGAACCTGGGAGAGTTCGGCCCGCAGTTCGCCGTGATCAAGTTCGATGATCTCGGCTCCGGCCTTACCACAAAATTCAAAGGCCAGCGCGACGACGGCAAGTTGTCGCTCGATCTTGGCCGCGCCTCGGAGGATGCCGGGCAGGCCGCGCTCATCCTGGCCAATCTCGATCGCGTCAATGATTACAATATGCGGGTAACCAATAACGACGCGCCCGGCACTACGGCGGTTGTCTTGGCGACCAGCGCGCTCACGGCCGCCGCCAGCGCGGTCCTGCATTTCTCGTCAACGACCGGAGTGGTGGTCGGCATGAATATCGCCGACACGACGGCGCCGACCGTCATCCCCGTGGGAACGACCGTCAAGTCCATCGTTACAAATACCAGTGTGACGATGACCCAAGCCGCTACGGGCGCGGGCGTCGGATCGGCCGATTCCATTACGTTCTCGGGCGGCCCGACCACGAGCTACCTGAAGGGCAAGGTCATGACCCACACCAACAATACCGCCGGGCCGACGTCGGTTACGCGCTCGAAGGTGGACATCGAGGTCACCTCTGGATCGATTATCGAAATCCCGGCGACCTGAAATCGGCACCCGTAGCGAGAAGGAACGACGCATGGACATCGGCGCGGCAATCAAGTCCTCGGAGGACGGCGCGGTACTGCATTTGAAGGACATGGCGGGCAAGCTCGCCTATGCCGAGGACGGGTCTCCGGTCACCATACGGCTGGCCGGGACCGATAGCGCGCGCTGGCGCAAGGCGAACGACAAGATCGGAAACGACCGGCTCGAGCGCGCAAGGTCTGGCACCAAGGCATCGATCGAGGAATTGGGCGAGGAAAACGCGCTCCTTGTCGCCTCGGTCACGCTGGGGTGGAGCGGCATCGTGGTCGACGGCAAGCCGTGGGACTTCACCATCGACAACGCCAAGAAACTCTATCTGACCGCGCCGTTCATTTACGAACAAGTCAACGACTTCGTGGGTAAGCGCGCAAATTTCTCGCCGGCCTCGTCGACGAGTTCATCGGAATCGCCGAGGCAGAATTTAGACTCGATATCCCCGGTGAAGGCGGCGTAACACCGCGCGATGCCAAAACCACGTTCGAGAAGGCCGGCCTCATCGACGCCAGTTGGCGACCGGAGCCGGTGCCCGCCGAATTGGCGCACGTCTGGCGATGGTTCGGCGAGTTGCACGCCGGCCGGCATACCGGCGCCCGCGATGAGGTGGTGAACGACAGCAAGACCGGCGGGTTCCTGGCGTTCCGCAGCGTTCCGTGTCCATTGCCGATCACCTATCAGGACATCGACGCTTGGTCGCGGATCACCGGCCGCAGCATCGGGCCATTCGAGCTTTCGCTCCTGCGGATGCTCGACAACACGTACTTTCTGGCGCTGCGCAATCCAGATGCGGGGCCGCTCGTGCCGGACCCCGATGAGGTCGGCAGGCGGCTGACGATGGGGCTGCGGGCAAGGGCGCTGGCGGATAAGCAAAGCGGGATTGGGTCGGGGCGATGAAAATGCGGAAGCTGTAATATGGCCGACGAAATTGCCAGTCTTGGTTTTTCGATTGATAGCTCAGGACTCACACAGGGCAATGCTGCGCTCGACCAACTGACGGCCAAGGCCAATGAAGCTGCCGTTGCGAGCGAGCGGCTTACCACGGCAACTACACCAGCAGGCGCCGCCGTCAAAGAACTTGGCGCCAGTGTAGCAACGACGGCGACGGCGACAAGCCAAGCAGACGCCGCATTTGCTGCGCTCACTGCCGAAATGGCGACGATGACAACGGCGGCCACTGCCTCGGCGCTGTCGCTGCAAGGCATCAAGGCGTATGCGGCTGAATCTAGCGCCGCGCTCGCCTTGCTGTCGGCTTCGCATAGCGGCGTTGGTTCGTCGGCCAGGGCGGCCGCGGAAGAGTTGGGCGGCTTTAATGTATCCGCGAAAGAAGTGCGAGAGGGCGTTCATCTCCTCTCGTATGAATTGGAATCGATGGGCGCGAGCGTCGGCGGCCTTCGTGGTATTGCCTTGCTCGCGCGTGGCGGCATCGAGCTGCTTGCCGTTGCTGTTGCAGTCGGGTTGGTCATCGAGTTTGAGCGAGCCGGAGATGCGGCGGAGGCGCTTCATGGTCGCATCGATGCGGCGTTCGGCAAAGGCAGCGGTGCATTTGATGAATTATCGGCAAGCGCCAAGCGGCTGGGCACCTCGGTTGCCACGATCGAGCCGGGCGCGGAAGCTGCTTACTCGGCGATGCTGAGGATACAAGCTCAGGGCGACCTACTGGCTAAATCGAATCTTCAATCCATGGGTTTCGGCTTTGCGCCGGGAGCCGCCGGTAAGGCAGCGCAGGATGCGCTGGTTGCCCTTAACCCGAAACTAGATCCGCAGTCCTTGGAGAGTTTGCAAAAATTAACCGATTTGTTCCGATTGACAGGCGAAACGGCCATGCAGGCAGAGCCGCAGGCCAAGGCGCTCTTAGCCGCCATCCCGACCGGCGCGACCGGAGCGCGGCAGGCAGCCGAGACCGTCAACGAGGAGATGGTCAAGCTCTTTCAGACGACGGGCGATGGTTCAACGGCAGCCGGAAAGTCGGCGGCGGATTTCTTCGCCAAGGTATTAGCAGGCGGTCTGACCGCCAAGGACGTGGCAGCGCTTGCTCCCGAGGTTGGCAATGAGCTTGCAAAAGCATTCGGTTATGGCGAGGGCGGCGTTGAGAAATTTGAGGCCGCTCTAGCCAAAATCGGAAACGTGACTTTCCCCGACTTCATCGCCGTAATGCTGGGCGCCAAGCCGGCGATCGATGCGCTTGAGGTTAAACCATCAATCACCGATAGCTGGGAAAAGCTAGTCGACTCAGTAAGGACGTTCGCTGGGATATCAGGTGGCGGCAGTGCCGTGAAGGCGTTCCTTGATAAGATGACGGAGGAAGTTAATGCGCTCTCAGAGAATTGGGACGCCTTCACCGACAAACTGAAACTCGGTGGCCTTATAAGCGGATGGGCGCCGCCAGAGGGTAAATCTCCGCTTTCGGAACTGTCTGGTTTGGGCTTGGCTCCAGAACAGACTCCGGGGTCGTTCGGTTCGCCAACCCAAGGTCTAGGAGACTTCACCCAATTCAACAGCACGCTTCTCAAGGGGGCTGGCTGGCTGCTCAATACTCTCAACCCGGTGTCTCCCGCTGGCGCCTCCGAACTCCAGCCACCTCAGGGTGCGGTCAGCCCCATCCCCGTCGACATCATGGGCGTTGGCACCTCGCCCTCCACACTGAATTCCGGGCAGGGCCTCCCCGTCACCTTCGCGGCCCCGCAATCTTCAGCCGCGCTGACGGCCACCGAGCAGGCGTTCCAGGCACCGGAAGCGGCCCCAACCCAGGCCCCGGATACAGGTGCGGCGACCTCCGCCCTCGACATGCTCTCCACCGGCCTAGACGGCATCGCCGGCCCAGCCGATAGCGCGGCGAGCGGGCTCAGTTCCGTTGCATCCGCGGCCGGCGACGTGGCCGGCCAAGCCGGAGAACTGAGCGGCGCGCTGGGCGGCATCGGGGGCGCTCTATCGGGCGCCGCCGCTGCGGTCGACGCCGCCGTTGCACAGATCCAGGCCGCAGCTGCCAGCGCGGCGAGCAGCGGCGGTGGCGGGGGCGGAGGATCCTACGGCGACCAGACCGGCATCCAGGCCGGCGCTCCAATTGCCGACATCGGCGGCAACGCCGACGGCGGCATCTACGCGATCGGCGGCAGCGGCGGAGCGGATAGCATCCCACTGCGGGGGATGGTGTCGGCCAACGAGCTCGTGGCCGTCATCCCGCCCGGCAAGGCCACGGACGGCATGCTCTCGCTTCTGCAGCAAGCCATCGGCTCGAGCCCGATAAGTCTCGGGGGCGCGGACCCTGCCGCCCTCACTATCGGCTCGCCGGATTCATTTGCGGCAGCGGAGGCCGCTGCGGCCATCGCGACCGGGACCGTGGTAAACCCAGCCGGCGGCACCGGAAACGCACTGAAGCTTACGCCTGCCCAGATAGCGGCTGGTCTGGCGCTGGCCGCGGGTCGGACGCCGGTGGCGACGGCGACGAGTTCGGCGAGCGGCGGCAGCAGCAAGGGCGGTGGGGCATCGGGAGGCGGATTCAAGGGCAGCGACCCGTTCGCCAATGACCCGTATTCGTTCTCATTCCCAAACCCCGACCCGTGGGCCGGATTCAGCGGCGACCCGTTCAAAAGCCCAGGAGGCGCGGCCTGGGGCGGCGGGGCCGCATCCGCATCGCGGGCCGGCGCTGGCGCCTCAGGCATGGTGCATAACCCGGACGGGAGCTGGAGCCCGGCGGGGATGGGGCATGCCACGGCCCCGTCCATTTCTGGGATGCCCGGTCCAGTCTCGGGGGAGGGTGCAGTCAAAGGGGCGGGGGCAGTCTCGCGCGTGGCGAGCTCAGCCGCCAAACTCGACGCCATAATGGCGGCAGAACGCGCCGGCATTGCCGGATCGATCATGGGCGCCGGCCCGTCCATTTCCAATCCCGACATGGGGCCGATGGACCCGTTCTATGCCTCGCAGGGCCGCATTTCTGGGCAGGGCAGTTCCGGCGACTTCTATGATCCGTTTACGAACTATTCTGGCTACGGGACGGACCAGTTCGATTCCGTGTTTACTGGGGCGGCCGATAGCTACAGCGGCGGCAGCTTCGATCCATACAGCTTCGATCCCGGCGCGCCCTACGATACCGGCGGCAGCTACGACTACACCGGGGGCTATAATTCCATCGACGCGCAGGCGCCGGACTACAGCGGGTACGGAGGCTTCGATCCCGGCGGCAGCAGTTCCGACTACACCGGGGATTACAGCCAGCCATCGCCCAGCTACGACTACACGGGCGGCGCCGCCAGCGACGTTTACGGCGGCTACAACCCCGACAACTATCCCGACGTCTATTCCGGGGCGTTTGCCACCGGCGGCAGCTTCAAGATTCCCGGCTCCGGCGCGACCGACAGCGTGCCCGTCCGCTTCATGGCGACGCCGGGAGAGCGAGTGACCATCGAGACGCCGGAGCAGCAGCTCGCGCGTCAGTATCCGGGCGCCTTGGACGCGCCGATGCAGGGCTTTGCCGACGGCGGGAGCTTCATTGCCGGGGCCTACGGTTTCGGCGGCGCGCTCGGCTCGCCCAGCTACGGAAACGAGGGCGGCGGGGTGGCGGCATCGCCGCTCTCGGCCCCTTCGCCTGCCGCGAGCCCCGGCGTGTTCGGCTTCGGCGGCCCGGCCGGCGGCTCGAGTTCTCCCGCTGGTGGCTGGTATTCGTCACCTGCCCAAGTCTACGGCTTCGGTGGCCCGGCGGGAGGATCCACGCAGGCGCCGGCCATCAGCGCGAGCGGCGACGGCGGAGGAGGCGGCGGAAGCCCGACCTACGTCTTCAACGTCACGACGCCACCAGAGGGATTAGCCTCCTTTGCCGCGCCGGCTTCGCGTCTCGCCATGCGGCGCACGGCGGCGGCGGTGACGGGCTGATATGCCGATAGTTAGCGGCGCCCTAGCCGCAGCCGGGGCCGGGGCATTCGTCACCGTTTTTATTCCCGACGTGGCGGGGATTGCGCGACTCCCTTATGCCGCGGCGGTCGGCGCCGAAATCGACATCACGTCGAACACGGCCGTCAACGAATCGGCCGGCGGTTTCTCCGGCCGGCTTTCCATTCGTCAAACGCCGATCCGGCAATTTCATCTCACGATCGGCCCCAACGAGGCGGCGGAGGTCAAGGCCATCCATTATACGCATCGCCGCAGATGGCCGGTCGCCGTTCGCGATTGGGGGGACTATACCTATACCAATGAAATCCTCGCTCCAGGATCTGGCCCAAATGAATTTCCGCTCCGTCGGAAAATCATGCCGGTTACGGGCGCGCGGTTTCTCTACCAGCGCATCCTCATTCCAGATGAAGCCGAGGTCCCGACCGTTGTTGCCGTCAACGGCACGCCGCTGATCAGGACGGCTTGGAACTTCGTTGCCGCCGGCATCGTATATATCCCTGGATATAGTTCTGGCATCGTGACCGCGACCGGGCGCTATCTGGTCGCCGCATGCTTCATGCAGGACATTCTTACCGCCAAGGTATTCAACACGAGCGTCATCAATCTGCCCGACGTCCAGTTGCGAGAAATTCTCGAGCCCGAGCTACTCGATTTACTGAGCCAAGCGGACGACAGCGTGTAGCATGGCGTTTCTCTATCTTCCGTCAAGCACGCTCTCGAACGTCACGAAGATGACGATCTCGCAATGGGTCGCGTTGCCGCCGGGGCCGCCCGGCGGGGCCGTCCATTATTCGTTTCTTGAGTTCGGCGGCATCAAGCCAAATCAATATAGCGTCGACTCGTTCTCGATGGCATGGATCGACACGGGATATTTCGGGTCGTTGACGTACTTTCAAAACAACTTTGCGTTTGGCGGCACCGGGCCATTCGGCAATACGCCGCTGCTGGTGCCAACACTGCCAGACCCAAATCAGGTGCTCTTTGGACCTGGAACGCTTCGATGGGAGGGGCAATATATCATTGTTGGCTCCAGCGCATCGACACCAGGCGCTGTTCTGGCGATCCAGGCCGTTGATAGCGGGTCGTCAGGCATCCTGACCAACTCAAATACTAAATATTATACCTCTATCTTTGTCGACGGCAGCGGCCCATACAAGTTCAATCTTCAGGTCGGAGGCTCAATCATCAACCGGACGCCGCCGTTTGTCTCCGGCGTCGTGACCGTGCAAACGATTCCGCTGGCGGCGGCGTCAGGCACATTCACCTTTGGGGTCTGGCACCACGTCTTTGTCGCCGTCGACATTGGGTCATCTGGCTACATGGTGGATAATACAGCCTCATCTCTTAACGGTGGCTCTAAGGGCAACAAGTGCCACCTTGTGATTGACCGGACCAACTTCTACGGCGGCGACAGCGTTCCAGGCCGCGAGGACTTCGTCAACACAACTGACGGAATCATAAGCAATCCGCCGGTCGATGCTAATCCCGGCATCGCGGTCAAGGGATCAATGATCGCGTTGCCGTTCAATCCACTGGCCGGGTCAACATCGCAATACAGCATCAACGAAGACCTTCCGGTCAATCTCAAGCGCCGCTACAGCGACACGCAGATTTGGCTCGGAACTTACATCGACCCGTCGAATATCGGCATGTTCATCGATGGCGCCAACAAGCCCGTCGACCCCGCCGTCCCAGCCGCCGCATTCGGTGAGCCGACAATGCGCTTCCGTCGAGATCGAAAGCTTGGAATGAATTTCAAGATCAACCAGGGGAATAGCGGAGAAACATTCCAGCTCGCGGGGACTGCTCCCGACTTCACGCCCGGCCCGGATGTCTGATGCGACTATTTCCGTTCGACCCAGCAAAAGTCGCGGGTCTGCAGGCGCTGATTACGATTCAGAAGGCATTGACCGTCATCCGCTTCACCACGGCGGAACGCGCCGTCTCGATGGGCGGATTCTTGTTCCCGCCAGCGCCCGGCGCGGATACGACCGGCCTGCAGTACCCTTCGGACGGATCGACCCCATCGAACGCCGACGTGGTGGTTATGGTCGAGCCAGGCGGGATCGTTTCGCCCGGCGATGGCGTGCGCGGCGTTCTCGACAATTGGCCTATAACGATCGAATGGTTCGATCTCAACAACGCCGCTTTCGGGACGCTTGTCACGCTCGACGGCACGATTGGCAGCGTCGACGAAGACACCCGCGGCATGGCGACCATCGCCGCCAACGGGCAGCTGCGGCTGGCTTTGCAGAAGCCGCTGACGGAGCGCTTCACGCTGACCGGCAGGGAGGACCTTGGCGATGATCGCTGCAAGATTCCACTTCTTGCCGAGCAAAATATCGGCGCCTATGACATCGGCAGAAACCAGCAGTTCGTTCGACCAGATATTGACACCGGATTGCTGCTTGTCAGCGACGCATTCGCCCGCGTGCGCAAAGGCACGGCTGGAACAGTCGAAGACTACGCCAATCTTTATTTGGAGTGCAGTACGCTAGGAACTACCGATCCGACGACGGCGCCAGATTATAGCGGAATCTCGGTCGGAGACATCGTTACGGACGGGACCGCAGCCTTTACCGTAAAGAACGCATGGACCCGCGCGGCTCGCGGCCATGCCCTCGACCCATACACCATCGTCATTGATTCCATGGTCGAGCCACGCGCGATATTGCCGTCTTCTGATGCGCTGACTTGGTTTCTGCTTGGCGGCGTGTTCATCCGGTCCGGTCCGCTCAACGGGTTCCCAAAGATACCAATCAGAACATGGGACGGCGTATCGACGATCGGACTAGCTCTTCCTGTGAGCGTGTCTGATGTGCCGGCCGATACCCAAATGGAAATTCACGCGGGATGCAATCTGACGAGAGAGCAATGCTTCTCGCGCTTCAACAATATCGTAAATCTGCGTGCCGAGACCTTTGTTCCCCCGCCGGACCTAAAACTGTCGGTCTTCTAGCGTGGCGATAATCGACGCCTATGGCCAACCTGTACCGTCTACCGCGCCGACCTATGTCGCATGGATTCAGTGGTTTGGCGGAGCCCCCGTTCCGCATTCGGCGCCGAACCCGGGCTACACACCGGGCGCCGCGCCTGGCGGGTCTTCCGGTGGCAGCGTGCCGCCGCATCTGCAGTTCTCGTTCGATACCATCGGGCAAGTTATCCCTGCCACGCTTGGGCATTGCCGGCTTGCGCTGAAAACAATCTGGGTTAAGGGCATCGATGCTTCTGGCCAATCAAACGACCGAACGCGCGTACTCACAAATACGCTCGATACGCCGTCCGGTAACGATGTTCTGGCATTCTCGATCGACTCGCAATTCGCATGGGCGGGTTCATCACTTTCTGCTGGAAACGGCGGCATACCTGATGGCACCAAGGTAACTGACGGAACGACTACAGTCATCGGATTAAATTCAAGCCTCAAGATGAGCGCCGCGGCGACCAAGGATATATTGGCCGGTTCGGTCATCACGTTTCTAACGCCACTGACAACATTTACCGCGGCTTACGCGCTATGCGCGCCGCTCGACCCGACAGAACTTGGCGACTTGGTAGCGCTCTATGACGGCAGCAGTCTTATTTTCACGCCATCTGGAGGGATCACGCCGCCGGCTGGGTGGAACGCGGCCGATAGCGCGCAGCTTATAAACTCTTTGTCGCAAATCACAATCTATCCAGGCGACGAAGAGCAGGAGCCAGATCCCCTCATTCTTGCCGACAGGGGCGCGGCCATCGCCAACGCATTCCGCGGCATTCGATATGTCGTCATCCCGGACTATCCGGCTACAGGCGGAATGCCAAATCTATCTGCCGTATATAATCGCACGGGCTCCGGCAAAAGCAGCAACATTACCGCCGTCCAGTTTGGGGCCGGCGGCGCATGAGCGATCTTATCACCTTCGATGTGGCTTATGTCTTTGAGACCATAGCCGCGAAAGTTGGTCTCAATCTGATCTGCGATGGGATTGACGATCAGTGCTACGGCGTTGTGATCACCTCGCCGCAAGCATTCGCTCAGTTTTTGCAGAAGCACAAAGCACCTTACAATTTCCAGGTCATCGACGGCGACCCAATTAGGATTAAACGTCGCGTCGTAAATTCAGACCTCGTGATAGATTTCCAAGTCACGCAGCTCACCAATGGACAAAAGGACTGCGTTCTTCGCGACCCATCTCAGGCTGCCATCAAGTTCACCCGCGTTGACCCGCTTTCGCTTTCGCGCGAAATCGAAGTGCAGTACGTCGACCCAGACCGTCTCTATGCGGCGAATACGCAGGTCGCGCGCCACCAGGGCGCAAAGATTTTTGCCAATCGGACATCGACAAAGGCAAAGGCCTATCACGGCCGCACGGCTACGCAGATCGATTTTGTCATCAATAAAGACCAGGCGATGGCCATCGCCAATGGAATGCTATACCGGCAATGGGAGGAACAGCTTTCAGCGACACTAGAACTCGACCGAGCCGGACTGATAGTCGAGCCTGGTGATGTGTTCCTGCTGACGTGCGATCAGGGGGTCTACACCATGTTGGTGCAGACCTCCATGCTAACAAAAGAGCGCACGAATCAGCTTACCGCGACCGCGCTGCTAACCCAGGCCGGCATCATTGCGCCCGGCGGCCAAGCCGATCCGTTCTTTGCCAACGCCCAATCCGGCATCCTTTCGGCGACCGGGGCGGCATTGGTCGACTTCCAATCTCCGACATTCATCGGCGCGATGCGCTCAGCCGGTTCGGGAGGTTTCGCAGCTACCGGCCAATCGTCCAGAGGATCAGTTCTGGCGGCGGCTGGCGTCGGGACTTTTAGCGCGACCGAGATCGAATTCTCTAGCGCCACTGTCTCGGCGGCCGGCGCCGGGGCGCTCGCTGCGGTGGCACCTCCGATCCCATTCGCCATCGGCAACGACGCGCGCAACACGACGTGGGCCGGCACGAGTTCGGATACGGTCACGATATCCGTCTCCGCTGGATCGGTCGTTCTTGTTTGCGTCCACCAGGCGCATCCGAGCGTTACCGAAACCGTCGCATCGGCCACAAGCGCGCATCTGACCTTCGCGCAGCGCGGCGCGATCTCTCATATCAACTCAAACGTCGATGGTCACCATCAGGAATACGAGTACTGGTGGGCGCACGCGACGAGTGCGCTGACCAGCGAAGTTATAACCGTCACCTCGTCAGGAACGCCGACCGCGGCAACAATCGAGGCGTTCGAGTGTCAGAACGTAACCAACCCATCCTCGCCATGGGACGGTAACGGCTCGCTGCCGGTGAGCAATGCCAATGGCTCGGTGAACACGGCGGCCTCCGTCAGTGGCGTTTCCACGAATAGCGGGGCGCCAGTCATCTTCTTCCTCAATTCCGCGACGCAAGGTCTTTCGGCCACGTTCACCGGATTCACCACCATCGGCGGATCAGGGCTGGCGAACATTGGCTCAGTATTCAGCCTGCAACGTAACTGGTTCGAGCAATTCAACTCAACGCAAAGCGGAGCGAGCTACAGCGTGACCGGAAACTCAGCGGACTGGATGGTCATTGTTGATGCATTCGCATAGCCGCTTCACAAAAAAGGACATTCGTCGCCATGGGTAAAGGAAACACGTTCAGCAATGATTTGCTGAAGCTGATCTTCAATGCGACGGCCATCGCTAATATCGCGGACAATGCCGGTTCGTCGCCGCTTACGAACCTCTATGTCTCGCTGCATACCGCTAACCCCGGTGCTGGCGGTAGCCAGACGACAAGCGAGGCGGCGTATACGAGTTATGCGCGCGTTGCCGTTGTGCGCACGAGCAGCGGATGGACAGTGGCGAGCGCCCAGAGCACGTCGCCGGTTGCCAACATTGATTTTCCGACCGCAACCGGCGGGACCGAGACCGAGACGTTTGCCGCCATCGGCACGGCCGTCAGCGGAACCGGCAAGATCCTCTATTCCGGCGCCATCACCCCGAGCATATCGGTTTCGACCACCGTCACGCCGCGACTGACGACCGGCAGCACTGTCACGGAGTCCTGACATGCCGATCATCGAAGCAGTCGCCAGCATGGTCGCGCATGGCCGTTCAGGCGAGGCCGGCGATCTGGCGGAGCAAATTGCGCAGGCAATGTCGAAGGCCGTAGCCAAGGCGCAGGCGGCGGGTGTCGCCGATCCGGAAGCGCTGCGCAAGGTTCAGCTCGATGCGCGCGATGAAATCTTGAACCGAGGTAACCCAACATGAGAACCATCATCGTCTGCATACTTGCGTTGTTCGCCATCGCCGCGGCCAATGCGCAAGTCCCGATCCCGACCACCATCAATATGACGACCACGGCGTCTGCGGCCAACACCGGGACCTCGGTAACCGTGGCCGTCACGGCGAGCGATGCCGCGAGCGGGATCAATTCGGTGACCATTATGCTCGACGGCGCCTCTGCAACCTCATGCCCATTCACGGCGGTTAAGACGCCTGCCATCTGCAACGCGACGGTGACGTGGGTCGCCGGCACGGTGCCACATACGATCCTCTCGACGGCGACGAATGCGCTCGGGCTCATCCTCACGTCCTCGGTCGTATTCAAGAGCTGACGCCATGTATTGGCTCGTCGTCCTCTATTTCACATCCGGCATCGGTTTGGGTGAGCCGCCGATGGTGACGCTGCCAACGCATTATCCGACGCTGCAGGCGTGCAAGGATGCGGCGGCGGTGTGGATGTCGGCCGCCTCAAATCCGACCAAGGCGGTGCGGCAGGCGAATTGCGGGTCAAGGTTTGGGAAGTGAATGGGAGCGAAAATCAAGCTCGATACTATAGTGGTCAATGCGTGTTGCCCGACATGCGGTCAGACGCTCGCGGACGGCCCTGATGCGTTGGTTCGGCAAGATATAAAGACGCACGGTCACGCCGGATACATGCGAGGATGCCGTTGCGAAAAATGCGTTATTGATCACCGCACATATAACCGGAACTACCAGAAAAAGTACTACCGGGATAAGATTTCAAAAACAGGTCGATTCTCGCCGGATAAAGATGATCCGCTTCGGCCGATAGACCGCGCTGAGAACGGGCGATTCCGATGAAGGATAACTGATGGCACACCCGTTCGTCGCGCTGCAGCCAGAATACGAGCACGACCTCGCAATCCTGCAGGTCAAACCGTCTGCGGTAGGCGAAGTTGATAGGCTTGCCCGCAAAGGGTTGACGGTAAACGCCGTTGCTCAATACATGCGTGTTCAGGAGGCGATTGGGATTCCGATCCCCGTGCAGCATTCCATTTGCACACGAGAATCGAATGCGGATTTCTCGCGTAGTCCGGCACAGGGCGATCGATGGGACCGCGTTTCAGTTAACGTGCCGCGCGGCATCGGACCGTTCAATTCCTGGTACGACGCCGCAATCTATTCGTGGACGAAGGCGGACAAGTTAAACGTTCTCAGCGTGCCCGCATGGTTCATGGCATATGCGATGTGGAAGGATGAAGCCTACAACGGATTTGGATACCGGTCGCACGGAGTACGCAGCCCATATCTGGTAGGCGGAACAAACCTCCAGCAAATCGGCCGCTATGCCGGCGACAGCAATTGGGTCGAGGAGTGGGACACCCAGATCGGGACCGTCCCCGTCATGTTGCGGATGATCGAATTGATGCCGTCGCTGGCGTTCGGCCAGTCCGTTCCATCAGTCGCGGCGCCGTCAATCATCCCCGCGCCGCAGCCGGTGCCAGCCGGCGTCGGCGGCGCACTCCCCGGCGGCCCGCTGACCGGGACCAAATGGCTCCAGGACTCGCTCAACAAGCTGATGCTGCCCGACAGCGATCATCTCGTGATCGACGGCAGTTTCGGCCGCTTCACCCGAATGGCGATGCGCGCATTCCAAAAGAGCATCGGCCATACCGAGGACGGCTTGGTCGACGACCTGACGCTATCCCTCATGGATCAATATCTCGCGAAGCTTTGAAACGGAGACTGCACATGAAGCGTTTTCTTACCATAGCCTTTCTGATCGGGTCTTCGGTTGCTGCCATTGCGGTTCCGTTGCCGCAGTCTCGGCCCGTCGAATTCGCGGCCTTGGTACAGGCCGACCCGCAGTTCAAGTTCCCGGATCGCACCATTCCGGTGCAAGCAGTGCCCCAGCCCGTGCCGGCCCCTGTTGCGACCGCGACGCCTGCCCCAGCCCCCACGAGCTCGCAGCCCGTCATCGTGGCAGCGCCGCCCCCGAATGGGCTGAGCGAAATTCTGACTGCGGTTAACGCTGCATTCCTGGCCCTCATTGCCGGGTTGCTCGGGTTCAAAAAGACCACGCCGGCAACCCCGGCCACCGGAACCGGGGCACCCGCGACGGACACCGGTTCGGTCGCCAATATCATCACGTCGCTTCTCCACAGCAAAGGCGCCGTCTCCGATCCAGCGACCAGGGCGGCAATAGACCAGGCACTGCTCGGGATCATCCAGAGCGGCATTCCCGGTACCGCGCTCACGACGGCTGGCGGAATGATCCCAGGCGCCGCCCCGATCGTTTCTCTGATCGAGCCGATGGTGCGCAATATGGTCGAGCAGGCCCTACAGGCGCGGATGGGGAGCGCTGGCGCCCCGGCTGCCCCGGCAGGAACGGCCGCACCAGCGGGCACCGTAGCCGTCCCAGCCGCCCAACTCACCGGCATTCAGGAATTGCTCAAGGAACTGATGGGGCGCATGGCGGCTAACTTTCCACCGAAGGCCGCGTGACCGGAGAGCGGAAATGAGCGATCCGGGCGCGGCGACAGACGGGACGGCCAAGCCCGTAAAGGGTTCGCTGACAATCCAGAACGCGCTTTCGATCATCATCGTGGTAAGCTTCGTCACGCTCATATTCGTGTGGATTTTCTTCCCGCCAGCTGGCGATTCAAACACCTATTCGATGCTCAACATTCTGATCGGGTTCCTTGGCGCTGCCTTCGGGACCGTGGTGCAGTTTCATCTCGGATCGAGCAAAGGGTCTGAGGATAAGACCGATACAATCAAACAGATGGCCGTAAACAGCGTAGCCGGGACCGGAGATGGGTCCATAACTGGCGGGGCTGGCGTCGTTGGGGCGCGACGCGATTCGCGGTGACGCAGGAAAGGGATATTCGCATGTCAGACAAACGCAAGCGCGGCGCGGAGCGCAAGCCGCCAAAGCCTGCGACCCCGAAAATCAAAGAGGTTGTGCTCGAGCCAGCGCAAGCCGTGCGCGTCGTCATCCCGCCGGACATCGTTCCGGTGATCGCGCACGACCACGACAGCGGAACATTGGAGATCGTGCCGCTCAAGAAGGAAGCAGCCGCTGTCAAGCAGCCGTTCAGTATCTTGGAATGGTTCTTCGGCAAGAACTAGGACTCCAACATCATGATTTCCGACGCCGATCTTGCCGCGCTTTCCACCGGTATCTACGCATATGAAGGGCAAAGGGGCGTAGTCTGGGACCACTTCGACCCAGGCGATGACGGGGATAAGGTCTGCTGGGGCCTGAAGCGGATAGGCGGCGACGTGGCGCTTGTCTTACGCGGGTCCGTCACGGCGCTCGATTGGTTGCGCGATGTGACGGCACTTACCAACCCATTTCATCACGACGATATCGGCCCCGTGCACCCCGGATTCCTGTCGGGGATGCGGACGATCGAGCGCGAGCTGGCTGACTTGATGGACAAGACGGCTCCGCTTTACATCACGGGTCATTCGCTCGGCGCCGGTCGCGCCGCCATACTCGCTGGACTTCTCACGATCGATGGATGGAAGCCGGCCGCAAGGGTCGTATTCGGAGAGCCCAAACCTGGGTTTGCGCAGCTCGCTGAACTTATCAGCGCTGTGCCTGGTAGAAGTTACAGAAATGGTGACGACAGGAATCATGATCCCGTTACTGATGTCCCATTTAGCTTCCCACCTGAACAATTCGTGCATCCAACTCCCGTCATAAATGTAACCGCTCGCCCGACGCCCGGCCTGTTCGGACTATACGGCATTTTCTCGTGGCATCATATGGCAAGCTACCAAGAAGCGCTTAACAACAATCCACATCCAGTCGTGCCGATCTCACAATGATACGACTCTGCGTCGTCGCGATCATTTTGTTGCTCATTGTCGCGGCGCAGGCAGCGGAGCCGGTTGAACCTCGATTTACCTGCGCGCAAGTGATCTGGGCCTATCAGAACTATTCCGCGCTGCGCCTCGAGGTATTAGCGATCCTATTCGGGATGACGAAAGAAGAACGAGCGTTCGCGAGACGTTGCGTTCGAAAAGACAAATAGGGGCCATCATGTACGAGATCGTCGTCATCAACGAATCGACCGTCTGCCAGGACGCCGAAGTTCAGGCGATGGTCAAGGCGATTCAAGTTCAGGTCTCGCGCGACTACTCGCCAATCTATGGCATGAATGCGAATGTGAATTTTTTGCCGAAGGGGAGTAAGGCGCCGGCTGGGCAATGGGTGATTGCCGTGCTCGATGATTCGACGCAAGCTGATGCACTTGGATTTCACGATCTAACAAGAGATGGGTTGCCGCTTGGGAAGGTGTTTGCCGCGGCAGATAAGCAGGCAGGGGATAGCGTGAGCGTGACTTTGTCGCACGAAATCGTCGAGTGCATGGCGGACCCGTGGATAAATTTTACGGCACAAATGAACGACGGAAAATTTTGGGCCGTTGAAATTGGCGACGCGGTGGAGGCCGATGCGCTCGGATATTCAATTGGCGGCGTGCAAGTCTCAGACTTCGTGCTGCCGAGCTACTTCCAACCAAGCATCAAAACCACCAAGTTTGACTTTATGGGACACCTCAAGGGCTGCTGCCCCGCGCTGATGCCGGAAGGCTATGCATCGGTATTCGACCCAATCACCGGGAAATGGTCGCAGATCACGGCCGAGTTCGCGACCGTCAAGACTCGGCTCAAGGCGCGGCCTCCGGTTGGCTCGCGGAGGTTCCGGCGCACGGTGCCGTTGGGCGAGCGGATATTGTCGACGGTCTGAAGCGCGGACCAAAAGGAACCAAGTCCATTGACCGGCGGTTTCTTAAAGACCTTCGCACGCTTATGCGCGCGTATTCCGACAAAAGATTCAATTCGACGGTTGCAGACGCTGCGGTCGGTCGGCTGCGCTTGCTTTTTAAGACGAAAAATCGAAAGGAATAGGAACCCCATGCCGAAACTCTTCGCGCTTCATGTAACAGGCGTCACCGACCCGTGGAAAGACGCCCCGCCCTACGAGATCGAACTGCGCGAGATGATTATCGCCACCATGAACCAGAACGAACTCATCCTCGCCAAGTTGGAAAACCGGGCGACCTATTTGACGCCCGAGGACCAAGCGAAGCTCGATCAGATCTTCAAGACGGCGACGGGCGGGGCGGCAAAGCTCTCTGCGGCAAATCCGGCTCCGGTCCCTCCTCTCGCCAACAAGTAAACCGCTCCGGGCGGAACCCGGTACAACTGAAGGAGAACTATCATCATGGCTACCATCGACGACGATCTCGCTGCCGTCACCGCCGAGGATACGGCGGTCGGTTCGGTTATTGCGCTTCTGACTCAGCTCCAGGCGCAGGTTGCTGCGGCACTGAGCACGACCAACATTGCGCCGGCCGATCAGGCCAAGCTCGATGCCGTGTTCCAGCAATCGAATGCGTCAGCCGCCGCGATTGCCGCCGCGTTGGCCGCGAACGTGCCGCCGGCTCCGCCGGCTCCTGCCGCACGCCGGTAAGCAAAACAGCGAGCGAATGGCCGGGGCGGCAATGCCCCGGCGGTTTCTAACACCGGAAGAGGAGGCGGCCGTGGAAACCATTCTGATCTCGTTTCTATATTTGTGCCTAACTTGCGCATTCATCATCCTGGTAGCATTCGCTGTCGTGTGGATATGCTCGATGTTTGGCGTCGCGATCGACGGCAACGTCTACAAGATCGGCAAGGTCATCGTCATGCTGCTGATCCTGATCGCCGTGGTGACATGGATATTCTCGATCTATCCCGTCGTCAGCGGCGGCGGTCTTGGCTACCGTCGTCCACTCGTGCCATAGGAACCCGCCATGGGCCTCGTTATTCTCATCATCATAGTGCTCGTCCTGCTCGGCGGCTTCAGCGGAATCGGCGGCGGACCCTTTTACGGGACTGGATATGTCGGCGGCGGCGGACTCGGGCTGGTGCTCGTCATCGTGCTCATACTGGTCCTCTTGGGCCATCTGTGAAGTGCGCAAGCGCGAGTTTGTATACGGCGCGACGGCTGTCTTCTCGATGGTTGCGGTCATCTTGGCGTGCGTCCTGCTGATGTATTTCTTTGGCTCTGAGTCGCCGACCTGACAGCCCTCCAACATCGATAGAATAAAAAGAACACCGCAAATGATGGTTTTCCGCAATCGGCAGATCTCGATCATGGTTCTGTTCGCGATTTCTCTTCATCTATGGTGGGCGATCACCCTCGCGATCGACAGCTCGGCGCTCAGCGTCAATGCGATCGATGCGCTCTATCGGTACATTCATCCGCTGCCTATTCTGATCGCAGTCATTACCGGCGCCGCAACAATGGCGCTGATCGGAATATTCACCGAGCTGCCATGGGTGCTGCTTTTCCTGATCCCCCAGCAAGTGCTGCTTATGATGTCTGCGGCCGGGGCTATCGAGTCCATGTGGCTCGGGCAATTTGCGGATGGTGTACTGCGTCCCCATGCCTTCATTGCAGCCGATCAGTTCTACAGCGTACTTGCCGCTCTTGGGCACACTATCGCAATTATCGTGCACGCTAGGCGCGTCACCCAATGACGCCAGACGAGGAACGGAGATTGCTACGGCTGCTGGAGTTCGACGATGCGCTTCGCGAGATTGTGCAAGACAATAAATCCAGCAAAAGGTTTTGGCTGAAAGTCAACATATGGGCGAAGACGCTGGCTACACTCATGGCCGGGGCTGCTGCGTTAAGATACATGGGTGATTGGTTGAGAGGCGTCCTCAGATGACCGTCACTGATGCAACTCGTCATCGAGAGTTGCTGCGCACGCGCATAATCTCAGCGCTTACTGCTGGAATTCTCATTTTTCCACTATGGCTCGTGCTTGATCGAAGTCCGCCCTTTATCGTTGACAACGGTCGCATTGACCCGCCGAATCCGATGATGAACAGCTCGATCGTAGTGACGTGGGACATCAAGGCGACGCGCTCATGCCAACCATCGTCCGGGGCGGCCGTAACGCGGACCATTATCGATTCCAAGGGCATTCGTCACAACTATGCACCGGTACACGCTGTTTACGGGACGCCAGAGCAGCGAGAAGCGGATGAAATACAGCGCCGCATTCCGTTGCCGGAAAACATCACCGGGCCGGCTAAATACACGTCAATTGCCTGCTATGCCTGCAATCCACTGCAAGAACTTTGGCCGATCTGCATTCAGATGCCGGAAGTCCCGTTTGAGATTCAGCCCGCGCGAGACGGGACATGACGGCAGGCGAATGGGTTCTGCTTGTGGGGCTGCTCGCCCATGCCGTGGCATTCTATTTCAGTGTGAGGGGCATCAACAAAAGGCAGGATGCCGACCACGAACTCTTGGATGGCCGGACGACGCAATTGATTGAAGAGGTGCGCGCGGCTGCCGTCGCCAAGGGGCGCAAGCAGGGGCGGGATGAAAAGGTGCCCAAATGACTAGAGGTGGTGCCGCATGATGGAACAGAACCAAGGCGATTGCGCAGGTCTGCAAACCGTGGCGCGGGGATTCTTCGTCGGTCTGATAGTGCTCGCCCTGGTAATTGTGGTGACCATCATCGCCGCCGCGACGCTTGGAATTGAGCACGCGCACGCGCGAGATAATGGGCAGTGGGGCAACTCTCCGGCGGAAGTACGCGCGTGGTTTCAATCCCTGATGCAGCCCGACGCCCCTTCAGTTTCGTGCTGCGGCGAGGCGGACGCATTCGAGGCCGATACGTTCGAGGTCGCTGGCGACCATTACGTCGCGATCATCACGGACGGCAAGGGCGTCCTCCCCAACGGAACGCGCATCAATGTGCCCAACGCTAAGATGAAATGGGATGCTGGCAACCCGACCGGGCACGGGATCATCTTCATAGGCGGGGGCGGGTCGCTATACTGCTATGTAGCGCCAAGCGGAGTCTAAGTTTTCCGGCACAAGGGCTGGATACGAGAAGCGGCCTCTGTCCGGGGCCGTGGCGACCGCCGTTCTGGCTGACTCCATCCCTTTAACTCCCCGCTGGCCGTAATTGGCTGGCGGGGTCTTTTTTTGTGAAGACAGACAGTGCGGCCGGCATCTTCGACCCCTTGGCCTGATTGCATGGATAACATGCGGCCACAAGATTTTTCCTGCGGTCCGTGCCACCCCTTGACCTCGGGATTAAATGATCGGCGGTCAGGGCGTGCTTTCCGCGCCATTGAAGGCGCATGTTGCAATAGTAACAGCGCCGGAATCCGTTCTTCCAAAGCCACCGCCTGCGCGTCTTCGACCTATCGCCGGCCATCTCACCGTCTCCTCAAGCCCCGCTCCGGGGCGGTCGTTGGGTATGAGCGTGCCGCTTGCCGACGACCTCGCAGGCGAGTTGATGGCTGGCGGCGTCCATCGGGATCACCCCGTAGTCGATCATCCGATTGCGCCAACCATGCCAGAAGGCACGGCCGCGGTTCGGCCCAGGCTCCGGGTCGCCGCGCTCGGCTGAGCGATAGCCATCCATGATTTCCGTGTGGTCTAGCGTGTCGAGATCAGCCTTCGTCCGGACGGGATCGAAGTTCATCCCCTCGTCTCCTATTCCTGGCCCGCGGTGGGGGCGGGCGGCTTTGGTATGCTCATCCGCTTGAACCAAACGCCTCGGCAATGATGTGGCTCACGGCTAAAGCCTTCTGGTATGTAGTCGAGATGAGGCTTGAATTTGCTGCCATCCTCCCAACGCCAAGCCTGTTCGCCTTCCCATGATTCCTGTACATCAACGGCTCTGGTCCACTTCCAGCCCATCTATTTCTCCTCGTTCGCAGAAGGGGCAGGTGCGTTCCGCTTTACCCGTTCCAAATAGTCGCGCTCTTGAGCAGCTTTGCTGCTAAACGATCCACACCCGAACGACTGGTTGGTGTTCTGCCATTGCACCCTACACCATCCTGTCATGCGGTGGCCCTCTGGTTCCGAAAAGTCAGAACCTTTGTAGGCCCATATCAAACAACGGTCGCAGGTTTTCGGTTCGTTCATTTGGGTCACAGCCTAGCTATGTGCGTGTCACTCGTGGGCCAACCTTAACCGGCCCCTTACATGGGTTGTTCATTCTGTCAGCACGCCGAACGATTCCGCATTTCTGGCAGCAATCACCTTTTACACCGTCGTAGTAGAACCATTTGTGCGTTCGGTCCCTGGCGTAGCTGTCAGCAAACTCCTCCCAGAGTCCGCGTTGCTGGAGAAAATAGCTCTTGGCGTCGTCCAGGTCAGACCTTGCGGAGTCGTGCCGCAGAACGGTGACAATGCGCTCAAAGTCGGCGCGATTGAGCAGGAACCCAGGAGAGGCGTTGTCCAGCTTCAAATGGGTGGCAATCTTGTCCGCCAAGTCCGCAGCGGTGGCGGCCATGCTTACCGGCTCATCCATGTTCATTCCCCACGTTAGCCATCTGCTATCCGCTTTGCTTCTTGCGCAATCAGTGACGCTGCCAGGTAAATTTCTTCACGCTTAAGAGTTTTAAGCTCTTGTGCGATTTCCTCGCGGCGACGATCCATAATCTCTATTACGCGATGAAACGCCATCAGAGTTACCTCTGATTCCAATCTTCTCGGCATCCAATCCTCCGTATCGCACACTACTGAAGGGCGTTCCGCGCAATGCAAATCGCATCGTCAAGCCGCTCGTCGGCCTCGCTGTCTGACAGGTCAGCAATCTTCTGGAGTGCCGCCCGCAGCTTGACATTCTCCTTGCTCCGCTCATCGGCGATTACCAGCGCGCGGCGTTTAGCCTCCTGGAGGCGTTCTATTTCAGGGATTTGGTTCATCTTCATCCTCCAGCCCGCTGCCGGCCGAAGTGTGATCCGGTCACCATTCCGAAACAATGATCGGTTGAAACTTAACATGAGCGATCCTCGCGACCGCAGCGAAGCATACGACCAGCATCACAATCCCAGTCATGATCCCAAAGACGTAAGTTCGTAAGTCCATCTCACCCTCCCTCGGCCGCAGGCGTGGGGCGGGCGGGATACGCCCCATCGTCATTGCACATCGGGCATGAGACGATCGGCCCGTTGTTGTCCTGCTGCATCCAGCCGCCGCCCTCAAATCCGGGAAAGCGCCGGTCGTATTCGCAATGCGGGCACTGGCTCGGATGCGGGTTGCGGCGGTATTCGCTTCGTTCGGACATCGGCTTCATCGTCTCCTCCTGTGGAACGCTCACCAACCGGCTGCGGGTCAGTTAAAACGGTATGTCGTCAACGACCTTGGCGGGGCGCTTGCGCCGTTGCCAAATTGAGCGCCACCAACTGCGCATCCGCTCCTTGAACTGAAACCACCGGCTCTCTTGCTGGCGCTGCCACTCATAATAGTCGGCAATGCGCCGAGTCTCGGCTGCGATCTCTTCATTCGTCTGCCACCACGAATGCGGGCATCGGCAGCAATGGGCGCGCCCCACCAGGATATCGACCTCGTATTCTTCGTGCTCGCATTCGTCCTCGGGCTCATCGTCCCAATCCGGCTCGCGCAATTTCCAGGCGTCGTATCCGTCCCGCCAGCTATCATCCGCCATCACGCCCTCCCTGTTGCACGCCGCAGCGTCACCAGCCCAAATCACGGTCTAGCTGTTCGTGGGCCTCGTCGCGCTCGGCTATGTCTTGCTGGCGCATCTCCCGCTCGCATTCTTGCGCGCCGCATGTGTCGCGGCGGTCGTAATCGCGGTCGGCATAGACGCCAAGCCCAGCACCACAGTTGCAGCAAAATCGCATCTTCGGCATTCCCATTTCGCCCTCCTGCGGCCCTCGGGGTAACCCGCTCGCCTTGTCGAAATAAGCCTTGCACGCCGGGTAATAGCGACGGTTCCCGAATAGCGCCTGCTTCTGTGGAAAACCGCTGACACGGGGATTCTTGTCCAGCGCCCGGATGGCCTCCCGCGCGATCTTCTCGGGCACGCCCATGCGCCGGATCAGCTCGGCGTCCGTGACATAGAGGGTATCGCGCTCGCTCGTCTCGTCTGTCATGGGTGGGACTCCTGGTTCGCCATCTCCAGCAGCACGTCCGCATGGCAGGGCTGATCGAGTGCGCAAAAGCACGCAAGGTTCTTGCCGCGCAAGGCTGTTCGGATTTCCTCTCGGGAAGGCGCCGCGCCGGCTTTGACCAGCGGTCCAAGCGCCATATCCCGCTTACCGTTCCCAAGTTTCGGCTGTTCCTCAAAGCTCAATGTCTGGCGCCCATGCGGTGGGTCGATCCAATCCCGAAAGGCGCGGACCGAGGCTTCCTGACGGCCTGCCGGATCGGCGCGGCATCCGAATGAAAGGGCGGCCCAACAGAACTCTGATCGCCGGAAGTCAAACGGGTTTCCCCATTTCCCGGGCCGCGTGACGCTCACGGTGTTCGGCGGCATCTTCCAGCCTCTGGTCCGCTTGCGCTGGATTCGCACGGGCATCGTCATGGGCGGGGCTCCGTGGCCTTGGCTTTCATCCATCCGACAAGGGCCTGTTGGCCGGCGCCGTTGACGCAATAGATAGCGTCCCTGCCTTCATTGATCGTGCGGACAAAATCCCACCAGCCAAGCTCTTCGAACCGCTGCGCTGTCGGGCCATGTGCCTGGGTGCAGTAATAGTTGCGATGTGTATCGATGCCAGATTTCCTCGGGCGGCCGAGGGCGTGGTGCATATTGTCAAAATCTGCATCGGTCGGCTCAGTCATCTTTCCCTCTCCCGCCCGCCGTTCTGTCATGTGCGGGCCGGATCGCGCCAACGCACGCCGACGCCGATTGCATAGGGCGGACCGGCTACCAGTTTGATAGGCTCCATAGGCCGCAGCGCGACAAAGGACCCGTCCGGGTAGAGCGTCCCGACATTCGTGAACCGGATGCCGGGAGTTGGCTTCCCGACCGGTTCATGGGTCGGGTTTGCTGCAAGCCATGTTTTCTGTTCGTCGGTCATGTGCGCCCCGGATGCCTTGTGCCGAAAAAATTCATGCTCATCGCGGCAGGCGCCCTTGGAGCACACGTGAACGCTGGTCTGGCCGCCTGAATCGATGGCGCAGTCCGAGCAGGCCAAGATGGTGGGATCACCGCAGACGCAGCAAGGCGCCTTTGTGAATGGACACTCGTAGGTGCAGCCAAAATGCGTCCCGCCGCAATTGGGGCAATTCTCTATCGTCATTACCCTCTCCCCGGACGACCGGTGCAGGATTGCGGGCACGCCGGCCAGTTACATTCAATCCCTTTCCGACATGGGATAACGCTGTTCAAAGGCTCCGGGCCAACCGCCGAGACGCATTCTCCGTTTTTGCATTGCGGCCGCTCTGTCCGCAGAGTTTTTTCATATTCCGCGTGGAATCCGGCGGGGTTCTGGCCGCTCGCCAGCGCGTGCGCCTTTGTCATCAGCGCAAGGGCTTCGGTGTGGCCGAAATAGTAGGCGATGCGGGGGTCAATTTTGCCGACATCGTTCGGGCTTGGCATCCTCGTCTGCTCCCTATGGAATCCAAACCGTGTAGACCCATGGGGCGCCTGCTCCGATGCTGCTCTGGCCGGTGCGGAAGGACTTGGCGAGGCCCATGCCAACGCGGGCGATTTGGCCAGCCTTATTGATCCACTCGCCTTGGCAGTTCGCCGGGTTGCGCTTCTTGGTGAAGCCGGCTTGGGCGAGGAGGCTGCGGACTTCGGCGGCGCTGGTCAGTTGCTGGGTCATTTCCATCTCCCGTTGTTGACAAGAACCACAATCCGCCAATTTGGCGTATTGTCTAATCACGAAATGTTACAGCGGCGGCGCAGCCGGTCGAGCTTCGCCCGGTCCTTCCCGACCGCGTACAGGATCATGGCGACGGGCACCGGAGGCCCCTCAGATGCCCACCGCTGGCCCGTCCGGGGGCTGGCGTCGAAGTAGGCCCCGGCCTGCTCCTGCGTGAATCCAAGGTCCGCAAGGCGTTTGAGGTAGTCTTCCGGCGACATAACGGGCGCTCCTGTGTCGAGGGGCGCGGAGGGTAGCACGGCCAGCGGGATTACGTAGTCGCAGCTCGGGCAGTCGTAGGCAGTCGCGATGTTGCGCCGGCCGTTCTTCACGGTCAGCATTTTGACGGAGCGGCCCCGCAATTCAGCGCAGCGCGGGCATTCAAGCGGATCATAGATTGGAGCATCGCTCATTTCTGGCGCGCTCCATATGACCCTTGGCGCACCTCTTCATTCCGCACGCCGCTTTCCGTCCAAACGTCCATTAGCTGGCCGCAGCCAGGACATTTGTCTAAATCCCCGAAAGTTCGATCCCCATCGTAGGGGTGCGGGTTCCAGTCGCACTCAGGGCATACAGAATACAGCCTCATGTTGCCGGCCATCGGGTCGCACATCTTCTCCGCATCGGTCCACTTGATCTTGCTGTTTTCACCCATAGTCAAATCTCGCCATCTGTTCTGTCAACAGCGGGCCGCTTTCATGATTGCCCGCCCGATGATTTCGGGGATTTGCGGGACGACGGAGTTTCCGAGGGCGGCAATCGGGTCCACCCTGTCGGGTAACCCATCAACCACTCGACCCACGGCGGGTTCAGCAGCCCATTCACAACGTCGTTCAACTGATACCCACGGGTATCGGCCAATCGCTTCTGCCAACCGGCTTCCGAACGTCGGCCGCTCCGGTGGTCCCGAGCAGTCGGCGTCGGCCAGTATTTCGCTGCAGATGGCAGACCGCTGCGCATGTCCTGGGCGATGTTCCCGCGCTTCTCGGCGTCGTTCGCCCTGGGGGTGGGCCACAATCCACAGTCGGTCTCGTCGGTGAGGCGCACCAACGGCGGAAGCAGGTATGCAATGCCATTCCGCATCATACCGGAGCGCGGCCAGGTCTCCGAGAACACGGTCAAGGCCCCGTCCAAGCAGAGCTGCGACGTTCTCCACAATGACGAACAGAGGTCGAACTTCGCCAATGATTCTGGCGTACTCTCCCCATAGCCCGCTCCGCGCCCCATCAATTCCGGCGCCCTTGCCGGCAAAGCTAATGTCCTGGCAGGGGAATCCGCCGCAGATGACATCGGGAACAATTCCGTCTGCCCGGAGGCGGCCGCCTGTGAGGGTTCGCACGTCCTCGTAGCAGGGGACGGTTGGCCAGTGCTTGGCGAGGACGTGACGGCAGAATGGCTCGATCTCGCAGAAGGCGACGGTTCGCATTCCGGCTCTTTCGAGCCCGAGCGAGAAGCCGCCAATTCCTGAGAAGAGATCGAGGACATTCACTGACCCGCATCTTCCGTAGCAGCGGGTCGCTTCTCGCCGCGCAAGGCCGCATTCACCTTCCGAAGCGTGCAGCCGCGCTCGCAGCGAACGTCCATCGGCGGGATTTCGGAGGATCGCTGGTCGTATCCGCGCATCAGGGCGTTCGCGAACCAGGAGATCATCCAGCCCTCATCGAGGGGCTTGCCTTCGGCATCCTTGAAGCCGAAGCCATTGGCGATCTTGCAGAACGCCTCGACCCAATCCTTCGGGTCGAATGACGACAATGGCCAATCGTCGGAGCGATCAATTTGGCCGGTTCCGCCACAAGCAAGGCACGGCCCATAGTCTTTTGGATGCGGATCGTTCGGGTGTCCCCGCAAGTCCCGGCCTTCGCCGCCGCACGCCTCGCAAGTGATCTTGGCCATGTTTCTCTCCTAAAAATCCGAGTTGCACTATTCCCGAGAGCGTGCGGGGGGATTGGTCCAGGCTCCCCCGCTGGCCGTCCGGCTATGAGGGTATCGACCGGCTGCCTCCCGAGAGCACCCCTGGACCCCGCAGCGCTCGGCTCTCGGTCGGTATCCGGAGTCTGCGGGCAATTACTCACCGGATTAGGCCGGAAGCAGTCACGGCGCTCCCCTTTAGGAGTGCGGCCATGTCGAGCGCTTGCGCGACCGTGAGGCTAACTGTCGTCACGCCCCCGCCGCCGTCCTCCGTGTAGACGATGACCCAATCTCCATCGCGCCTCACTCGGACGAAGGCGCGTTCGCCGATAGCGATGTCTTTGAGGGAGGCGCATCCGATGCCGTGAACGTCAGCCCATTTTCCGGTTGTTTCGGCAGCGCAATCGCATTCAGACATTTTGATCTCCCATCAGCTTTCGGCATTCCTGGCAGTTGATGTGCTTGTGCCAGCCGTAGTCGGCCGGCATGAAATATTTGTGCTCGCCGGTCGATTCTCGGACGAACCACGACACGCCGCATAGCGCGACGAATTGCCGGCTCGGCTTGCCGTAGTCGATCTCGTGTCCCAGCATGTGAATGGTGGCGTTTGTCGGCGTGAGCGGCGTGTTCCAATTTGGGAGGACGCCTGCGTTCTGCATCTCTTCCTCAAGATGCTCGTTGGCGAGCACCCGATTGCCCCAATCGACCCATTGCGATTCCGGTATCTCGGCCATCTTCTTTTCCTTCATGGGCGCAGGAGGCTGTCAGTCCTCCCCGCCAGTTCCCCGGATGTCAGTTCATCCAGACGCCCAACTTAAAATCCCACCCGCAGCCCTGCTGGGTGCTGGTCAGTACCCGTTCACGGCGTCATCAATCGCCTTGTCGGCGTGCTTAATTGTGGCTTCGTGGTCCGCGCGCTCGGCCTCCCATCGGCTTTTCCACAATTCAGCATCGGTCCGAGCCTGTTTCAGGTCTACCTCTAGGTCGCGCACATAGGCCACCTCGTGGTAGTAAAGATCGCGCGGTACTGTCGTGAGTTCTAAATCTGCCATTTTATCCTCCTAAATCCGGCCCGCAGCCTGTTGAGCAGCGCCTCACCCAACCGCAGCGCCATTTCCAGCCGCCGGCCCCTGCTGCAAAAATTCCGGGATCTTCGCCCCGTCATCGATCGCCGCCGCCGCTTGCGCTATCGTCCCGCCACCCAACTTCACTTCAAGGTCACGGATCAAATCAACCACCGAATTCGCCTTCTCGCCGAATTCCGCAACGTGCGTGTTGGCGACCACGGTATGCTCGCGCATGGCGTTGGCGAGCTCGCGGAGCTTGTCGCTGATCGTCTTGGCTTGAGTCTCGAAGGCGTCGGCGGTGTCATCGATTTCCTTGGCCGCGGCCTCGCCGATCTTGTCGACCGCTCGGACGGTTATGCCGGCGAGGCGTACCGGGTCATCGGGCGTGGCGCCTGGCGAGTAGGGTGATGATGGCAGGCGCGGGGCTTCGGGTAGCTTATGGACGATCTTGGTCATGGGGCGCTCCCAGTTTTTCCGGTTGACGGTTAGGCGGCGGTTTTCTTCAGCGCGGCGGATCTGGCCTTCGCCTTCGCCAAAAGTGCATCAAACGTCGGCTTGTTGACGCCGCACTTGTTGCGCAGGTCCCGCTCCTGATCCGACACGAACCAAGGGCTCACGCGGTCAGCATCGGCGAACATGGATAGCTTTTGCTCGACGTAGGCGACGTAGGAGCCGGAGTCGGTCGGGATGACGGATTCGGCTTCCGATGCCTGCTCATCCGCGAGCGCCATTTCGCCTTGGGTCTCGGCGTGCTCGACGGCGGCCTCGGTTTGTTGCGTGGCCGATTGCTTCGCCGCGGTCGTGATTTCTCCGGTCTCCTTGTCGACGGTCTCGCTGGTGTCTGTCTTGATCGCCGCAAAAGCATCTAGCCGGCCCGCGACGTTCTTAGCCGGCGAGAAGGTCGCGCCGACAGCGGCGGCCATGGGTTCGGAGTCCTCGATTTCATCTCGAGCGTAGACGCCGAGCAGGACGTCCGGGAAGTGGCGGCGACACCACGCGCGCACCGAATAATAGAAGTGCTGCTGATCCGGGTCGGCCTTCCACAGCGGCGAGTTCTTCGGCGTGATCTTGGCGAACTGGGGCGAGGTGTAATCCACGATCTCCCCTGGCTCGTCGCGAAGCTCAGCCCAGATGCGGCATACGCGCTTATCCCCGTCGCCAGTATATTCAATCTTGGGGCGCCCCTTGATCGGCGCGCGTCGCAGGATCACGGCCTCGATCAGTTGCGCCTCATAGGCCAAGCGGTCGTTGACCGAATAGCTCTTGTTGGCGACGGCGAAAGGAGACATCGACCATTCGAGAGCCTGGATGCAAATGCCAAGACAGGCGCCGGGATTTCCGCGAAGATGTTTTGGAACGGCTACGTTCGCTACACTCATCAATTTAGAAAACTCCATCACCTGATCCATGCTGACAAAAGCCACGCCTCCCGCGCGATCCGAAATGGCAAGATGATTAGTGATTTCCGGGCTGATGCGCCCCGCCAGCTTCTGCTCGACTGGCGTCAATTCCATAAGAGAACTCATTGCGATATTCCTTCTGTCTGATTGGTTGCCGTGCGTCGCTGTTTTTGTGGTCTCCGGTTGCGATTCTGCTCTATTGCATTTGCCCATCGGCAATTGTTTGGCTCGTAGTTTCCTTCCTTATCGGGGAATCGATCCAGTGATGTGCCGATCGGACGCGGCCCCATGTCAGACAGGAATGCCTCAAATGAATTAAGCCACCTATCGCAGACCATAACGCCGCCGCCGCCATATATATCGAACCGCTTGTTATTCGGATTACAACACCGGGATTTCATAGCGGTCCATGATCGGTATTCGGGGGAGTTGTACCCGTTGTGCCCGTGCTTTGAGTTAAGCTTGTTCCTAGCGATGGTTGCCTCAGATTGTAGACATCCGCACGATGAAACGTTTCCTGCATTAAAACCGTCAGCGATGACAGTGGCCGTTGCGCCACATTCGCAATCGCATAGCCAATATGAGCGCTTCTTGCGAATTCCAGCGAAGCTTTTTACTGATAGGCGCCCGCGCTTCACGCCGATGATATTGCGAAACGTATGCACCGTCGGCATGTCGAGCGAGTCGAACACTAGTGGAGCTTTCCGCCTCATGTCGTAAATCCCTTCAATAAGATATCTTCGTGAACGGGATTTTGCCTTGCGCGATTGCGGTTATGATCGCGATAGCCTGCTCTTTACTCAGGCTTTTGCTGCTATCCCCTGCGGTCGCCAGGACAAGCGCTGCAAGAACCTGATTGTTGATATTGGATCGGTGCTTTTTGTCGGCCTCGCGCCGCGCTGTCTCGGCCGCCTCCCGTGCCGCCACGTCAGCCACACGCTTGCGCTCGGCCTCGATGGCGGCCAGCCGATTGCGCTCGGCGGCCTCGGCGGCGGCCACCCGGTCGCGCTCCGCTTGCTCCGCCGCAGCTACCCTTGCGGCCTCGGCCCGCTGCTCGGATGCGATGCGCTCGCGTTCCGCCTGTTCGGCCCGCGCAATGGCGTCGGCCTTTTCCCGCTCGATCTTGGCCCGCTCCGCCTCGGCCGCCGCTGCGGCCTCTTCGGCTTCGTGCATCGCCTTGGCTTCGGCTTCCGCCCTGGCACGCTCGGCGGCCTCGGCGGCGATCCGCGCGTCACGTTCGCGTTGCTCGCGCTCGGCCTGTTCACGGCGAAGGCGCTCAAGTTCAAGGCGCTCTGTCTCGCGCTGTATTAAATCGCTATGCAGCAGCTCAAGCGCCGCCTTCGATTTCCGGTAAGCCTCAAGCGCCCGCTGGTCGAATTCCTGCCATTGGCGCCCCTCCACCATATCGACGAGGCCCTTGATTCGCGCCGCGACGGCGGCACTTGTCGGCGGGACGTCGAAATGCACAGCCGTTTGAAGGCTCTCAATTCCTGCCTCGTGCTGGTCAATTCGCCTCTTTTCGACCGCCTCCCAATCGTCCAGCGGCTTGCGGACCTCATCCTTGATCGCGTCAAGCTGCTCGCGGATGCGGCGACGCTCGGCGTCGACCTTGCCAGACTTCGACTTCCACTCAGCGACAAGATCCTTGCCCATTTCGTCAAGGGCCGTCTTTGACCGCGCCACCTTGTATGCCATCGAGCGAATCTGATCGCGCCCGGCTGGCGTCGAGATATCGCCTTTGAACGACTGAACCTCGGTCTTAACCTTTTCGATGATCGCGTCGACGCCGCCAGGTGCAAACACGACGTCGGCCTTAAGCGCCTCGATGACAACAAGATCGGTTGCTGGTTTGAGACTCGCGGCGATGTTCATGCTGCCTTCTCCCGGCTCGCGCGCATTACCCTGAATGAGGCCGCCTTTACTTCGTAAGCCTTCCGGTGCTGCGTTTTCCAGGACAGCCGCCAGCCGTTGATGAGGGCGGCTTCGGCGTCGCCTAGCTTGGCTTTCAGTTCCGTCTCAATTTCGTCCTTGCGCGCATCGGCATCCTTTATGACCTGGGCCAACTTCTCGCGCTCATCGAGAAGCGTCGGGGCGAAATTATCCCCGGTCAAATCAATCGTCTTGCCGGGCGCGCTGGCCGGATAGAGCAGCGACATCAATTCGCCATCGCGCGCATGGTCGGTCTTGGGCTCGCGCCCAGCCTCGACATCGGCCCAGAACTGAGCCACTGCATCGCGGAGTTTCTTCTCGGCTGCGGGGTGACGGGGCACTTCGTAAATGTGCAAATCGAGTTTCCACGGGTCCACAACAAGTGCGGCGATGACGCCCCAAGCCGTATCGGCCAGCATCATCTCGGTTGCGTTCTGCAGCACGATCCAGAACGGCGGGGAATCCTCGGTCCATTCCTTTCGGTAGACGGACGGCGCAACGGTTTTTGCCTGGAGCACGCCGCGTCCGCGCGGGTCGCCGGCAATGTAGAAATCAGGAGTCGCCCCGATGCGTGCCTTCGGGTCGCGCAGATACTCGGTCGCTTTGGTGATTTTCCACGTCGGGCGCTCTTCGGCCACTGCTTGCGCGACGGCGCTCTCGAGCAGCCGGCCGCGGCGGAGGACGGCGTTGTCGATTTCCGGCATGTCGAAGCCGGTCTTTTCCAGGAACAGGCCAAGCGGTGTCTGGTAGGGATGCAGCCCGAATAGCGCGCCGATCACGCTGGCGGTCACGTCCTTTTTGCGCTCGGCAAGCCAGGACTCCCGGTCCGTCACGGCAATCCGCTCAATCGGCGCCACCTTCGCCACAACCCGCTCCGCCACCGCCCCAATGCTCTGCCAATTGTCGCTCATACTTTCCTCCCAGCCGTCCGCGTCTCATTTGTCGGGCGGGCATCTGTTGCCCATCCCGCCTCCAGCAAAACCGCCCGCATATGCAGCGCCGATGCCTGTATGTGGTCGCCCTCGCGCCAATACATTGCGGCGAGCTCTCGCAGGGTTGCCGTGAGTGCGGGGAATTCAGACATTTGCCGCCGCCCCTATCTTTCGCTCCGCGAGCTTCACAAGGTCCCCTACGTTGCCCACGAGTTCGGATTCGCTATCCTCAATTTCGATGCCGAACTCTTCTTCAACCTCCATCACGATCTCGATCAGATCGAGTGTATCGACGTGATCGCAAATGTCCGCGTTGTCGCTGAGCGCGTCGGCGCGCAGGCCCGTGATGCGCGCGATTACGAGGCGCACGCGGGAGGCGATGAGGTCGCGGAGAGGGGCGGTCATCGCTCTCCCCTTTTCATCATTTCAACTTTGCCAAGGCAGAGAGCCCTAATTTCCGAAGGCTGGCGCATATTCTGGACCTCGGCGCTGAGGTATTTAATGACCTCAATCAATTCATCGCGGCTAAGATTGTCGACGGGCTTGCCATTCCAATAGGAAATCATCGGAATCTCTGGGGTCATCACGCCACCCGCTTAATCTTGGCGCCGTCCGCAATCAGCGCCGAGGCGATCAGCGGATAGGTCCAAGCAAGCCCGCGAAACCGCAACAGCCGCAGGACCAGCCGCAGCTCGGCCAGCACCTCGAGCGACAACCGGCTCGGCTGGGGCGCCGCAACTCGGCCGCGCGCCAGAGTTCGGCGTCGGCGAGCGCGTCGGCGAGGGTGCTGGCTCCAGAAGCCCGGACGCGAGCGCCGTAGCGGGCCTGCACTTCGGGGTCGGCGGCGCCCATCCTGATGATTTGTTCAACGGCGAGCTTGCGACGGTTTGCCACCCACGCCGGCCCGAACGTCGCGCTGATCTGCGCGAGCGCGGCGGTTACCGCGCTGGCGCCGGCGGATCGGGCCTTGGCGTATGCGGCTCGGCCGCGGGCTTCGTCGCGAATGGTGCGGTTCATGGCGCTATCCTCAATGCCGGGTTGCGGCGAAAGCGCTCGCGGCCACAACGATGGCGCCGAGCAGCGCGTCGAGGGCGAGTGCGTTCTGGGTGGCCCAGAGGGCGGCGGTCATGACACGGCCTCATCGGTAGCCGAGATCATGCGCTCGACCAGCGCCAGCGCGGATTTCTGCAACTCAGCTTGGGTCGGCGCGAGCTTCTTTTGCGCAGCGTCCCACGCAGCGGCCCACGCGGCGGCCCCAGCGGCGGCCCCAGCGGCGGCCCCAGCGGCGGCCCAAGCGGCGGCCCAAGCGGCGTCGGCGTCTCGCCTTGCGGCTTCGATCGCCGGCTTGATTGACGGAACTTGCGCTAATGCCGTGATTTCCGGCAGTCCGGACAGCGCGTCGGCTTGCGCGGTCAACCCGGCGAGCCGCAGCCATGCCGGCGTGTGTGTGCGGACCAGCCAATCGGCGCACATCAGCGCGCGGCGTTCCTCGATCTTTTTACTGCCGCGCGTGCCGACGAGGCGCGGGATAAGTGGGAGCAGAAGTTTGGTGCGCTCCTTGTCCGGCAGCACATCGTTCCACGATCGCATGAACGCGTCGATGACCGGGCAGGCACATTGCGGATGATCCGACCACGACTCACCGGCGACAAAGGCGACCGCCTCCATTACGCAGAACTTGCCGTTCGGATCATGCTTGCCCGAGTAGAGCGTGCGGATACGGGCAACGCGGGCCGGGTCGAGGGTGAAGGTCTGTGCGGCGGTGGGCATGGCGGGCTCCCGTGGTGTCGGGAGGAATGTACGCCCCATGTACAACCGAAGTCAACCGAAATGTGCGCCCGGTGTACAATTATTTTTTGGGACTATTCTACCTGGGTCACTTGTGGGTAACCACGGCCGCTATATTGCACCGCACCCATCATCAGCCAGTCTTGGCGAGGGCGGGCGGTCGTTCATCAAGGAGGGATTTGACGTCGGTCCGGTACAGCCTCGCAATGGCCTCCAGCATCTCAGCGGAGGGCATCTGCTTACCATTTTCGTAGCGGCCGAGGGATGTATGGGTGGTCGGCATGTCGTGCGGAGGTCCGCTCAGAGCCTCCGCGGCCTGCTCAAGTGTATAATCCCTGTACATGCGCCATAAGCGCATACAGGTGACCCGCCACCGGAGGGGCTCTTTTTGCTTCATGTACACATGATGCACCGCACCGGCAGAACCGTCCACAACACAGGGTGCACAAAACGTCTTGACTTAAATTGTGCGCCGGGTGTACATTGGATTTGCCATGCACCTTTCCGATTACATGACCGAGAAAAAGCTGACCGACGATGACGTCGCGACCGCGATCGGCCGCGTCCGCGTCAGCGTTAGCCGATACCGGCGTCGGCTCGTGCGCCCGGATTGGGAGGCAATTGACGCCATCGAAACTTTCACGGGCGGCGCCGTTGGGCCGTCAGACTGGAAAGAAATCGAGGAGCCCGCAGCAGCTGGCCCTGAAACGCCGCCCGCCACCGAGCCCGCCAACAGCGAGGCCGCAGAATGATCACCCCCACAACCCTATCCGCCGTCGCGCTCGACCTCGGCACCTTCGCCGCCGCCGGCCTTTGGCTCACCCGCGCCCTCAAGCGCCGCGCGCGCATCCGGCGCCGCCTGGCCGAGACATGCGCCGCCGCCGCGCAACGCAACCGCCTCGCGCGCATCCCGGAACCAACGGACAGTCTTGCGGGTGCGCTCGCCGCAATGCGGGCGGGCGCCATCAGTGACGCAAGCGTCAAACATGCGCAGAGGCAACTGATTTCTCCGTTTGGATTTGATCGGAGCGCGGCATGAAGATGCGCGCGACCATTGAATACCCGTTCGGTCCCGATCTCGTCAGGAGTGCGGGATCGCACAAGCCCGCCGCATCACGCCCCCAGCTCTTGCGGCGGGTACCTATTCGCAGCGAAAGGCCGAGCCCGTGGCTGCTGATCTTAGGCGCCGCGTTGGGCGCGGTTGAGACGGGCCTGCTCGCGCTGCTTTTCAATGAGTTCCGCTTTTGGATGGTCGCGCCGGTTTTCGTTGGCGCGGTCATCGGGGCGATGGTCTCCACTACGGATAACTGACTTTCGGCGCGCCCCTGGCAGGGCGTGAGGTTGTGGGTTGGGCTTAGGCTTTCTAAAGCGTGGCGTTGCTGCTGCCTTCCATTGCTTCACCGTAGCGATGGAGGGTTTGAAAGTGTTCAAGAAGGTTCTGCCAAAAAATCAAATGACGAACACGGACACAATCAATCAAGCCGCCAGATGGGCACGCGACCTAGCGCAGATGCGCGCCCGAGGCCCTGGCGATCTTGAGAATGCAATGCGGTCAGTCGAGCGCGACTACGGCATTGATTATTGGTTTCAATGGACGCTGCGCTATCGGGCCAGTCGGCTCAAAGACGTAGGGCATACAGTATTCCTGAAATTGCGAGCTGCCTACGAGGCTGAGTGCTCGCGACAGATGACATCGACACCACAAAGGCGATCGCCGGGCCTGATTGCCCTGCTGTTCGCGCGGCTGAGACTTTGGTTCGCGAGGATGAAGGGTAGATGACGCCATGCTTGTCCGATTGACGCCGGTGATTGAACGAACGGACTACTTTTTGACGGGGGCGGCGCCCGACGAAGTGTGGCCGCTTGTTCGTTCACACCACTATTCGCGCCGAATGCCTGGGAACATTCAGCACTGTTGCGCGGCGCGTGGAGAAGGCGGTCTATTTGGCAACAACGGCGAACCGCTGGCAGCGGTTGTTTTCAGCATTCCGCCCACCCGATGGGGTGAAGAACTGATCGAATTAACCCGGCTTGTTCGGGTTCCAGCATTTTCGGTTCCGCTGTCCCATCTGATTTCTTTTGCTTGTTCCCAGCTTAGAAAACAGGGATGGGTGCTTGCGGTAAGTTTTGCGGACCAACAACAGGGCCACCATGGGGGGGTCTACCAAGCCGCCGGATGGCATTACGATGGCCGCCGCGAACCCCGAATGGATGGCCTTTTGATCGACGGCGTATTTAAGCCGGGGCGATCATGTAATTCGCAATACGGGACGCAGAGCCCGGATAAGCTCCGTCAAATTTTGCCAAGCCATACAGTTGAACCACATTACGACAACGGCAAACACCTTTACTGGAAACCGCTCGCTATCGCCGGCCGATCTAAAGCGCGGCGGTTGGGCCTAAAGGCGCTTCCATACCCGAAACCAGACATCGCGGCCCGTCCATTGGACGAACGCCTTCCCAGGCGCGTGAGCGACGTGCAACCCGTTGGGGCCGCTCCATGAAACACATCCGCAGAATCCTGAACTGGTACGGCGCATGGCGAAGGCGCAAGCGGCTGGAACGCATGCTCCGCGAAAGCCGGGCGAAGGCGGGTAAATGACCGAATCCTTGGGCCTTTCCTGGACCAACGAGCGAGCCGAGACGCTACGCCAGCGATGGGCGTCCGGCGCGACAAGCAGCAACATCGCCGCCGAGTTTGGCATCAGCCGCAGCGCCGTCATGGGGAAGCTGAAACGGATGAACCTGTTCGGCACCCGCCGCAAGCCGGAGCCGATGCAAATTCGCTGCCGGCTCAGCGGCGTCGGGCGGGAGCTAATGTTCCGCCGTAATCTCACCAAACACAAAGAACGGCTCGGCACCATCGTCGGCGTATCACTCGACGGCCATTGCTGGATCGTGGTCTGGGATGGCATGGCGAATACCTCCCGGAAACCTCACCCGAAATACTGCATCGATTTCCTTGGCCCGGCGGGCGTGGCGGCGGTGCCGGTCATCAGCAAGCCGAATGGCGACAAGGGCGGCAGCATCGTCGCGGCCGTTAAGGCGGCGAGACGGCGCACCACCGAGCGCAAGGTGAACGGCAACGGCGGCGGGATCGTCATCCGCGTCAAGGCGAAACGACGCCGGGGAAATGCGCCAGCCGAGCGCCAGGTAATCGAGCCGCATCGCATCGGTGACAGCTTGGCTGAGCTCAACGCCGCAATCAGCAAGCGCCAGCGCGTTACCTTGATTGATCTGACGCCGGAGACTTGCCGCGCGCCCTTATGGGGCGACGAGGCGCGCAGCGGTTTCTATTGCGGGTCGCTTGAGGCCGATCTCACAGAGAACCGGCCGTTCTGCGCCTCACATGCGCGGTTTTTTTATAATGGGAAAACCAGCGCCAAGCCCTGGCTTCCGGGGCGGGGCTGAAACAGGAGAGCAAGATGGGACGTAAGAAGAAATCCGAGGCCACCGCCGAGGAGCCGAAGCGCACCGTCGCGGACCTCGACGACGATCAGCGGCAAGTGCTTTTCTTCAGCCATAAGAAATCATACGAGGACGCGCTGGCCGCGAAGAAAACGGCTGCCGCCAACTTCCTCAACGCGACGAAGCTGGCGAAGGCCGAACTCGGCAAGGGCGCAATCAAAGACATCAAGACCGCGCTCGCGCTTGAACTCGATGGTGGCGAGGAGACACTCAAGGCCGACATCGAGAATCAGCTCCGCGTCGCCCGTTGGATGGGCGCGCCCCTTGGCAGCCAAGCCGACCTATTCGGCGACGCCGACCGCACACCGCTCGCTGACCGCGCGTTCGCGGAAGGGCGCCGCGACGGTATCGCCGGCAATGCTTGCCGCACCGACCATGCGCCATCGACGGAAGCCTATACGCGCTTCATGGCCGGCTATCAGGAAGGCCAGGCCGCAGCGATTGCGAAGGGCGGCGGGTTCAAAGGATCCGGCAGCGAGGATGATGTTCGCCCTGGATTCCTTAAACGCAAAGAAGCCGAAGCGGTTGATTCCCTCGCCAAGCATTGAGGCTTATCCGGTTAACACACACAAACGCTGAGATCTACTAGATGTTGACACAAGACGAGCGAACACAATCGGCCCAGAAATGTCTCTCAGCAAATTCAGCAGCCGACCCCAGGGTGTCGAAGATGCGAACGGCTCTGGAAACTGCCAAGGCCAATATTCTCGACCATCAGGGCTGCATCATGCCATCACATTTGATGGACGCCGTGGTGCGTGAGATCGATTCAGCATTGAGGGCCGCGCCGTGCTCGTAATGGCGATTGATCCAGCAACAAAATCCGGATTTTGCGAGGGCGCGACGAGCGCCACGCCCCGGATTTGCACGGTCAATTTCCGTCACGACGCAAGCGATGGCCCCGAGGACATATGCGGCCACGCCATCGCGTGGTTCGCGGATCGCATGAAGAGCAACCCGCCGAACCTGATCGCCATCGAGCAGCCGTTTCCGTCGCAGAGCTTCGATACCTCGCTAATTACGCTTGGCCTGTACGCCATCTTCACCGGCATTGCAAAATGCAAGGACGTCGAGCTTCTGACCGTCCCGATCCAGACTTGGCGCAAATACTTCCTCGGCCGTGGCAACCTCAAGGGCGACGAAGCGAAACGCCAGTGCGTGAAGCTTTGCGCACAGCTCGGATGGAAGGCTGACGACCACAACGGGGCGGAGGCCGCCGGTATATTCAGCTTTGCCTGTTCGCAAGTCGCTCCGCGGAACGTTGTTCGCGTCGAGCCTCTATTCGCGAGGGCCGCATCATGACCCACCGCCACTCCTGGAGCACGCCAACCCGGCCGAGCCATTTGCTCACCATCCGCGTCTGCATCAAATGTGGCCTAGAAAAGCGCACGCGGCATGAATCGCCGGAGCACTGGACGGAGTTTCGGCTCGACGGACGGGTGATTGAGACTGAGAGTAGAAGGACGCCGGGGTGCATGGTGGCGGAGGTGGCGGCGTGAGTGAGACGTTCCTCAATGGCAAGGTGACGCTCTGGGCGGGTGACTGCCTGGAGGTGCTTGCCGGCTTGCCGGAAAACTCCATTGATTCCGCAGATTTACGGAGTCTTCGCAGATCAATCGGGCCGATCGGATTGAAGTGGTGAACGAATGAAGCGCGTCATCCTCGAATCCCCCTATGCCGGCGACGTGGAGGCAAACGTCGAATATGCGCGCCGCTGTGTCCGCGATGCGCTAGCCCGTGGTGAGGCTCCGATAGCCTCGCACCTTCTCTATACCCAGCCCGGAATTTTGCGCGACGACGTGCCGGAAGAGCGCCAATGGGGCATTGACGCCGGCTTGGCTTGGAAGGCCGTAGCGGAGGCGACTGTCGTCTACACCGATCGCGGCATCAGCTTAGGCATGGAATATGGAATGGCGGCGGCGCGTCAGGCCGGGTTGCCGATTGAAATACGGTCGATCGGGGTGCCGAAATGAACGCGCCGCTCGCGCCCACTGTGTTCCGGTCGTCATGGGAGCGCCGTCTGGGCAAGACGGAAAGCCCGATTGAGAGGCAGAAATGAAAACACGCCCCGATCTTTTCTATGAGAGCCGCGATTGGCTCGAGCTTCGATATCGCGTGCTCAAGAATACTGAAGCCCATTGCCGTTGCTGCGGCACGCGCGGGTGTGCCGATAATCCGGTCCAGGTCGATCATATCAAGCCGCGGTCGAAATATCCCGCGCTTGCGCTCGACATCAGCAATCTTCAATTGCTTTGCAGGGATTGCAACCTCGGCAAAGGGGCGTGGGACGAAACGGATTGGCGTTCATTGTACGAGCGCGAAAAGGCCAAAGCGATATCTCAATCTCCAATGGAGCGGCAGCGCGCGGATAGCCGAGCGTTCAAGGGAATTTATTACTAATGCTCGTCAATGTGCCGCACAACATCGAGGCAGAGCAGGCGCTTATAGGGGCGGTCTTGGTCAATAATGACGCCTATGCCATGGTGTCAAACCTACTTGAGCCGGACGACCTATTTGAGCCGGCGCATCAAGAAATTTTTCGCGTCATCGGCACGGAGATATCAGCAGGTCGCAAGGCTACGCCCGTCACGCTCAAGGATATGCTACCGCATTGTGGTATCCTGAATATGACGCTTTCCCAATACCTCGCCCATCTCTGCGCGGAATCAACGACAATCATAAACGCGCCAGACTACGCCGCACGTATTCGCAGCCTTTCAATCATGCGCCACATGATCGCCGTTGGCGATGTGCTGGCAACCACCTTTACGTCCCCAGACGACGCATTGCGTGAAGCGTGGGATAGCCTTGATCAAATCAGGGCCGCGTTGTCCGGCGCTAACCATCATCGCTCATCGATCCACGATCTAGCGATGAAGGTGCTCGACGATGACGGCAGCTTCGCCATTCCGACCACGCTCAGCGATTTCGATAGGGCCACGGCGGGCGGGCTTCGCTCTGGGCGCCTCTTGGTGCTCGGGGGCCGGCCCTCCATGGGCAAGAGCCTGTTTCTCTGCTCCGTGAGCCGCCGTATCGCCCGGCAGGGCATCGGGGTGTCCATCTTCTCGCTCGAGACCGACGCCAAGGAGGTGACTGCCCGCCTCATCGCCGACGAACTAGCGCGCACCGACTACCCGATTGTCTACCGTGACATCCTTGCTCGGAACCTGACCGACGCCGACTTCGAGCGCGTCCAGGTCGGCGCTGAGCGCGTCCAGGTATTACCGATCCGCATCGATGACGCCTCCAGCCTTGGCATCGCAGAAATTGAGGCCCGCGCGCGGATGGATCGTGACCGCATGGCCAAGGCTGGGACCAGGCTCGGCGTGGTCATGATCGACTATCTCGGGCTGGTGAAGTGTTCTGACCGCTACCGCGGCCGCAAGGTCGATGAAATCGGCGAGATCACCGCCGCCTGCAAGATCATGGCGAAGCGGCTCAACGTCGCCGTTGTGCTCCTGGCGCAGCTTAACCGGCAGGTCGAAAGCCGCGACGATAAGCGCCCCGGCATGTCGGACCTTCGTGAGAGCGGCAACATCGAGCAGGATGCGGACATTGTCGGGCTTCTCTACCGGCCGGTATACTACATCGAGCGCAGCGCGGAATTCCGGCGCGATGAGCCGGACGCCCTGCGGCGTTACAGCGATTCGCAGAACAAGCTCGAGTTGATCCTGGGCAAGAACCGGCTCGGCGCCGCCGCGACGATTGAGTTGTGGTGCAATCCAGGGACGTCGTCGGTCGATAATTGGAGCCACATCAAATGAATTTCGACGATACCGTAACGGAAAGCCCCATTGAGCATAGATTTTTGTGCGCCCTGGTTGATGTCGTGGACCCTTTCGACATTACTTACCCTTTCGACAAGATTCACATTATTACGGAGAAACCATATCTTCATTTCATTACCGACGACGATCTTATTCTCGAGCCGCAGGCTCAGATCGGCCGATTTCGTGTCGATTTTTTCATTTCGGTGCCCGCGAACATGTCTCGCCGACTTGTCGTCGAATGCGATGGGCATGATTTTCATGAGAGAACGAAGGAGCAGGCGGCCCGCGATCGGTCCCGGGACCGCGCCCTGCAAATGGCTGGTTACGAGATATTTCGGTTCACGGGATCGGAACTTCACCGCGACCCCAAGGCCTGCGCGATGGAGGTTATGGAATGGGCGTCAAAGCAGTGGGAATTAAAAACAGTCGATGAAAGAGATAGTCGGAAGAGGTTTAGAATCGCTAAAAAAATTCTAGACGATTGGGCAGAGGGAAAGGGAGAAACGGCCGAAGAAATGATGGACCGGATATTCAGGAAAAAATGAACTGTGGCCGGGACAACATGGAGCAAGTGGTTTTGGAGCGACTGGCTGTCCGACGTAGGGATACGGCGGTGCAGTCCTGCAGCCCGAGGCATCTGGATGGATATGCTGTGCATTGCCGCAAATCATGATCCGATCGGTCTTGTCGCCGTCAATGGCCAGGGCCTCGCCGTGGAAGACATAGCCCGGATTTCCGGTGTCTCCGCCAGCGAGGCCACCGCCCTGATCGACGAGCTTGAACGAAACGACGTGTTCACCCGCAATCGCTCAGGCATCATTTACAATCGCAGAATGGTTCGTGAGGCCAAGAAGTCGCAAACCGCTATTGAAAATGGAAAGTTGGGGGGTAATCCAACCCTCAGAAAGACAAGGGGAAATTCCGCGTCGGATAACCCGCCGCTTAAGCCACCAGATAAGTCTGAGGTTAAGGGTGGAGATAAGCCCCATCTGCCACTTGCCATGAGCCAAAAGCCAGCAAGCAACTCCGAGCCCGGAACTGCGCGCGAGTCGCAACAGCAGTTCGATGAATTGTTGCAGAGGTGCCACGACGCATTGCCGGAAGACTGCGCTTGGCCGGTTAAAACAAGGCTCGATTTGGGTCCTGTCATTGCCGCGATGCGCGACGGCGCAACAGTCGACGATGTGGTTTCCGCAATTCAGGTTTCGGCCAAGGGCGCGTTGGCGGCAGGCCGGACGGTAGGCTCATGGAAATACTTCGAGCAGGCCATCCGCGACCGGCACAAGTCGAGGACCGCAGGCAATGGCGCAATGAGTATGCCAAAAGACGTTAAGCCATTGGAGCCGGACCAGAACTCCCAACACCTGATGGCGAAAATCTGGGCCACGAAGCTGCGAAACGGAGAGGACAGTTGGACGCTCGGGTCGCCTCAGCCGGGCAAGCCGGGGTGCAAGATCGCGGCTGAAATCCTCCGCGAGCACGGCATCGACCCGGAGACGGGCAAGCGGCTCGAGCCGGCGCATGCCTCAACCGAGGGCGATTAGCCTTGACCACTACGCGCCAACCAGGACCCGAATGCGGCTGTAGCCACGTGAAACATTGCAGCAAATGCGGCGAGCCTCGCGACACTACCGGCCGCTATTGCCGGGCCTGCCGCGCGGCGTTCATGCGGGCGTGGCGGAAGGCGAAGCGGGAGGAGTTGCAGTTGGTTCGTCTGGCTGCGGAGGCGCTGAGCAAGTTGGTAGGTTACGGTCGCAGAATTGGGGAGCGCTGATGCTGATGGTCCCGACGAAGAACTACAAGCCGGTGAAGGCCGGAATCGAGATTCAGGCTTTGCTGGAATGGTGCTTCAGGCAGGAACTTCCCAAGCGCCAAATCTCATCCGCCGAGGGCATCTGGCGCGACGTGGCGATAGGCGCGGCCGGAACCGGTGGCGATCACGGATCCGCGCAACGCTACCCACATCACGGCTTGCCGCACGATGACGCGCTGCTGATCGAGCAAGCCGTCGCCGACCTCCCGCTCTGGATGTGCGATTGGGCGGAGAGCCTGCCGGCCATCATGGGCGACCTGGCCGGACTTCTCACCGTCAACGACCTCCGTCGCGAGCAGGAGGAACGCGGGCGCATCACGCAATCGAGTTGGCCGGCAAAGACCTACTCCAAGACCGAGCGGCGGGCGCAGGCGGTGAATAAGCCGCGGGACGTGATCTTCGTAGGGTCGATCGATGTGGAGGCCCTGGTGGTCTCCCACGCCCGGCAGGGCACCCGTCCGCGATGGTACGGCGAGCCTGTGACGTGCCGCAAGACGCCGTCGAGGACCGACCCTAACCGCCCGCTGATCATCGGGGAATGTCGGGCGAGGGACCTTTACACCACCGGTTCATGCTGCCCGCTGAAATGGGGAATCCCCGGCGATAAATGGGGCGACGTGCTTGTCACGCCGTTTTCGATTGCCACGGCTCGAGCTGACTATCGGGCCTGGTGGTACGGGCTGCGCTTGCTGGCTAAATCGCTAGTGCTCCTCGAACACGCCCCGTTGCCGCCCGAGGCACCCGAGTTCCCTTGGTTCGACGGAGAGCGGGAGGTGTCGCTGTACGGCCAGCGGTCGCCGCCCAAAATGGCGACTTTGCCGCTGAAACCGCAACGGAAGATGGCCGGGCCAACGCGCGGGCAGGGCGAAGATGTGCCTAGGCGTTCGCCGGGGCGGCGGATAGGATAAGGCATGAAACAGAAGCGCATAACGTCTAAGATGATGGAAGCGGCAGTGCAGATTTTGCTTGATTATTACGAGATATCCGCACGGTCCGAGAATTCATATGCCAGCCCAGAAGATGATAAGGATTTTGCTAGGAAAATTTTGCGTGTCGCGTTGCCGCTGCCGAAGCGGAAGAAGAAGGCTAAAGGAACATAATCCTTGACAATCGGTATGGGGCGGTTCATTGACGGGAACTAGATAGTTGAATTCTTTTGAGCCCGCCGCGGAAACGCAGGCGGGTTTTCGCGTTTGTGGACCCAGCCCCGCCCCGTCCATCGCTACTGGCCTCCCGGTGCCGATGGGCAAGATGCCCGTGTGAACCACGGCACGCCTAGCCGGCGGGCAGGAGCCGGCAATCAATGGCGAAGGAGCGTGACGTGGGCGAAAGACTGAGCCTTTCGGAGATCATCGGCCGTCGATTTGGGCGATTAGTCGTCGGCCAAGAGGTTGAATCAGCTACGGAGCCTTCAGGAAGGCGAAGGCGTATGTTCTCGGTGAAGTGCGACTGCGGGACAGAGTTTGTTGTATCCGGCAGGGGTGTGAGGAGCGGGAACACCAGTAGTTGTGGCTGTTTACAGCGTGAATTGGTCGCCGCCCGATCAACGGTGCACGGATCGGCCGGGCGCGCCAGCATGACCCCCGAGTATGTCGCGTGGCGCAACATGATAGCGCGCTGCGAGAATCAGGAATTGGACCATTACGACCGATATGGTGGCCGCGGCATATCTGTTTGCGCTCGCTGGCGTCACGGCGATGGAGGGCTGACCGGATTTGAGTGTTTTCTGACTGATGTAGGCCAAAAGCCGTCGTCCCAACATTCTATTGATCGCCTAGATAATGATCGCGGATATAGCCCCGACAACGTAACGTGGTCCGACAAGGTGTCACAAGCACGAAACCGCAACAACACAATCCGGGTGACCATTGAAGGCAGGGAGATGTCGTTGCTTGAGGCGTCGAGGTTTATCGGCGTGAAGTATACGACGGCCTATATGAGGATCCGGGCCGGCCGCTCTCTGGAAGACGCCTTGGGCATTAGGTAGATAGCGAGAAAGACTTAGATGGGCGAAAGATTGAGCGGTCGCGTGAAGTTCTTCAATTCAGACAAGGGTTTTGGATTCGTGGCGCGCGACGACGGCCAGGGCGAGGTGTTCCTGCATGCCAGCGTTTTGCCGGAAGGGACCGGCGAGCTCGAGCCCGGCGACCCGGTGACGTTCGAGACGGCCGAGGGCAAGAGGGGCGTGCGGGCGGTGAAGGTGGCGCTGGTATGAAGGCCGCTGTCCACTACAGCCCCGAGGTTGCCGACAAGATTCTAGGCCGCATGATCGCCGGCCTTTCGGTGACGCGCATCGCCCGCCAGCCCGGCATGCCGACCAAAGCGGCAATCATGAAGTGGGTGGAGACCAAGCCGGAATTCCGGGAGGTCTATCTGCGGGCGCAAGAAGGCCGCGGCTGCACCTACGCGGAAAAGGCCGTCGAGGCCGAATACGAACTGAACGACATCATTCGTATGATGCTCACCAAGCAAATCCTGCCCAGCGTAGGGCGTGCGATTATATCGGCGGTTCAGGCCAAGATCGACGTATTCAAATGGGGCGCTGGCCGCATGGCGCCCAAGATATTTGGCGAACGTGTGACCGCAGATCATACGGTCAACGTCACAGGTCAGGTTGAATTTACCGCACGGGACGCGCTTGCACATCAAATCGATCGCGTTGCTGACGCCGAGTCAGAGGCAGAGCGTCCTCTCGTCACTCACTGAGGCGCAGGCGGACGAACTCCTGCATGATTGGGAGTTTTTGGGACGCCCTGATCAACTGCCGCCTCCGGGAGACTGGCGCACATGGCTGTTTCTCGCTGGTCGCGGCGCTGGCAAGACGCGCGCTGGGGCCGAGTGGGTTCGCTCCAAGATCCGGGCTGGGTACAGTCCGATTGCCCTGATCGCCCCAACCGCTGGCGATGCCCGTGATGTGATGGTTGAGGGTAACGGCGGTATCCTTTCCGTTTCATGGTCTAAGGATCGCGATGCCCGCGGGAACCTAATGGGGCGCCCGCTTTACGAGCCATCCAAACGCCGCCTGACTTGGTCGAATGGATCAACAGCCACACTATTCTCCGGCGAGGAGCCGGAACGGTTGCGCGGCCCGCAACACGCCGCGCTATGGGCCGATGAGGTCGCCGCTTGGCAAGACCCATCTGAAGCCTGGGATATGGCCATGTTCGGCCTGCGGCTTGGAGATGACCCACAGGCGATGGTCACTACTACGCCGAAACCGATCCGAATAATCCGTGAGCTGATAAAATCGCCGACGTGCGTCATCACGCGCGCCACGACCTACGATAATCGCGCCAACCTCGCTGGAGCGTTCCTTTCGCAGATTGTCGCCAAGTACGAGGGCACGAGGCTCGGGCGGCAGGAGTTGCAGGGCGAACTTATCGAGGAACTCGAGGGCGCACTTTGGAACCGCGCGATGATCGAGCAGGCGCGGTTGAACCCGAATACCAAAGAACCATTAACCGCCGTCCCGCCGATGAAGCGCATCGTTGTGGCAATCGACCCGGCCGTGACTGCGAAAGAGGAATCCAACCTGACCGGAATCGTGTGCGCTGGGCTTGGACAGGACGGCCGCGGCTACGTGCTCGCTGATAGTTCGGGCAAATATTCACCCAACGAATGGGCGCGCAGAGCTTTGGCGCAGTTTGATAGCCTCAAGGCAGACCGCATTATCGCCGAAGGCAATCAGGGCGGTGACTTGGTTCGTAACACGATCAGCACGCAGCGCCCGAATGCGCCAATCACAATCGTTCATGCCCGCCAAGGCAAGAGCGCCCGCGCCGAACCGATCGCCGCGCTTTATGAGCAAGGCCGCATTGGCCACGTCGGATCGTTCCCAGATTTGGAGGATCAGATGTGTTCATGGGAACCGCTTGGAAGCGCGCCGTCGCCGGATAGGATTGATGCAATGGTCTGGGCATTTACCGCGCTGATGGTTGACACTCACCCCGCCACGATCGTCAGCTTCTACGGGCGCTGATTGATGGCCGATGGCTTTCAGGACAATACCGAAAAAGGTCCGGACGAAAAGTCAGCCGATGCGAAGGCGATGGCGGCTTATTGGGAACTCGTGAACACCATCCTCGGCGGTGCCGAGGCGATGAGATCCAAGCATCACGTCTATCTGCCGAAGTTCCCCGAGGAGAGCGTCGAGGATTACGACCACCGCCGCCGCTGGGCTCCGTTCACCAACATTTACGAGGACATCTCGAAGAACCTTGCATCGAAGCCATTCGCCAAGGAGTTGACGCTCAAGGACGGCGCCGCGCAATCGCTTGTCGATCTGTGCGAGGACATCGACGGGCAAGGTAACAGCCTCCACGTCTTCGCCTCGGTCGTGTTCCAGCACGCGCTCGACAACGCGATTGATTGGATCTTGGTCGACTACACCAAGTCTCCGATCGACGACCCCGGAAAGCCGCGCTCAATCGCCGAAGAGAAGGCGCAGGGGCTGCGGCCGTATTGGGTGCATATCGGTGCTGATCGTGTGCTCGCGGTCTACAGCGATTTCCATCAAGGCGAAGAGATCATTATCCACGCGCGCATTAAGGAAGACTTGCTAGAGCGCGACCAATGGAGCGAGGCGGTTACGGAGCGCGTCCGGGTATTCAACCGCGACAAGATCGGCGACCGCGACTATGCGCCTGCGACGTTCGAGGTTTGGGAGAAGCAGCGCGACACCCAAGGCAAATGGGCCTGGATCAGCATTGAGGGGCCGACGCCAATCGACATCGGCGTGATCCCGATGGTGCCGTTCCTGACCGGCAAGCGCATCGGCGCCTCGTGGCAGGTTCAACCGCCGTTGCGCGGCATAGCGATGCTGCAGGTTGAGGAATTCCAGCAGGAGTCAAACCTCAAGTCGGTGATGGAACTGACATGCTACCCGATGCTGGTCGGGGCGGGTGTCGGTCAGACGGTGGACGACAAGGGTGCGCCGATCCGTGTTCGCGCGGGTCCGCGTTCGGTATTGCTGGCCCCGATGAGCGGCACAGGCACGCACGGCGACTGGCACATCATTGAGCCGACCGCGCAATCGATCAAGACGCTGATTGATCAGCTCGACTCCACCCAGAAGAATATGCGCGACCTCGGCATGCAGCCGCTGAACGTCGCGAACCTCACCGTCATCACGACCGCCAACATTGCCGAGAAGGCGCATTCCGCGGTGCAGGCTTGGGCGCTCGGGCTCAAGGACGCGCTCGAGCAGGCGTTCATCTTCACGACGATGTGGCTCAACGATGGGTCTGCCGAGCCAGAGGTCGACGTGTTCACAGATTTTGTTGTTCATTTGGAGAAGCACGCCGAGATCGAGACGCTGCTCAAGGCGCAATCGCAAAACGTGCTGAGCAAACTTACCTGCCAGTTGGAGTTCAAGCGGCGCGGTGTTCTTTCCGACAACTTTGATCCGGACGACGAGAAGCAGCAGCTCGCCGAGGAACAGCAGGGCTTGCAGGGCGAACAAGCGATCGATCCAGTGACGGGCGAGATCGTTCAGGCGCCGACGACGCCGGTCGTTATTGGCAAGCCCGCACCGGTGACGGTAAGGCCAGCGAAGGCTGCGCAAGTCAAGCCGCCGGTGACGGTGCAGTAATCCAGAGTTTTGTCCGCCGCGGATGCGAGCGGGCGCACGGGCGGATGCCCACAGGACTGGCGGATGCCAGGGAAGGCTAAACCATGAAGCTCAAGACGGTAGACGTGAACGGAAAGACGTACGCGGAGGTGATTGACGGGAAACCCGTTTTTGTTGACGACGAGACAGGGAAAGATCTCGCATTCGACGTTCCTCATACGAAGTCGACGATCACGCGGCTCAATGGGGAAAGCAAAGCATTCAGAGAAAGGGCCGAAAAGGCCGAGACCAGTCTGAAGGCATTCGAGGGCATCGAAGACCCAGAAGCCGCCCGCAAGGCAATCGAAACGGTCGCCAATTTAGATTCCGGGAAATTACTTTCCGCCGGTAAGGTCGATGAGATCAAAGCCGCCGCGAAGAAAGCCGCCGAGGATCAGGTCGCCGCCGCTCAAAAAGGTTACACCGAGAAACTGGCCGTTACCGAGAAAGAGCGCGACGCGCTGCGCAATGATCTCTACGCCGAGAAGATCGGCGGCAGTTTCAACCGCTCGAAGCTGATCAGCGAGAAGGCCGCAATCCCCGCCGACATGATGCAGGCGCGGTTCGGCGGCGCATTCAAGATCGAGGACAATCGGATCGTTGCCTATGACCAGGCCGGCAACAAAATCTTTTCGCGCGTCAAGGCTGGCGAGGTTGCCGACTTCGACGAGGCGCTTGAAACGCTCATCGATCAGTATCCGTACCGCGACCAAATCTTGAAGGGCGCCAATCATTCCGGCAGCGGCGCGCGCCCCGGCGCCAATGGCGCGAACGGCGGTAAGCGCACGATCTCCCGCACCGAATTCGAGAAGCTTGATCCGGTAGCGAAGCGCAATGCCATGGTCGGCAAGGATGCGATGACGCTGATCGACGGCTAGGCAGAGAGGCGACAGAATGAAGGGCGATCCGAAGATCGTTGGATACCTCAATCAGGCCGTGGTGGCCGAGCTAACCGCCGTTGATGAGTATTTCATCGAATCTCGGCTGCTGAGCAATTGGGGCTTCAAGGATCTGGCGCACGGCTTCTGGCGCGATAGCAAGAGGGCGCATCGCAAGAACGCCCGTGCATTCATCGACCGCGTGCTGTTCCTCGAAGGCACGCCGACCATGAAGCCGAACACGTTTACGCCGGCAACATCGGTCGAGGCCGTATTCAAGGCCGGTCTTGCCTCAGAAACAGCAATTCAGGCGCTCTACAACGAAGCCGCATCGGCGTCGGATGACGTGATGGACTTCGTTTCTGAGGAGTTGTTTCAGGACATCCTCGTTAAGACCGAGCGTCGTATCAAGAAGATCGAGACGCAGATCAAGCTCATCGGGAGCGTCGGTCTCGAATTGTACCTGCAAAAGAAAATCTGAAATAGGCGAGCCGCACCGGGCGGATGCCCGCGCGACCCTCGCATCAATCTAAGCCTATCGGCCGGTCTCCTTGGATGAGGAACGGCGCACGCGGCGGATGCCGCATCGCAGCCAATCCCTCAACCTTTGCCATAGGAGGCTACCATCTCGAACACCTTGACGGGACTAATCCCGACTCTCTACGAATCCCTCGACGTCGTCGCCCGCGAGCTGATCGGCGCAATCCCCGCCGTCACTACCGACGCTTCGGTAGCCCGCGCCGCGAAAGGCCAGATCGTTGACTCGTTCGTCACCCCGGCCGTCACGGCGTCCGATATCACCCCCGGCGTGACCGCGCCAAACGACGGCGATCAGGTCATCGGGGCAATCCCGATCACCATCACCAAGAGCCGATACGTTCCGGTGCGCTGGAACGGTGAAGAGCAGAAGGGCCTGAACAACAACGGCCCC
>JAQGKC010000265.1 GCA_028290305.1 Bradyrhizobium sp.
CGGCGGCTCGCAGGGTTCGCCGGACCGCGCGGCCAGCCATCGGGTCCATTCTGGCCACCACGATCCCTCCATTTTTGGCGTCGCCTTCAGCCATTCGTCCGGGCCGAGATGCGGGGTGTGTTCCGGCCTGGTGCCGATCTGATAGGAATGCCCCTGCTCGCTGGGTGGTGCTACGACGCCTGCGTTGTGGCCGCCGCTGGTCAGCAAGAAGGTCACGTCGGCGTCCACCTGATAATTGATCTTATAGACCGACTTCCAGGGCGCCACGTGATCCCTGACGGTGCCGACCACGAACAGCGGCGTACGGATATCCGACAGCGCGATCGGCTTTCCCTCGACGAGGTAGCGGCCCTCGGCCAGGTCGTTGCGCAGGAACAGTTTGCGTAGATACTTGGAATGCATGCGATAGGGCAGCCGCGTGGCATCGGCGTCCCAGGCCATCAGGTCGCCGGACGGAGCCCGCTCCCCCATCAGGTAATCGCGGGAGACCCGCGACCAGATCAGGTCGTTCGAGCGCAGCAGCTGGAAGGCGCCGGCCATCTGTGTGGTGTCGAGCCCACCGTTCTGCCACATCATGTCTTCCAGAAAGGTGACCTGGCTTTCGTTGATGAACAGGGTCAATTCGCCGGCTTCCGTGAAATCAGTCTGTGCGGCGAGCAGCGTGATCGACTTCAGCCGGTGATCGCCGTCCCGCGCCATCGCAGCCGCCGTGATCGACAGCAGCGTTCCCGCCCAGGCAATAGCCGAGCGCGTGAACAGGTCGGCCCGGCGTGATGTCGTCGATCGTCGCCAGCGCGGCCTTCACCCCGAGCGTCCGATAGTCGTCGAAGGCGATATCGCGATCCTTTGGCTCCGGATTGCGCCAGGAGATCATGAAGACGGTGAAGCCTTCGCCGGTCAGGTATTTCACCAGGGAGTTCTGCGGCGACAGGTCGAGGATGTAGTATTTCATGATCCACGCCGGCACGATCAGGATCGGCTCTGGATGCACCTTGTCGGTCGTCGGATCGTACTGGATCAGTTCGATCAGATCGTTGCGATAGACGGCCTTTCCGCGCGACACCGCGACGGTCTTGCCGACGACAAAATCCTGATCCTCGATGGATGGCTTGCCCGCGGACATCAGGCGCATCAGATCACTGCACCAGTTCTGCCACCCCGAAAACGAAATTCTCGCCCCCGCTCTGGACCGTCTTCTGCAGCACTTCGGGGTTGGTCATCGCGAAATTGGACGGCGCCAGCATGTCCAGCACCTGCCGGACCGAAAACTCGACGATCGCCTCGTTCGACGGCGCTACTCCGCGCACACCGGTGGTCGCGTTGTGCCACCACTGCTCTCTCAGAAGAAACGCCTGTGCGAGCAGGTTGAACGGTGGATTTTCCCACTCCGGATTGGCAAAGCGCCGATCCTGGGGCTGCGGCTTGATGACGGACCACGGCTTTTGACCGGGCGAGGCAACATGCAGCGCTGCCCGGAACAGCCTGCTCGCACTCTGTATCTCGTCGTGGGCGATCTGCATTTGACGCTGCGGCGCAGCCATCAGATGCGAGGCCCAGTCGATATAGGCAAGCGATAGCGCCACCGGAGAGATGCCTCCGGTGAAACGCGCCAGCATCGCCTGGAACGCGCGATCGATCTCATTCGCCTCAGGCGACAGGTCCTGATGCGTTTCGGATCTGGGTTCGGCGTGCGCTTCGGTCGCGACCAGGCGCGGTGACCCTGGCCGTCAACGGTAGCATGAGCAGGACAAGGCAACATCGGCATCGTGGTCTTGGATCGCTTCGACGAGCATTGCGCGGATCGCGTCTTGCTCATTTCAGGCCAGCCTCCAGCTTTCCGGTCCGGAACGTCGGGACGACGGATCAATTCACGAGCCGGCCCTTGAGCAGATTCGACATGTTGTCCATGATCCGCTGGCCGTGTCTGAAAAGCCGATCAGAGTCGCGCCGAATGACATCAATCTGATGCTGGCCGCACTCCTCCCACATGGCCTTTGATGTTGTTGACCGAATGAGCTTGCGCTACTTTTGAAGCAAACTCGGTGAAGAGATGTCCTTCGGTTCGCGCCCGATCCAGTATCTCGTTGCTGACGAAAACCATTTCGTCGAGCAACAGACGCTGCGCGCCGAACAGAATAGTCATGGTGCGCAGGTCGGCCTGAAACGCCTTCGCTGTGACGCCAACCGCCGGCTGCTCAGCGGACTTGGCACGCACATCCAAAAGCTCCGTCATAGGCTCCTCCTGATCACGTTTGACGATTCTATCCTTTTTCAAACTAGCCCCCTTCTCCGATCGTTCATTGAGCTGCATCAAAGCGAGAATGCCTCCCGGGGCCACTTGACCTGCGTCAAACCGCGCTGCGCCGACGCGAATAATCTACTTTTGCCAATTTCAATTTCGAACGTGCGGAGCCTCCCATGCGCGCCCATCAGATCATGACCAGGCCGGTCATCAGCGTTGCCCCCGAAACCACGATTGTCGAAGCTGCGAACCTTATGCTGCAGCGGCATGTCAGCGGCCTCCCGGTCCTCGACGCCGCCGGCAAACTGGTCGGCATCGTCTCGGAGGGTGATTTCATCCGCCGCAGCGAAATCGGCACCCAGCGCAAGCGCGGCCCTGGCTCAAGTTCATCCTCGGACCCGGCAAATCGGCTTCCGATTTCGTTCATGAACACGGCCGCAAGGTCGAAGAGGTCATGACGAAACAGCCGCTCACCGTCACCGAAGATACGGCGCTGGCCGAGATCGTGGGCCTGATGGAAAAGAACAACGTCAAGCGGTTACCGGTGGTTCGCGGCGACAAGGTGGTCGGTATCGTGGCGCGCGCCAATCTCTTGCAGGCGGTCGCGAGCCTTGCACGCGAGGTCCCCGACCCGACCGCGGACGACGACCATATCCGCAACCGCGTGATCGACGCGATCGAGAAAAACGACTGGTCTCCGTTCGGACTCAGCGTCATCGTGAAAGAGGGCATCGTTCGCTTGAGCGGCGTCATCACCGAGGAGCGGTCACGCCAGGCCGCCATCGTCGCGGCGGAGGGCATTGAGGGCGTAAAAAAGGTTCACGATCAACTGTGCTGGGTCGACACCATGTCGGGCATCTACCTGAACTCGCCTGAAGATGATGAGCTGGCGAAGGCAAGTTGAGCTTGTGCTCTAAAGCAGCTTTCCGCCCGGACCAAAGAACGGATGTGGCCCATCGAATTCGCCAATCGGCACCTGATGGGTCACGACATGACCGAGCCCCTCACCGGCAAACCAGCTGTGGAGATGGAAGGCCGGCGGCTCGACCTTGAATGACGGCTCCCGCAAATGGTCGAGATCGAGGTCGACCGCGTGATTGGGAGCCGGGCAAATCGTACAGGGAATGCCGGCAAACATCGTCAGCGCGGCGCGATGGATGTGGCCGGTCGCGATGAGTTGCGCGCGCGGATGACGGTTGATGATGGCTGCTAGTTCGGCGGCATTGCTCAGGTTCTGACGGTCCATGTGCCAGATGCCTGCCACGAACGGCGGATGGTGCAGGAACAACAGCGCCGGCCGATTCACAGATGATCCCAGTGTCGCATCAAGCCATTGCAGGGTCGGTTCATCGAGCTCGCCATGCGGCTTGCCGGCCACGCTCGAATCCAACAGCACGAGATCAAGTTCGGCGACCTCGATTGTCTGATTGAGCGGCCCTGACGAAAAGGCGTAGGCGGCGTTCGGAAACGCCGCGCGCATCAGATCTCGTCCGTCGTGATTGCCGGGAATGCCGGCGAACGGCAGCTTCAGGGGCGCGAGCAGCCGCACGAGATAGTCGTATTCTTCCCGGACCGGCGTATCCGCGAGATCGCCCGAGATCACGACAAAATCCGGCGCAGGCCGAAATGCATCCAAGGCCGCCACGCAGCGCTCCAGCGCTTTCGCCGTATCGACACGGCCGTAAGCTAGCTGGCCGGGCGGCTTGATATGCAGGTCGGAAATCTGGGCGATACGAACGGGCTTCGACATCTCTGGTTCTTCAGTTCTGGTTCTTCAGTCTTCCGGCGGCAACAGCCGGACGGCTTCCGGCGCAATCAACAGCCCTACCCGATCGCCCGCCTTCGCTTCAACCGTGTTGGGTGCATTTACAGTAAGCGGCCTGTCGGACGCGCCGCTCACGACCACGCGCTGCCGGTCGCCGATGAAGCTCACGCTGTCGATCGTGCCCGACAAGGGCGTCCCCGCGGCGCCGACAATCGCGATCGTTTCGGGGCGGATCATGGCAACCGCCGCCTGCTGAGTAGCGTCGCCGCCGATCGGCTGTCGTCCGCCCGGCAACACAAGATGGCCCTTGTCCAGTGGGCCTTCGATAATATTGGCAGCGCCAACGAACTCGGCGACAAACCGGCTATTCGGCGTGAAATAGATGTCGCGCGGCGAGCCGACCTGCGCGATCGCGCCTTTGCGCATGACGACGATGCGATCGCCGAGTTCCATGGCCTCGGCCTGATCATGCGTGACATAGATCGTCGTGATGCCAAGCGCGCGCAGCAGGCGATTGAGTTCGCTTCGTAAACGCTCGCGTAATGCCGCATCGAGCGCAGTCAGGGGTTCATCGAGCAGCAGGATGCCGGGCCGGATCGCGACCGCGCGCGCCAATGCAACCCGCTGGCGCTGGCCGCCAGAGAGTTGGTCGATGCGGCGGTTCTCCAGGCCAGTGATATTGGTCAACACGACCAGTTCCGCCACGCGCGCGGCGCGCTGATCCCTGGGCACACCGCGGATCTTCAGACCGTAACCGATATTGTCCGCGACGCTCATGTTCGGAAATAACGCGTAGGACTGAAACACCATGCCGACATTGCGCCGTTCGATCGGCACGGATGTCATGTCCTTGCCGTCGAACAGCACCTTCCCGCCGGCGTCGGGCGATTCGAGGCCTGCGATGATGCGCAGCAGGGTGGTCTTGCCGCAGCCGGACGGGCCGAGCAGCACCAGCGTTTCGCCGCGGGCGATGTCGAGGCTCGCCGGCTCGAGCGCGTGGGTGCCATCGGCAAAGGTCTTGCCGCAGGTTTCGATACGCACGGAAACGCCGTGTCCCGCCGCAGCGTTCATCTTGCCTGCTCCCTGTCGGCGAATATTTGCATTGCGACCAGCAGCGGGATGATCATGACAAAGAAGATCAGCGTATAGGCAGACGCGACCTCCAGCCGCATCGAGGCATAGCTGTCGGCAAGTCCGATCGGCAGCGTCTTGGTCAAGGGCGTGTGCAGCATCCAGGTCAGGTTGAACTCGCCAAGCGAGAGCGTCACCACCATCAGGCTGCCGGCCAGGATGCCCGGCACCGCGTTCGGTACGATCACATCGCGAAAGCGCCGCCATGGCGACGCTCCGAGCGATGCTGCGCCCTCATCAAGCGTCTTGATGTCGACGGTGGAGAACACCGCCATCACTGAGCGCACCATGAACGGCATCGTGAAGACGACATGGCCGACCAGGATGAAGAGCCAGGAGCGGCGAAAATCGCCGAAGCTGCCATAGGTCAACAGCAGCCCCAGCGCGATGGCCAGCCCGGGTATCGCGAGCGGCAGCGTGATGATTTCCTCCACCACGCGGGACAACCGCCCGCCCCGTACATGCAAGGCATAGGCGGCGGGAACGCCCACGACCAGCGTCACCGCAAGCGTTGCAAATGCGATCAGAAACGACAGCAGAATTGTATTTGCGTAGAGCTCCCAGACCTGCGCCACCCATTGCAGGGTGACGCCCGACTGGATGCCGCGAAAGTAGTTCACGGTGACGCCGGCCATGATCGACTGAGCCGCCGGCACCACCAGGAACGCGGCGACAAGGAGCGTAAAGACGAGTTGGCCGGTGAAGATCAGGCGGTCGCGCATGGCCTCATCCGGCCGCGGCCACCGCGCTGCCCGAGAACGAGCGGGCGAGCGCGAGGATGAACCAGGTGATGACACCGAGCCCGACCGACAGGGCGGCCGATGTCGCGAAATTCGCGGCCAGGGTGAACTCGGTGTAGATCAGCATCGGCAACACGTCGATATTGGTTGCGAGCGTGAACGCCGTGCCGAACGCTCCCATCGCGGTCGCAAATGCGATGGCGCCCGAGGCTATGAAAGCCGGCGCCAGCGCCGGCAGCACCACGTCGCGCTGCACCGCCCAAGGACTTGCACCGAGCGAGCGTGCGGCTTCTTCCAGCCCCTTATCGAGCTTCTGCACGGCGGCCATAATGGTGAGAATGACCCGCGGGATCGAGAAATAAAGATAGCCGAGGAATAATCCGTAAATCGAATAGGCGAAGACAAACTTCTCGCCGAACAGACGGTTCGAGACATCGCCGATCAGGCCCTGACGCCCGGCGAGCAGGATGATCATGAAGCCGACGACGACGCCGGGAAACGCCAACGGAAAGGTCAGCATCGCAATCAGCACCGCGCGCCCGGGGAAGCGATGGCGCTGCAGGAACATCCCGGCAATGGTCGCGACGACCAGCGTCACCACGGTAGTCGCGGTTGCGAGCAGCACCGTGTTGATCAGGGTCGCGCGGTAACGCGGCTCCGTCAGAATGGCGAAATAGCCGGCGAGCCCCTGCGGGCCCTCGGCGCCGGTGACGACCAGCCGCGCCATCGGCAACAGGAAGAACGCCGCCGTCACCGCCGCAAGCGGCAGCAGGCACAGCCAGACAAAAGTTCGATGCGACATCAAGCGATGGTGCCCCTGCCCCTCACGCCGGGGCACCATACTGCATCAGCGGACCTCGGCGAGATAGCGGTCGACAAAGCCTTTTTGCACGTTTTCCATCTCACCCCAGTCGACGCTCTTGGCACGCGCATAGTCAGAGTCGGGGAGAAATTTGTTCTTGACCGCCTCGGGCAGTTCGATCGGGCGCGCCGGACGCAGATACGCGTTGGTCCAGATCGCCTGTCCCTTGTCGGAGAGCAGATAGTCCATGACCTTCTTGGCCTTCTCCTTGTCCGGCGCATTCCTGACAAGACCGACGACATAGGGAAACACCACCGACCCCTCGCAGGGGATCACGAATTCGAAGTTGCCCTTCTCCGAATATTTCGCGCGATAGGCGTTGAAGTCATAGTCGAACAGGATCGGCATCTCGCCGGAGACCACGCGGGCATAGGAGGTCTGCTTGGGCACGATCGGATCGTTCTTGCGCAACTCCTTGAAGAAGTTGATCGCGGGATCGAAGTTGGAGGCCGAGCCGCCGAGCGCGAGATTGACCGCGACCGCGCCGACATAGCCGACGGCGGCCGAGGACGGATCGAGATAGCCGACCATGCCCTTATAGTCGGGCTTTAGCAGGTCCTTCCAGCAGGCCGGCACGGGCTTGCCGCCGAGCGCATCCTTGTTGACGAACAGTCCGAGCGTGCCGGAATGGATGGTGGTCCAGTAGCCGTCGGGGTCCTTTAGACCGGCGGGCACCTGGTCCCAATTGACCGGCTTATAGGGCTCGAGCGCGTCCTGGGTCTTCGCCTTCATGCCGAAAGTGACGCCGAAATAGCCGATATCACCGACCGGATTGTTCTTCTCGGCCAGGATCTGCGCCAGCGCCTGACCGGAGTTCTTGTTGTCGTGCGGAATATCGTAGTGGAGGTCGGTCTTGATGGCCTTGAGCATGGAGGCCCAGTCCGCCCATTCCGGCGGGCAGTTGTAGCAGATGACGTCGGCCGCTTTGGCGGATTGCCAGGGTGCCAGGACTGGCGCCAGCACGCAGAGTGCAAGCAACATCAGGGCAAAACGGACGTTTTTCATCGAAAAAACTCCAGCGATTGAGATCGGGGCGGCAATGGGGCACCCAGTATAGGCCGCGCATGAAGGATTTGCGACGAAGGCTTTTGCTATGCAACAAAGCTGGGGAGCATCCATTCCCGAATACCTTGCGATGCAGCCGCCGATGCAAGTATCCTGAATTTCTGCCGCCCAGGCTGCGACAGAGGCCACAAAAGAAGCCCGTTTCAACGGAGAAATCACATGAATGCGCCCGCAATCAAGATCGTCAAATCGGTCCGCGAACAGGTCAGCGCCGAGGAATGGCAAGCCCGCGTCGATCTCGCCGCCTGCTACCGCTTGACCGCGATGTACGGCATGACCGAGATGATCGCCAACCACATCT
>JAQGKC010000171.1 GCA_028290305.1 Bradyrhizobium sp.
GTGAAATTTGTTCCTCGATTTGCGCGCGCTGTACATCAACTTGCGCGACGTTTTCGCGGTCTGGCGTCGTTGAATTCATTTAGCGCCCCGTTCAGCCGCGCGAGGGCTGGCGCGCGGATTTACGCAACGTGAATTAATATTTAACAGGACATCTGCGGCGCGCTGACAGCCTCGCTATGGCAAAAATGAGGCGACTGTCGCAGTTTCAGGCGGGATCGGTGCCGCTAGTCGCATCCGAGGAGATGTAGCAGCCGTCTATGCTGCTCCGGTGCCGAGCATTCGTGTTTCATCAGCAATGGACCGGTCTATCGCTTCGATCAGCTCTTGCTGCCGCATGACGTCCTGACCCCAATTGACGCTCACCGACCACTTGTTTGCGGCAGCTAGATCGAGCGCTGTTTGCGCTATCCGCCGACGCTCGGTGACGTGCGCCATTCGGAGTATTTCGAGATTTGAGACGTTGGGATATTCCCCCACCGTGATGTTCTCCTGGTCAAGTGTCCTTGCCTGCGCCAGCCGAGCCGCCGTGGAGTGTGCAGCGTGCCGCCGGCGGGCAAGAGCCACGCTCAGCGAATCTGGTTGTTCGCGTTCCCGGCGTCCGGGACGTATCTTGGCTACGATGGCCTGCGGCATCCTTGCCCATAAAAGCAAAAAAAAGAGCGGCTCAAACGGGCCGCTCTTTTTCTATGTGTCTTACGTTTGGGTGCATCCAGACGAGGAGCGGTGAGGGGGCGCAAGCACAGATCAGGTAAATGCGATAGCGAGCAAGCCAGAGCAAAGCAGGGCAAGACTGGCCACGGTCGCAGCGAGGAAACAGTAAGAAGCAAATTCTTCACGCATGGTACACCACCTACCGGTTCGGGAAAATTTTGTGATGCGCGTAAAGCCGATGTGGGTTTGCAATCCGCCGACACCATTAAATTCTGTTTTAGAAGGCCGCCGCCGCCGACCATCTGCGCCTCGCAAAAAGGAAACGACCCCAGCGCGGGGTAAGACGCTGAGGCCGTGGGAAGGTGTGTGCCCTCGGGGCAATTCGGTGGGTTCAGAGACACACTCCTTAAAAACTCCGGACGTTGTCAGTTGTTCCCGACTCAGATCCTCATACGTTTTTCCCGGAACTCTCCTTTGCCCCGGCCGTTAATTTTGAATGGAGTATCGCGGGAAACAGTACTCGATTGTCCATGGCGTCGAGCCCGGCACATGGAAATGGACGGTCCGCTTGGACGAGAACACCGTCCGGTCCGGCGTGGATAAAACGCGGTTAGCTGCAACGGCGAACGTCGGCCATCTGATCGATAGGGCGCTGGCACCTAAAAAGGTGAAGCTGATTCCGCCCAAAGATTAGTGGCAAAGAAACGGCCCTAGCTCGGGGGGATCGGGAGAAAAGCTGGGGCCGTAGCTTACACGAGAAGTCCCGGATGGACGCCCCGGCACAATTCTGATGCAGGTTCGCAATCCCGCCGTTTCGCTTGATCCGGACGAGGAGAGGTGAGGACCGCCAGTTTTAGCAACCGCGGCAAATGCCCTTGGTCATGCGGTCGAGCTGCGCGTTCTCTCGGTTGATTGAATCATCCATCGGGTTTTTCTCGGAGGGCACTTGATCGGCGCGCGGCTGGCGGTGGCCAACCGGTGCGTCACCCGGGAGCAATTGCTGCCCCGAATTCATCGATTGAGGTGCGGCTGAGTTTCGCGAACCTGCCGTTTGCGCGATCGCCACGGAAGTGTCGACCAGGACCAGCAACGCTATCGTCGTAATCAAATTTCGCATGTTGGGTTTCCAGAGTTGGGCCCCTCCTACGATTATGGTAACGGGAGGCTCGATCAAAAAGGTGCGGCAAGCCTCACGTTTTGTTCAGATCCTCCAGCGCGCGGGCGATGCTGGCAACAGTTGATTGGCACCGGAATTGGCACCCAACATCTCGATACAGGTTAGTATTAGGAGGGACGTAGAGGGCGGGGCATACTCGGAAACGCCAATAGATCGGGACTCGCCGCCACTGCGCGGTATGCCTGAAACAACATTTCCAGCCCGGAACTCTGCTACAATCAAACTGACCCACTAACAGGAATGATCGTCCGGACTTCTCGACTTGCCGCCGTTATAGAGTGGAATTGAGTCATGCAAGCTCCGCGATCAGTCAGCGCCACTTGGATCGCGACGTACCGGCACGCTTTCGCGGAATTTTTGATGTAATCTCGTCGGCTGGCGGGAAATCCACTCCGAGTGGACCGAAGCCCCACCTATGGCAGAATACGCAGACATATATAAAGCGGTCGTTCTCGTATTCGCTAAGGGGGACCACGGCCTGGTCTGCGCCGCATTGATCGCAATGCGCACCTTCTGGCGTTGTTGCCACCACACGAACCGCCGGTTCACCCCGACGATCAATGCTCGCCTTAGCTGCATGGACCGTCGACTTGCGTGTTACGCTGTTGGCGGCGCTATCTTCGGCAATTAGTTTCGAAACCGAATCTTCGTCGGCACAAGCACCGATGCTTAGCCGATCAGCGTATACGATCCACTGATGGCCAATTTCCTTGACTGTATATTCTGTCATTGCGGGCCCACTTTGCGAGGCCCCCAGCCAGATCGCCATCTACGCCTGACTTGCCTTAACGTTCTGTTAACGGGCAAACGAAAGCCGTCACCGGTCGCTCGACCCGCCGGCGGCTTTTTTTGGCATCTGGACGAGGAGAGGTGAGGGCTTTGTCCAGTCAGGTGACGCGGTGCATGGATTTCCGACGTCGCCAGGCCTTCGCCGGCTTGGGCCGAAAGATTGGTGTTCACGATGGCGGGCCTGACCTAGGTAACCGTCACCGACCATGGTTGCCAATGCTATCCGATCCGGCGCGCGGCCTTTCGGTGAATGTCGGGGGCTAACTTTGTATTCATAAACATCCACTAGTGTTTACGATGTCAGTCAAGCGGCTCAGACCCGCCGACGACTCGCCGCTCAGACCGGCCTGCACACGACTGACCTTCCCAAACGGCTAATTCACGGACACGCGCCCTTGCGCGGGTCGCCCAAAATGGAGGTTTGCCATGCGATCATTTTCGATCGACGAATGGTGCCAATTGCACGGCTTTTCACGGTCGTTTTTCTATAAACTGACGTCTCAGGGCGAAGGTCCGAAAACGTTCAAAATCGGCCGCTGTTTGCGAATCAGCGAAGCCGCCGCGACTGAATGGGTCGCCGCGCGCGAAGCGGTCGCTGCCTAGCCCAAAAAGAGAAATGCCCGATCGCTTGCGGCGACCGAGCATGCATTGCTGAATTGGCGTGGTAACCACTCTATAGTGCATGTTTGCGTTTTTGTCAATGTAACCGATCAGGCCAACCGCCGTACGCGGCAACTGAAAGCCTGATTCAAAATGCTTAAACAAATAGGTTGGTATTCGCCTCGACACGGTGCGCCTCACTCCGCTGTGTTTATGTCACCGGATGGCAGTCGTCTGTACGGCGAGCTTCTGCAGCGCCCCGAGCAGCCACACTATCCGGCTATGCCGCGGGAGGTACGAAAGACCCTGCTGGTCGAGACTTGGATCGACGCCGCGCTGCACGCACGTTCATGGCCCGATCGAACGGTCGCATTCGATCAACTCATCCGCGAATTGCTCGATTCCGACAACAAGCCTTTTGACTCAATGCGGGCGGCGCGGGCGCTGATGACCGCCGCGGTCGAACACCTCTGCGAGCGGGAGTTCACCACGCTCGACGCCGCGCAGTTGTACCGTCTAACGCTCCATCATCAGTGGCACGCCGCAGGTGAGAACTTCATTCGTTATCATGGCGTCACGAAAGTGCGCATGTGGATCAAGCTGCATCCGGGCTTCGATCGGCTCTCAAAGGTGATCGCATGACCGACTTTTTCGACTACGCGGAGCTCAACAGCCTCGCTCTATTTCCCTGCGCGGCTGGCTCGAAGCGACCAATTCTACCGTGGAAAAAGGAATCGTCTCCCGACCGTAAGCAATGGGTGAGATGGGCTGCCGAAGGGCATAATTTGGCGATCGATTGTGCGAAGTCAGGTCTAATCGTGGTCGATGTGGACTGCTCCAAGGTGACGCCGGCGGAAGCTTCGGCCGCGTATCATGATCTCTGTCAGTCATGGGGTCTGCCGTCCGGACTGGCGGTCATGACGAACTCTGCGCGAGGCGGGTGGCATGTGCCGTTCAAACGCCCTACGCACTTCGCTGCGACCGATTTGCGCGGCGGCGGCACGTTGGTTAAGATATCAGATGTCCGAGCGCTTTCCGACGGGGAATTGGATGGTGAGGTCGTCGGCTTCAAGAACCGCGGCTATTGCGTCGCGCCAGGTAGCCGTTTCGAGGGCAAGCCATATTTGTTGATGCCGGATGCGCCTGCACCGCATGAGTGCCCGGCAGGCTTGGTCGATCTGATCCGGCTGCCCGTCGTCGAGGCTCAAGCCAGCGGTCCGACCGGCATAAGCGAACCGACCGACGTCGCGCGGCTCGTTGCGTTCCTGGACAGTCACAGCGAATTCGATGCCGAGCCGGATTGGTTCGCCGCGCTAGGCGCCATCAAGCTCGCATGCGGCGATACCGAGCAGGGTTTGCTGGTAGCGAGACAAATCACGCGAGAGGATGCGACAGAGGAAGCGTTTTTGTCTCGCTGGAATCGCCTCGTATCGGATCCCGCGGCGCGACCTGGTGTGAAGCTCTACACGATCGGCTCCATGATTAAACGAGCCGGAACGCTCGGGCGAAAGTTTCATGTTGGCAAGTCGGCGGTCGCAATGTTCCAGGGTGTTGCCGAAATGCTTTCATCACCATCGATTGTACCTGGCGCGACCAATGGCGGAATACCGATGCTCGGCCGCGGCGACAAGCAAGCGGAACTTTGGGCACCAATTCTTCATAATGTGCCGCTCGTCGAGCGGACCGCTGAGCACCCAATGATGCCCGAAACCGGTCACCCGCTGCGCGCGGCAATTAATGATGCAATTCCCGGCATCATCGCAAGCGGCAACACGGACGCTCTCGCAGTCATTGAGTGCGTTCACCCCGACACGGCTGCCAAGGTCGGCGCCATCACGCCCACGGTCAGGGCGCGTGCTGAGGCGCTGCGGCAAGACGCCGAGCACCGGCTCGCGCCCAACGATTACACACGGGACCATAAGGGCGCGATCGAGCGCGACAACCCTGACAACGTGAGATTCCTTCTGGCCAGTCTCAACATCGAGATTAGATTTAACGCGTGGCTGGATCGGGTCGAGTTGAAGGGTTGGAAGTGGCCCGCTTGGACAGAATTGAGTGACAGCGCCGTGGCTGTGCTGATGACGCGCGCCGCGCAGACGGGCACGCGCTTCACCCCAGCCGTGGATTTCATCTGGCGCACGATACAGGCGCTTGCCGTTGAGAACACGCAAGATCCGGCGCGCGACCTGCTCGACAATCTGGAGAGGGCATGGGATGGGGAGGCCAGACTTCACTCATGGCTCAGTCGGGCCTGCGGCGTTCCCTATGACGCCTACCACCAAGCCGTTTCTGCAACCATCCTGCTTGGGCTCGTCGCACGGATACGCTGTCCTGGTATCAAATTCGATTTGATGCCCGTCTTCGTCAGTGAAAAGCAGGGTACCTCAAAGAGCACGCTCGCCCGGATACTCGCCCTCAACGACGATTGGTTCGTCGAGAACGTTGCACTCGGCGAAAGTTCAAAGGAACTCGTGCTTTTGCTCGCCGGCAAGAGCGTGACCGAAATTTCCGAAATGCGGACGCGTGGCGAGGTTGACGCGGTAAAGGCGATGATTTCCGCAACACACGACGAGGGGCGGCCTGCCTATGG
>JAQGKC010000279.1 GCA_028290305.1 Bradyrhizobium sp.
GCGGCTTTCCGCAGATCGGAAGAAACTAAACCGACGTTCCTCGCCATTGTGAAGGCCGGCTTCAAAGCCGAGCGGATCGATGATGATGTGTCGGTTGCTCGGGATAACCAGATTCTCACGGATGAGGAGGTTGGCGCCATCCGTCAAGCTGCGTGTGAAGTCGATCAGGAGCTAGGATTTGATGGCGATCTATATCGGATCGTCGTATGTCTGGCCGCGACCGGCGCGCGGAACCGACGGCAAAGAACCGCCATCTTCTCTCCGTCCAGCAGCCCGGCAATGAACGTCAGCCGTTCATCCATGAGATTACACTCCCGCCAGGCATTTTGCTCTCCTTGCAAAAGGCCCCATTGCGTAACCCATGTCTCCGGAATGAACCGTCACCCCTCTCCCAGGAAGGACAACCTTATTCTGCCGTGAGATATCGGTGCTCGGGCTGAACCACCATCTCTGACTAATTCGAGCAAGTAAGCAATCAAATCATCGACGAGCGCAGATAGCTTCGTAACTGACGATGTCAGGTCAGAAACCCCAAACCGGAGCTCCAGTGCGGGTATGAACACCAGGGGTGTGGCCGACTCTTGATCTGGATCAAAGAAATCTTGTTCGACTTGAGCGACCGAAAACCTCGCCCGAAGTCCGGTTCTGCGGAAGACGCACAGTGAGCAAGAAAGCCCCCGCTCCGAAGGATTTAACTACTCCGTTCGCACCTGCTTTTGAAAGGTAAACACGCTTGTCCTATTAACCACCGAACGTTCGTCCTCCGCATTTTAAAAACCGGTAGTTGCATTTAAGTCACGGAATCTCAAGGCCTGATCATCTACCATTCAAAGTCAAGTGCAGTTGGTCGGAACAAACTTGTAGGCGGTCGCGAATGTGTTGATCGTCTCAGATGAATCAGAAGCGGGGACGGAGGAATACGATGAAGAAATTTCTGGTTGGTACAGTTGGTTTAATAGCACTGGGCGTGGTTGCTCCTGCGTCGGCAGCTGATCTGGCCGCGCGTCCCTACACCAAGGCGCCTCCGATGGTGGCTGCGATCTACGACTGGAGTGGCTTCTATATTGGCGCCAATGGCGGTTGGGGGACGAGCCATAAGTGCTGGGATATTACGAACTTCCCCGGCGCAACTGTCGTGCCCACTTTCCGTGAAGGTTGTCACGATGCGACCGGCGGAGTGGTTGGCGGTCAGATTGGCTACCGTTGGCAGAGTGCCGGTTGGGTGTTCGGTCTGGAAGCGCAGGGCGACTGGGCTGATCTGAAGGGATCTAATGTCAGCGCTTTCATTCCCGCCTGGACTAACAATTCCAAGATTGAAGCGTTCGGCCTGTTCACCGGCCAAGTCGGGTATGCCTGGAACAATGTCCTTTGGTATGTGAAGGGCGGCGCCGCCGTGACCGACGACAAGTACCGAGGTACGGTGACCGCCACAGGCGCGCTGTTCGATTCGGCGAGTGAAACACGCTGGGGCGGCGTCGTCGGAACGGGCCTCGAATTTGGCTTCGCACCGAATTGGTCGGTTGCAGTTGAGTACGATCACCTGTTCATGGGTCACCGTAGTCTCAACTTCACCTCGACAGGTGTTTTAGGTGCCGCTGTCATACCGGTCGGCGGCGTGTTCCGCACTGATTCGATCCGTCAAGACGTGGACCTCATCACCGCTCGCATCAACTACCGCTTCAACTGGGGTGGCCCGGTCGTCGGGAAGTACTGATTTTTTCGAAGTCTCGGCAATTTAAGCCCCGGCAAAGCCGGGGCTTTTTTGTACTGGCCTTGGGCCGAATTATAGATCGTGCGGACGTCGCAGTTAGTCGTTTGATCTTCACCTTTTCACTGCAGGTACCGCTTCTGCAATCAACCCGAACTGAGAAAGGCTTTTTCAATCGGTGCCTATCACCGGGTATTCGAATGCGACACCTTCTGGATCGTGTTCGGCGAACCAACGTTCTGCCGCGTCCTCATTGGCAAAGACCTGAGATGGTCGACGTCGGCGACGTCCTTGCTGGTGTTGACATAGATTAAGACGATTATTCGTCCCTCTTCAGCTTGCGTTTCCCCCAATGGGTCGTCTCTCTTGAGGTAAATTCCTTGACCACGTGCCGTTGATGGCCTGCATCATGCCGATGCGCGCGAAGATCATTGGGCCGCCAATTCTCCGCTGCTTCAGTGACGCAATGCGCGGCCGCCTGAACCTGCTTCATCCCGCGCTCGGACTTCCGAATTTCTTTCGCCATCCACGCAATGGCGTCAGCGAGCGTGCGCAGCTTGCGACCGTCGGGAAGTTCGAGCGGTTCGTCGAACGTCTGTTGCCAACCGTCAGCGGGTCTGTTCATGCCCAAGTAGGACTACGGCTAGTCTTCAGTCCAAGGACATACCGGTCCAGCAGGACGTGCGTGAGTTAGCTCGTTTGTTGCGGCCCGAGAAAGAATGATCGCCAACTCGCATGGCGGCCCCGTAGTCCTGCAACTCCTCGGGTTAGGCGCTACCCAGAAAATGACCGGGGCATTTGTGCTAGCCGCCTATGCCGCGGCGTCCGGCAGCATCGGTTCTTGGATCATGAAGCGGCCTCGCGTGCGACTTTGGCAGCAGCGGGTCGCAGGCTTCTTCATCGTTGGTCTTGGCCCTCGAATGGCTTTCGGTGGCGGGGCAAGCCGTTAGGCGTCTCCTCTCCACCTTTCCGCGACGTTATCGCAAGCCCTGCTTGCCAACCACTACCAGCTGACGTGTTTGCTCGTCGATTCACTCCGTGGACAGACATGTACCTCACGCACGTCTGTGCGGTCTTCGAGCATGTCAAAGTGTCAACGCTTTCGTCCCGGCTTAGCCATCTTTTAACCAAGCACGAACGCAATTGAACTCATTAGGCTGGAAGAAGAGGCCCTCAACAACCTCAAAAGCGCATCAAAGAAAGGACCTCATCCGACGCCTATGACCAGATGGTGGCGCCTCTCGCGGAGCAGAAACATCGCGTCGATTTCGTCATCATCACTCATAAGGCGAAGGATAACAATCCAAGAATCTTCCGCTTTTCTCCCGCATAAACTTGTTTAGGAATGTCAAGGCGCTTCAAGCACGAGGTGTCGAAGCGCACTTCGGCTTTATAGACGATCAAAGCCCGATTTATAGACGATCAAAGCCCGAAGACCGCCGGAATAAAAAAAGAAGCGAAAGACAGCGTCAGGATCTGACCTCAATTAGCCCTTGAATATTTGGCACCTCGCCTCAAATGCCGCACGCCGAAGTTGTGATAGTTGCGAAGGTCGGAAAGCCAATTTTCACCTCGAAAGCTTCCAAATTGCCCCATGGCGATCGGGCAAGCCAGCGGAAGAATACGTGCGTTGCCTTTTGGATTTTGCTACCTAAGGTCATGAAGATTCACCAAGCCATATTTATCCGCTCAGACATAATTTCAACGCTGCGTATGTGAAACTACTCAAGACTGACAACAAAAATGGCATCAAGGCCCCAGCTGGAGATTCACAAGGAAGGTGCGGCGGGCCCAAAGGCGACACGGCTTGCCTCTATTCATCAGCATCGACCGCCATGGAAGAAACTTCGTTGCGCTTGTTTATCCGAAACGTCCGATCGATATGAATTTCCTCTCCCTGCTGATGAAGAAGGAAATGCCCGCACTCGTGCGCAATTGCGAAACGTTGGCGACGCGTCGAGTACTTGAACGTAAACTGCCGGCAGTTTCTGTCCTGGCTCCATAGTTGCGGCCGGGCGGACGGCGAGCGAAAAGCGCGGGCGGATTTTTGCCGATGTTTCCCTTCGGAGGATTCCTTTTATTATTGTTTGCCGGACTGGCCGACGCTCGGCGCCGTGCCGAGTTCCTGCGCCATTTCCAGGTGATTCTTGAGCGCGGGCAGCGTTTTTCTGGCCCAGTCCTTCAGCTCTGAATTGTCGCCACCGTTGGCGTAGCGCTCGAACAGCGACACTGCGTCCTTGTGGGCGCTGACCTGATAGGAATCGAAATTCGAGCTGAAATCCTTGCCGGACTGGTGCTTGAGCTTGTCGAGCTTCGACTGGTGTGAACTGTCGAGCGACGTCGGCAATTCGGCCTTGACCTTGCCGCTGTTGACCATGCTCTTTAGATCGCTGCTGGTCTTGGTGTGGTCGGTCACCATCTGCTGGGCAAAGGACTTCTCCTGCGCGTTGCCCTTCTGGGCAAGCTTGTTCGACTCCAGTTCGAATATGTCGCTGATGGCGACTTCCTTGACGAAATCGGCTGTCGTCGGCGCGACACCAAGCGCGGAATTGATGCCGGCCTTTTCGCCGATCGATTGACCGAGTGCGGGCCCTGCAAGGAGAATGCAGCCAATGGCAATGATAAGGCGCTTCATGGTCTTAGTTCCTCCGATTTCACTGTGCGCTGGGATCGCGCTCAGCCGTTAATCTGCGGCCGCGGGCGATGGTTCCAATTCTTATGTATCGCTCCCGGCCGAGAGACATCGACGCGTGCTTCGCAACGGCTTGTTAGCCCAGCACGTCAGCCGACGGGTGCCATCACGTCACGGGCCGTGCGGCCTCCTGCACAACCCGAGCGTTCGTCGACATTCCCGCGGCATAGGCCGCTCCCGCGCCCAGCAAAAGCGCGAAGAAGCTTGCAAGCATCGCATAGGCGAAATGTTTGCGCGCCTCTTCCATTTGGGCCTGCGTCGCAGTCCCGGTCGAGCCGACGGTTTCACGCGGGTTGGCAGGATTGTTGGAATAGTACGCGATGCGGGCGCTCGCTGCATAGGTTGGCCCGGCGAGGTTGCCGGCGGAGAGCGGCATCATCGCTGCCGCCGAAACCACAACAACGGTTGTGACAGCCGAGGCCGCCAGTGCATGCCCAATCCGGCCGAGGCCGCTCTGATCGGGCGAATTGGCTGCCGCGACAGCGCCGCCGAAGGCGCATTTGGATAAAATGGCTGAAAAGACGCTCCAGCCATTTGAATAGCCTGGCTGCCGTTTCCAAATGAAAACAGCCTCTTTAAGGCAGCTTGAAACGATCGATGGGGCCAGGCAGCCGGCATCGAAGTCAGCTGTCCCCGCACGCTCGGCGCGGAATTTTGAAAGGCAGCGAGATCGCCGACGGCTATCGCATCGTTGGATTTGCGCCGAATTGCTCGTGGCTGTTATGCGAAACGTGCGACCATGGCGGAAGCGCGTGTGGATCGCATACCAAAAATGATCAGACGCTTTGCTATCGGCGACGAGCCCATAACCAGAGCCGATATGCTACTTATCCGTGCCTAGCAACGGCCTTGACCGGCCAACTGACAACGGATGGTTGCCTGAATGCGGGAATTCCTGTTCTTCGTCGCGTCGAGCTTCTGGGCGGGCGCAGCGCACGCCGCGACGCCGGGACACGGCAAGACGATCGCGGCCGCCTACATTGTCGGCGCGCGCGGCAAGCCGATCGACGCGGTGATCCTGGGAATTTTTGTTACGCTGTCCCACACCAGCGGCATCGTGCTGGTCGGCGTGATCGCCTCGCTCGGCTCGACCTGGTTGCGACCACAGCGCATCGAAGCCTACCTCGCGGTCGCAGTCGGCATCCTTGTAATCGTGGTCGGCCTATGGATGCTGTGGGCTCAGCGCGATCTTGTGGCGCTCGCCATGGGGGAAGCCGGCGAGCCCAGCGATAGCACCGGTCGGGCGGAAGCCCACGTGCAGGATCACGCTCACGACCACCCGCATAGCCATGGGCATGGCGAGCCCGTGGTCTGGCACAGCCACGGATTCGGCAAGGTCCACGCCCACAGGCTGGACGTCGTGGCCGAGAACCGTCCGAAACTGCCGATGCTGTTGGCGCTGGGTATTGCGGGCGGCCTGCTCCCCGATCCAGCCGCGCTGGCGCTGTTGCTTGGCGCGCTGTCGAGCGGAAAGGTCCTGCTCGGCCTGGTCACTGTCGTGGTGTTCAGCCTCGGCTTCGCGGCGACCCTGGTGGTGGTCGGCATCGTTGCCGCGAAGGTTGGCGAAAAGGTGCTCGACTGGCTGGCCAGCATCTGGTTGGTCCGCCTGCAGATCGCCACCAGCCTGCTGATCATCGGCATGGGCGTGGTGCTGACCATCCGTGCGGTCTCTGAACTGGCGCCTTTGCCGGCGGCCTGAATCTCCATGCTGCAATCGGATCACTGGCAGCAGCAGCGACTTTGTGTTTCGTGCGCTTAACGCACGCCCGCGTATTTGGCGGGCAACATACCGACGAATCCGCTGATGTCGGCGTACCAGACATTGCCATCGCGATCGACAGCGATACTGAACGGCCGGGCTTTGTCACGGGGAAGCGCAAAAACCGTGATGTGGCCGTTGCGCAGCCGCCCGAGACTCGCGCGGCGCATCATGCCGAACCAGACGTCATTATTGGGAGTTACGGCAATACCGCTGAGACCGGCATTTTCCTGACCAGCCTCGACGTCCGAGAATTGTCCATCCTTGAAACGCCCGATTCGATTGGCGCGGAACTGCAGGAACCATATCGAACCGTCGGAGCCAGCCGCGACGTCCGTCGGCACTGCGCCGCGACGCGGGAGGTCGAATGTCCTGCTGGTCCCGTCGGCTTGGAGGTGGAGGAGCTGGTTGCCGCTTTGCAACGTCGCCCATATGGCGCCATCGGCCGTCACTGCGACCCCATAGGGTCCGCCCCTCGCGGACTCGATCTGATGGCGGGTAAAAACACCGTCCTTCAGCCTGGTCACGCCATAGCCGGTCGGGTCGGCGAACCAAGCAGCCCCGTCGGGCGCGATCGCCAGCCGTCCGAGGCGGGTGATCGGAGTATCGAGCACAAACCGTGCGATCTCGCCGGCACTGCTCACGCGCGCGATGGCGCGCGCGGCGAGGTCCGTGTACCAGGCGCTGCCGTCGGCGGCGACCGCGAGCCCGAGCGGCTCGATGTTGCGGCTCGACGTGGGCAGCCGCTCGATGCGGCCATTCCGCAAACGACCGATCGCATCGGCATTGTCGATGGTGAACCAGATGCTGCCGTCGGTGCTCGCCGCAATGGCGATCGGCGCATCCTGCGGCTCAGCCATGCGATATTCGACGAATTTGTCCTGCGGGATGGCGCGTACGAGCAGAAACCCTCCTCCCGCCAGGACCGCGATGCAGAGCACCGCGGCTGCCGCCCCGATTCCCAAGTTTGCAGGCCTTTGCAGCGCAGTCCGTACGAATTTCGAAATCGACAAGGACACGGGCAACTCCAAGCGCGGATCAGCGCGGCTAATCGGCGGCGGCGCGTCTGCGCGACAGGTGCCGCGCCGCTAGACCGCCGGCGATCAGCACCAGCACGCAAAACGAGAGCGCGCCGGCGAGGCTGATCGGTTCGATGCGCGCCAGCAGGTTGCCGCCGTCGATCGCCATGCGCCAGACTTCCGCATAGGGCATCAGCGAAAAGACCGCGTAGATAACGTCCGCGTCCTTCGGATCGCGGGCGAGAGCGCCGGCCTCGATATGAATCGGAAGGTTGTCTTCTTTTGGCGCCCACGTTTCTCCGCAGTCCTTGCTGCGATAGATTCCGCGATCGGAGGAGACCACCAGGGTCGTCGCGTCTGCGCTCGCCGCGATACCGCGCACTCTGGCTTTCGGCTCTGACAGCGAACGTCCGACGGAATGCCAACCGGAGCCGAGATCGTCACTGACCACGATCCGGCCGCCCGCTGCCGCCCAGACGCGTTGTGGCCGCGTCGCGTCGGTCGCGATCGTATCCACCGGCGTATCTGCGCCGTCAAAACCGGCGCTGGACCAGGTGCGCCCCCCATCGTGGCTGATCATCGCCCGGCCGTCGATCACCGCCACCAGAGTGTCGGCCGATCCGGCGATCGCCGCCAGCGCCGTCATCTCGCTCGTCTGCGGGACCCCGGGCACGACCGCATAAGTGCGGCCGCCGTCCTCGCTCGAGAACAGCCGGCTCCGGCCGAGCAGATAGAAACGATCGCTCGCTGGTCCGACGACCAGCCCTCGCGCCGGGATAGCGGACTCCGGGGCCTCGGCGCGCAGCCAACCCTGCCGGTCGCGACGAAACACGCCGCTTGCCGCCGCGCACACGGCCAACTCGCCGTCCGGCGAGAAGGCGAGCGCAAATACTGCGCCGATGACGAGATCGCGCGCCTCCGGCACCCAGTTCCGCCCGCCATTATGCGAACTCAGGAGTCCGAGATCGGTGCCGACCAACAGGTGGGACGAATCGCGTGGATCGACTGCAATGACAAGCGCCGCATTGAGAAATAGGCCGACATCCGCGTTCAACCAGGCGGCGCCGAGATCGCGGGAGCGAAACACGCCGCCATAGCTGCTCGCGTCATGCGCCGACGCGCTGCCGGCCAAAAGGGGCACCACGCAGGCAAGCCAAAAGGTCAGCCAACGCACGCCGATTTTTTCTCTTCTCTTCCCAGGATGAAGCGGTCGAGGTGGGAAGACGGGTCCCACCCCGAAAACACCTCTCATGGCTTGCGCGATTTTTCACCCGGCGCCAGCGCGAGTTCGGCCATGCGCCCGCCGTTCAGCGCCACCCAGGAATTCTTCGTCAGCGGATATTTGTCCGTGTAGCTCAGCGGCTCGTGGGCGGCGACGCAGTTGTTGTAGCCGCCGGTGATCTTATAGCACTTCTCATAAGCGAGAAACTGCTGGACCGTATCGGTCTGCTGCACGTTCGCCGTCATCCAGTCGCGGATGCCCTCGTACGACGAGAATGCGTCCGAGCCGAACACCAGTTTGCCGATGCTGGTCGGCACCTCGAGCAGTTGCGAGCCGGCTGTATGAGCGCGAAACGCCGGATGAATCCGTACGCCCGGCAGGATCTCCGTCTCGCCGTCGACGATCACCGCCTTGCCCTTCAGCACCTTGCCGTAGACTTCCTCGATGGTAAGCGGCATGTAGCCGCAAGCAGGCGTACGATTGCAGCCGCCGGGATCGGAGTTGACCGCCCGGATGTGGGGCTCCGGATAGTTGAGCGCCCACTCGATCGCCTTGAGCTCCTCGCGTTGGACGTAGAGCACGGCATTAGGCAGGTCAGACAATTGGCCGGCGTGGTCCCAGTGAGCGTGGCCGATCACCACCTTGGTGACATCGGCGGCATTGAAGCCGAGAGCCTTCAGCTGGTCTGGCAGCGGAGCCCAGTGGTCGGACCCGGTCATCTTCAAATAATCCTGCTGCTTCCAACCGGTATCGAAGAGGATCAACTCACTTCCGCACTTGATCACGCCGATATTCACCGGCAGATCGACGCTCGGAATGTTGCTCTCCGGCTTGGTGCTGCCGGGCACGAAGGCGCGATCCGGCATGAAGGATCCGAACGGCACGTTCATGAAACGGCTGCTCTCGATCAGCCATGCCGAGCAGATCGGTTGCTGGGCCTGCGCCGCTGCGCTGAACAGGCATGCGAGCGACGCTATCCCCGCGGTCAACGCAAACGGACGGATTCGTGACCCACGTTTTCTCATTGCGTTCCTCCATTACAGCTAGATTGAGTTTTTCTGATTGAGATCGGATTTCGCTTGTCTCTTCTTCGATTCGATTGCCCGCTAGTGCGGCTTGTATTGTCCCGGCCACAGCACCTCACCGACGCGCAGCATGTCTTCCGAGGCCCTCACATCCATCCCATGCGCGAGGCCGAGTCGCTGCGAGTCGCCATCCTCGGTGAATTTCAGCATCTCGGCGGCAGCGCTGGCGTAGAGCGCCATCGCGTCGACGTATTGCACCTGCGTCGTTGAGAGCGAGGGCGGCGCGCTCATGGCGCGGACCTGCATTTCGGCATTATGAAAGAATTTCGCCAGCGGCTCGATCTTTCGTGCGAGCGCCCGTTCGTCCCGATCCTCGGTCTGATAGGTGATGCCGGCGAAGCTCAACGCCACCGCCGACCGGGTCGCCTCACGGTGGACCACCCACAAGGCTGTCGCGAAGCGTTCCTCGTCGGCCGTCAATGCCGGCAACTGAGGTTTCTCGGCCCGCGCGTTGACAGTTTGCGCCGCCGGTTGCACCACCGACCGCGGCCGGATCTCGTGCAGCCACGCGGCACCCGCGGTTGCTGCAAGCGCCCCAACGACGCCGGCCAGCAACAACGACCGCCCACCGGCCATGCCGATCGTCCGAATGGCGCATCCTCCATTTATAGTTGCGGCACTGTATGCCTCAGTTTCCGCGGCGGTCAACCGGCAAGGCGTTGAAACAGGCCTGCCCGCACGCATGGCTTGCCTTGCCCGTGAGCCGGATACTGACGATCAACGGGGTTCCCAGGTTGGCGCGCCGGTGAACAGGCCGCCTTCGGCAAAGCCGATGCCGTAGACCAGGACCACCCCGAAGACGAAGCTGACCAGGCCGGACGCCACGCGGAGCCGCCAATTGAATTTAGGCAGATTGACCGCCGTGAACACGAACGGCGCCGACAGCATCAGCGTGATCAACATCATTCCGACGATGGTGCCGAGCCCGAACAGCAGCAGATAGCCGAGCGCGGCGGCCGGTTCGCGGATGATGGACAGGACCATCAGGGCGACGGCGGCCGATCCTGCAAGGCCGTGCACGAGGCCAACCGCGAAGGGTCGCAACCACTCATAGAGCGCGATCCGGCCGAGCCAAGACCAGTCGAGCCGCGCCAGCGGCGTGTGCTCCTCGGCATGCCCATGCGCACCGGGGTCGTGACCGTGCGGATGCCGATGCACGTAGTCGCCATGCGCATGCAGGTGGTCATGGAGGTCGAGCGCATATCCGCCGTGGACACTGCCCGCATGGGCGTGGGCCGTGCCGACCGCGCGCCCCATTCCTGTTAAGGTGAGAACGCCGAGCAGGATCAGCATGATGCCGACCGCGAATTCCATCGAGAGACCGAGCCGTGGCGGGATGACGACCCCGAACGCGATGATCGCCGCACCGACCACCATGACCGTGATGGTGTGTCCTGCGCCCCAGGCGGCGCCGATCAGCGCCGAGCCCGCCACGCTGCGCTCGCGGCTGACGATCGTCGCAATAGCGACCACGTGGTCGGCGTCAGTCGCATGCCGCATCCCGAGGAAGAAGCCGAGAAACAGAAAGGACACGACGTTTAAGGCGGTTCCCGTCATTGCGCACGCGCCAAGGTAATGATTCCGGGCCCATTATGCAGCGTTTCGACCCAACGCCAATTCCCAAATGCGCGTATCGGTTCGCGTCCTGGCACCCATCGCGGAGAAATGGATGCGACACAGCATGGCGAGTTGGACACGATCTCGGGTTGGATTGTTCGCCAAGGCAATGGGATGGAAAGACGGCAAAGCGAAAACTCCCCGCAACGTTAGCGAAGGGATGGTCAACATGACGCGCGACGCCGTTGAGGATGCTCGACCGAGCCCGGAATCTCTATTTCCAAACGCGCCCCAAATTTTGCCGGAAGTAGAGCTGCCTGTCTCGGTTCTCAGCGCTGTCGATCACGGCTTCCGCGTCATTGTGCCGAAGACGGGCTTTGCAGTTCCTCCGATGTCGGACACGATGCGTTAATGACGCTCTTGCCTTGTAGTCCGACAGCAAGGCTCGCCTTCTCAGGTAGGATGAACTGGACGGTCGATCGGCGGCGCGGCCGATGGCGGTTGTGCGCGAACACGGGCGAACCATGCTGCTCCTTGACGACCCCGGGGGCGGGCCTCTCGCCCGGCTTCTCGGCCGACCCATCTCGCGCTCTCGGCCGTACAGTTTCTCGGGAATCAAAAGCCGATCGGGTTTGTCGTGTTGGCCCAGCGGGAAAGTGTCGATTCGGTTCACATCGATCTGAGCGTGATCGCGGTCGTCCGCCTCTTTTTGCTCATCGGCATCGTCAAGAAGAACGGCATCATGCTGGTGGATTTCGCCATGCAAGCCGATCAGAACGAAGGCCTGACGACCGAGGAATCTATCTGCCAGGCCTGCATCAGGCGCTTCGCCCGATGCTGATGACGACGATGGCGGCGCTGCTCGGCGCCGTTCCGATGATGGTGGGTACTGGGGTCGGCTCAGAGATTCGCCAGCCGCTCGGATACGCGATCGTCGGCGGCCTCGCTCTGTCGCAGATCCTCACTCTCTATACGACGCCGGTTGTCTACATCTATCTCGACCGGCTGCAGAACTGGCAAGGACAAGAAACAGGCGGCCTCCGGCCAGGCTGCGGCAGCGCCTGCCGAATGATCGCAAACATCCCAGATGCTGTCACCGCGTTCGGTTACCCAGCGTCTGGCAGCAGCAGCGATCGCAGAAGTCACGTCCGAATGGATCGTTCTAAACTTTAATTTAATGGTGTGACGGAAGCGTTCGACGATCTCTCAAAATGTTCGAAATTTCTTTCTTGCAACAGGAGTGACATACCATGTTCTCGAGGCGTGACATGCTGGCGGCGACGGCCGTAGGTGGGGCGGTGACGGCAGCGACGATGACCACGGCGAATGCCACGCCGGTGAAGAGTGATATCAGTTTCGGCAATCCCAACGATCCGCCGCAGGGTGCCATCAACGCCAAGAATCCACGGAGCGTCAGTGATCCCGGTCCGCAGAACCCGGCCATCAGGGACCGGTTTCCCGGGGCGTTTTCTCCGCCGCCGACCGACGTCGGCAGCATGCCGCTGAGCTGGGCGTCCTTCAACAACGCGCCGCGACGCATTCAAAATGGCGGCTGGGCGCGCCAGGTGACGCAGGACTCCTTCGCGGTTGCCGACACCATCTCCGGCGTCAACATGCGGCTGACGGCCGGCGGCATCCGCGAGATGCACTGGCACCAGTTTGCAGAGTGGGCCTACATGACCTACGGCACCTGCCGGATCACCACTCTCGACGAATTGGGCCGACCCTATATCGCTGACGTCAAAGAAGGCGACCTTTGGTATTTCCCCGCCGGCCTGCCGCATTCGCTGCAGGGGCTCGGCCCGGACGGCTGCGAATTCCTTATCTGTTTCGATGAGGGCAAGGCCTCCGAGTTCACCACCCTGTTGGTGTCGGAATGGTTCACGCATACGCCGCCGGATATCCTCGCCCAAAACTTCGGCGTTCCGGCCGAGACGTTCAAGGATATCCCGCTGCGCGATCTCTATATCTTCCAGGGCAAGGAGCCTGGCGATCTCGCCGCAGATCGCGAAGCGGTCAGTGGAAAGGGCGCGCCGCCGCACCCCTTCACCTTCTCGCTCGGATCGGGAGCCCCGGCGCGCGAGACTAAGGGCGGGACGGTGCACATTGCCGACAGCCGCAACTTCGCGGTTTCGACAACGATCGCCGCCGCGCTGGTAACGGTGCGTCCCGGCGGCTTGCGCGAGATGCACTGGCACCCCAACGCCGATGAATGGCAGTACTGGATCAAGGGCAAGGGACAAATGACGGTCTTCAACACCGGCCCAAATGCCGTCACGATGGACTTCAACGCCGGCGACATCGGCTACGTCAAGAAGAACCTCGGACATTATATCAAGAACACCGGCGATACCGATCTGCAGTTCCTCGAGGTGTTCAGAGCTCCCTATTTCGCGGATGTCTCCCTGTCCGATTGGATTGCCAGGACGCCGCTGGCGATGGTTGCCCAGCACCTCAACGTGAGCGAGGCTACCATCGCAAAATTCCCCAAGGACAAGCCGGAAGTCATGCCGGTCTGATCGGAATATGGGTCCCTTTGGCTTTGCAGAAAGCCACAGGCCTCCACCTTCCGACTTCGGTCGCGCGTCTGCCGCAGTGCCGGTCGAATTCACCGAAGACCTCGTCGGAATACCGAAAGTCGCAGTGAGGGGCTGATCGGTCGAGTGCTCGACGTTTTCGTCGCAAGGGCGATACGGAGGCGCCAGTAATAGACTATCTGGGCGCGCTGCCTATGTTCATGCGAGCGGTAGAGGTCGGCGGCTTTTCGAAAGCTGCAATTGCCACGAATACCAAGACATCGACCGTCTCGCGCGCGATCGCCGGCCTTGAAGAGGATCTTGGTGTCAGCCTGTTTCATCGCGCCACGCGCCGCGCGCATCTCACCGAGCCGGGCGCCACATTCTACGAGCACGCACGCGGCGTTCGGCGGGGTCTGGAGGAAGCGCGGGATGCGGCCCCGGCAATGGAGGGGCGGCCGCAGGGATTGATCCGTCTGCATGTCCCGAGCTCCCTCGCCCGCCTGCACATCATGCCGTTCGTGCCGGACTTTCTGGCTCCTTATCCCGATATTCGTCTCGATGTCTCATTGACCGATGTGCGAGTCGATCTGCTATCCTTCGGCGCAGACTTGGCGATCCGTATCGGTTCGCTCATCGATTCCAGCATGCTCCCCCGCAAGCTCGCGCCGCACCGACGCATTGCCTGTGCGAGCCCGGCCTATCTCGGGCGCGCGCCGCCAATCTCCGAGCCGATTGACCTGCTGCAGCACAATTGTCTGGTCTATACACTGCAGCCGACCGATCGTTGGTTCTTTCGTCACCAAGACGAGACGGGGGATGCTTTCCAGCAAGTACCCGGCTTGCTGAGAATCTCCTTGGTCGTTTAGGACCTTTGAAGGTCCGCGCGCGTTGAGGGACCAGATGGGAAGGACGCGAACCTGGAGGTGGGTTATGTGCGACATCCCTCTGGACCTTCAAAGAAAGTTCGAACAGCGATGGGCCGCCAGATTTG
>JAQGKC010000284.1 GCA_028290305.1 Bradyrhizobium sp.
TTCAGAACATCCGGCTGTTTCCCGGCATGACCGCGCTCGAAAACCTGATGGTAGCGCAGCACAATGCGCTGATGCTGGCCTCGGGGCTGACCTTTCTCGGCCTGATCGGCGCGCCATCCTGGCGAGCGGCGGAGAGACGCGCGATCGACCTGGCGCGGCTCTGGCTCGACCGCGTCGGTCTGCTCGACCGCGCCGACGATGCCGCCGGCAACCTGCCCTATGGCGATCAGCGCCGTCTCGAAATCGCGCGCGCGATGTGCACCGAACCCGCGCTTTTGTGCCTCGACGAGCCGGCCGCCGGATTGAACGGGCGTGAAAGTGCGGCCTTGAGCGAATTGCTGCTCTCGATCCGCGCCGACCACGGCACCTCGATCCTCTTGATCGAGCATGACATGTCGGTGGTGATGGAAATTTCCGACCACGTCGTGGTGATGGATTACGGTGTGAAGATCGCCGAGGGCACACCGCAGGATGTCCGCGACAATCCCAAGGTGATCGCCGCCTATCTCGGCGCCGACGAGGACGAAGCGATCGCGGTGATGGAGAGCGGAACGTGACCGCGTCATCCGCCACACCCCTGCTCGCGATCCGTGGTCTGCGCGCCGCCTACGGCAAGATCGAGGCGCTGAAAGGTGTCGATCTCGACATCAACAGCGGCGAGATCGTCGCGCTGATCGGCGCCAACGGCGCCGGCAAGTCGACCCTGATGATGACGATCTTCGGCAAGCCGCGCGCGCGCTCGGGCCAGATCCTGTTCGACGGCCACGAGATCACCGATAAGCCGACCCATCAGATCGCCCGGCTGCATATCGCGCAATCGCCCGAGGGCCGCCGCATTTTCCCGCGCATGAGCGTGGCGGAAAACCTGCAGATGGGCGCCGACGCCACCGAATGCAGCGAGGCCGACCGCGCCGCCGGGCTGGAGCGCGTCCTCACGCTGTTTCCGCGGCTCAGGGAGCGCATGACCCAGCGCGGCGGCACCTTGTCCGGCGGCGAACAGCAGATGCTGGCGATCGGCCGCGCGCTGATGAGCCGCCCTCGCCTTCTGATGCTGGATGAGCCGTCGCTTGGGCTGGCGCCGCTGATCGCGCGGCAGATCTTCGACGCGATCCGGACCTTGAACCGTCAGGACGGCCTCACCGTGCTGATCGTCGAGCAGAACGCCAATCACGCGCTGCGGCTGGCGCATCGCGGCTACGTCATGGTCAACGGCCTGATCACACTGAGTGGAACCGGCAGCGAGCTGCTGCAACGTCCGGAAATCCGCGCGGCCTATCTGGAAGGTGGCCGGCGCACTTGAGTTCGCGGCACCTCCGCGAGTCGTTCCGTCGTTCGCCGGAAAGACCCACGCTGAGCACTGCGGCAAGATGCTGCGAATGGACCGCGGATTTGCCCGAAAATTGCCGATGACTTCACGGCAAAATCGGCCGAGAATGGCTGTGATTTTCGAACCCGGCGGCTTGGCCGGGTAATTCCCGTAGCGAGCACCGCGAGGACCCCTCATGAAATCATTGAAGCTCATCGGCCTGGCATTGGGCGCATCGTTTGTGCTGTCGACAGCAGCGCTTGCGCAGGACATTACCATCGCAGTGGCCGGCCCGATGACGGGTGGCGAATCCGCATTCGGCCGGCAGATGAAGAACGGCGCCGAACAGGCGGTGGTGGACCTCAACGCCGCCGGCGGCCTGCTCGGCAAGAAACTCGCGCTCGAAGTCGGCGATGATGCCTGCGACCCCAAGCAGGCGCGTTCGGTAGCGGAAAAATTCGCCAGCGCGAGAATCCCGTTCGTCGCAGGTCACTATTGTTCGTCGTCGTCGATCCCGGCGTCGGAAGCCTATGCCGACGGCAATGTGTTGCAGATCACGCCGGCGTCCACCGCGACGAAATTCACCGATGGCAAGCTCTGGAACGTGGCGCGCGTCTGCGGTCGCGACGACCAGCAAGGTCCCGCCGCCGCCGCCTACATCGTGAAGGCGTTCGCGGGCAAGAATGTCGCAATCCTCAACGACAAGACCAGTTACGGCAAGGGTCTCGCCGACGAGACCAAGAAGGCACTCAACGCCGCCGGCTTCACCGAAAAGATGTTCGAGTCCTACAACAAGGGCGACAAGGATTTTAACGCCATCGTGTCGCGCCTGAAACGCGACAACATCGATCTCGTCTATGTCGGCGGCTATCATCAGGAAGCAGGCCTGATCCTGCGCCAGATGCGCGACCAGGGTCTCAAGACCGTGCTGATGGCGGGCGACGCCCTGAACGACAAGGAATTCGCATCCATCACCGGCCCCGCCGCCGAAGGTACCCTGTTCACCTTCGGTCCCGATCCGCGCAACAACCCCGCCGCGAAAGCTATCGTCGAGGAGTTCAAGGCCAAGAACATCGACCCCGAAGGCTACACGCTCTACACCTACGCCGCGATGCAGGTTTGGTCGCAGGCAGCAACGAAGGCGGGCTCGACCGACGCGAAAAAGGTCATGGACGCGATCAAGGCCGGCGCATGGGATACCGTCATCGGCAAGCTGTCATTCGACGCCAAGGGCGACATCAAGCAGAACGCTTACGTGGTCTGGAAGTGGGACGCCAAGGGCAACGCCGCCGAGATCAATCCGCAGGGATCGTGAAGTCCAGAATTCTGTCGCGCCACCCAACGCCCCGGTTCGCCGGGGCGTTTTGTCTGTCGTCAGCAAGAAAATGCCGGGGTGATTTAAAGCGTCGCGGCGACCGCCGACGGGGACCGCCCATACGCCGCTTCGATCGCACGGACCAATTCATTCGGGCGAAACGGCTTCTGCAGACAGATGACGTCGGAGAATTCGGGCGATGCGGAGACAAAGTCGAGCGCCGTTATTCCCGATATGGCGACGATCGGCAGATTTGGGATGCGCTCACGCATCATCCTGATGACGTCGAAACCGTTCGTTCCCTGCAAAAAGATATCGACGATCGCGAGATCGAAGCTTGAATTTTCGAACGCTTTCAATCCTGCTGCGCCGCTCGCCGCCTCGACTATCTCGAAACGGTTAACCCGCAGCACGATGGAGATCATCGCGCGTACGTCGGATTGATCGTCAATGACAAGAATGCGGGGCATGGGGGGCTCTCGGACCAGCTTCGAACCAGCCTATATCTGAACCTCGGATTTTGGTTAGATTCCCGGGAGCACAATTCCGCTTGTGAGTAAAGATGCGGTTACTCCCGTCGTCCGATTTCCTGCTTCTGATCAGTTAAGAAACATGTAACCTGGGGTTGAGGCGTCCGAACCATTGGGGCGCCAAGGCGAGCATTCCCGTCAGGGCGATGATCGAGCGGTCTTGACCACCAGAAAAACTTCCTTCCAATTGATTGGGCATATCGACTAGTTATGCCATTCAGCGGATGGGCTGACTAAGCTGACTAATGGCACGTGCGATGCCAGTTCGCGGGGGGCGGCAATGCAGGCAGGCGACGACCGCAGTATCTTTCTCTCGACCATGCCGGCAACAAGCCGCGATCGTACGATAGCCTTTACCATAGTCGGCGTTTCGTCGGTCTTGTTCGCGTGTGCGGTGCCTTTTGCCGGTACGCCGCTTACCCCGGTGCCGGCGTTCGTTGCGAGCTATCAATCCGCGCTCGCGATCAACGATCTCATCACGGCTGTCTTGCTTTTTTCGCAGTTCGGCGTCTTGCGCTCGCGGGCTCTCCTGCTGCTTGCGAGCGGATACCTGTTCACCGCGGCCGCAGCGCTTGCTCACGCTTTATCCTTTCCAGGCCTGTTTGCCCCGACGGGGCTTTTCAACGGCGGTCCGCAGACTACCGTCTGGCTTTACATGGCCTGGCACGGCGCATTTCCCCTTCTCGTGCTCGGTTAGCGCTGCTGAAAGACTGGGATGGCGGCGCCCAGATAAAAGGATCGGTCGGCGGAGCGATCCTGGGCAGCGTCATCGCGGTCGGCGTCGCGGTATCTGCCGTGGTCTGGTTCGCCACCGGCAGACACGATGCTCTGCCGACATTGCTGAGCACGGGGCGCTACACGTCCACCATGATCGGCGTCGTGTCGGTGGTGTGGTCTCTCAGCCTCGCCGCCCTGCTCGTCCTGTGGTTTCGACGACCGCATTCCGTGCTCGATGTCTGGCTCATGGTTGTGCTTTGTGCCTGGCTGTTCGACATCGCATTATCGGCTGTTGTCAACGTGGCCAGATTCGATCTGGGCTTTTATGTCGGCCGGATTTACGGACTTTGCGCTGCGAGTTTCGTCCTGGCGGTGTTGCTGGTCGATAACGTCGCCGTGCAAGCCCAGTTGTCTCGCCTGCTCAAAACACTGCGCCGACAGGCCGCCGCCGAAAGGGACCATCACACCGACCGCGAGCGCCTGTTCAGCGCGGTCGTGGAATCATCCAACGATGCCATCATCACAAAGGCGCTCGACGGCACCATCACCGGCTGGAATCGGGCGGCCGAACGTCTGTTTGGATTTACCGCGGCAGAAGCGGTCGGCAATCGCATCGACATCATCGTTGCGCCGGACAGGCGCGCCGAGGTTCGCAATATCCTCGATCGAGTAGCCAAGGGTGAAGCGATCGAACATTACGAAACCTTGCGGCTGCATAAGGACGGCCGCGAAGTAGAAGTTTCACTGGGCATCTCTCCGATCAGATCCGCCGCGGGAGAGATCGTTGGCGCATCCAAGACCGCGCGCGACATCGGCGAGCGCAAGCGGACGCAGCAGGCGCTCAACCAGGAGATGGAAGAGCGGCGGCGGATTTTCGAGACCTCGCAGGACCTCATTCTGATCACGGATACCGTGGGAAATCTGGTTCAGGTCAGTCCGAGCTCCATGACCATCCTGGGCTATCTGCCCGAGGAAATGATCGGGCGCAGCGCGGTCGAGTTCATCCATCCCGACGATCTCGAAAGCACGCGCGAAGAAATGCGGGCGGCGCGGCGCGGCCGGCTTATGCGCAACTTCGAGGCACGCTTTGTCCACAGGAATGGCCAAGCCGTGACACTGACCTTGATGGGGACATGGTCGGAGCCCGTGCAGCGCCATTTCTTTGTCGGCCGCGACCTGACGGAAAAGCGCGCCGCGGAAGCCCAGTTTCGGCAGGCCCAAAAGATGGAAGCCGTCGGCCAATTGACGGGCGGCGTCGCTCATGACTTCAACAACATTCTGACAGTTATCACCGGGACCATCGGGATTCTGTCTGACGCCGTCACCGATCGCCCCGATCTCGTGGCCATCGCAAAGATGATCGACGAGGCCGCGGAACGCGGTGCCAACCTGACCAAGCACCTGCTTGCATTTGCCCGTAAACAGCCCCTGCAGCCGCGCGAGGTCGACGTCAATGCGCTGGTCGTCGAAACAACGAAATTGCTGCGCCCAACGCTCGGCGAACATATCCGGATCGACCCGATGCTCGAGGAGGACGCATGGACGGCTTTAGTCGATCCAAATCAACTCACCACCGCGATTCTCAATCTCGCCCTGAATGCCCGCGATGCCATGCCGGCCGGCGGAAAGCTCGTGCTCGAGACCAAGAACACCTATCTCGATGAAGGCTACGCGGAGATGCACACCGAGGTCACGGCAGGAAACTATGTCATGATTGCCGTGAGCGATACCGGCGCCGGGATTGCGGCCGAGAACATGGAAAAGGTCTTCGACCCCTTCTTTACCACCAAGGACGTCGGCAAGGGCACGGGCCTTGGTCTCAGCATGGTTTACGGCCTCGTCAAGCAATCCAACGGACATATCAAGATCTACAGCGAGCAAGGCTTCGGGACGACCGTCAAACTTTACCTGCCGCGAGCCACCGGATTGGATCAGACCGCAGTCGAGGTGTTGACATCCTCGCACGTCGAAGGCGGGCACGAGGTTGTGCTGGTCGTCGAGGACGACGAGCTTGTGCGCCGATACGTGATTGGCCAGATCCAGAGTCTTGGCTACACCACGCTCGAGGCCAGCAGCGCGGCGGAGGCTTTGGATGTGATCGGTAAGGTTGCCACGGTCGATCTGCTGTTTACCGACGTCATCATGCCCGGGTCCATGAACGGCCGGCAACTCGTTGACGAGGCGCTGAAGCGGCGTCCCCAGCTCAAGACGTTGTACACGTCAGGATATACCGAGAATGCCATTGTTCATCATGGACGTCTCGATTCCGGTGTGCTGCTGCTTGCCAAACCGTATCGCAGGTCCGATCTCGCAAGAATGATCAGGAAGGCGCTCGGCAGTTGAAGTAAATTACTTCGGGACTGGTATAGTCTCTGTTACAAAATATCGAGGGCATCGGCTTCTTGAAAAATCTCCTTACCGACATATCAGGCGTCCGCGTCGGTCACGCCGATGACGCCGCACTGGCATCCGGCGTCACGGCGGTGATCTTCGATTCGCCAGCCGTGGCCGCGATCGACGTGCGCGGCGGCGGCCCCGGCACCCGCGAAGGCGCGCTGCTCGACATCGCCAACACCGTGGAACGGATCGACGGCATCGCACTCGCGGGCGGCTCGGGGTTCGGACTTGACGCCGGCGGCGGGGTGCAGGCGTGGCTCGCCGAACAGGGCCGCGGCTTTGTCGTGCGCGGCGCGATCATACCGATCGTGCCCGGCGCGATTTGTTTCGATCTACTCAACGGCGGCGACAAGGCCTGGGGCCGCTTCGCGCCCTATCGCGATCTCGGTTACACCGCGGCCGCCGCGGCCAGTACGAATTTCGCGCTCGGCAGCGTCGGCGCCGGGCTCGGCGCGACCACGGCGAATTTCAAGGGCGGTCTCGGCTCGGCCTCGGCGGCGACACAAGGCGGCGTCCGGGTCGCGGCGCTCGCGGTGGTCAATGCCGTCGGCACCGTCACGGTCGGCGATGGACCGTGGTTTTGGGCGGCGCCGTTTGAAATCGGCGGCGAATATGGCGGGCGCGGATTGCCGCCATCATTCACGCCCGACATGCTGACGGCGCGTCTCAAGGGCGGCGCTGCCGCGACCGCTGTGGAGAATACCACGCTGGCGGTGGTCGTGACCGATGCTGTTCTGACCAAACCTCAGGCCAAGCGGCTTGCCATGATCGCGCAGACCGGATTTGCGCGCGCGATCTATCCGGTGCATGCGCCGCTCGATGGCGATGTGGTGTTCGCCGCCGCGACCGGCGAAAAAAAGGTCGATCCCCTGATCGGCCTTACCGAGCTTGGCATGGTTGCAGCCAATGTGGTCGCCCGCGCCATCGCGCGCGGCGTTTATGCGGCGACCGCACTGCCCTTCCCTGATGCGCTGCCGGCCTGGAAAGACCGTTTCGGGTAGCAACGAATTCCAGTGGAATGCGTTGCCTTGGCGATCGAAACCGGGCGACGCGCCATGCCGTCGACAGCCATTCGCAATCTCTTCTACGTTCCGGCGAAGCGCGAATTATGGGTGACCTTCGTCAGCGGCCGGCGCTACGTCTATGCTGATGTTCCCGGCGATGTTTTCGACGCGTTCAAAACCGCTTCATCACGAGGCGCGTTCTTCAACCATGAAATTCGCGACCGCTACGCGTTTCGCGAGGTCACGCGCGGACGGTCCGGGCAGGCAATTCGCTGAAGCTGCTTCAGGCGTTGAACGAAAGCGGGGTAGCCGAGAATGACATCGCCTGCATCTGGCGCTGGATCATCTGCTCGATCGAATTATAGGATGATGTCGCGGAGCCAGACGCCCCGAGAGATGTCGTCGTCACCTTTGAGAGGTCGGCAGGAATCAATGACGCTGCCAAGCCGTTGCTGTTGGTTGTCGACGTAGAGAATGCAGCCTGCATGGCCTGCAGCAGTGGATCGGCGCTGGATCCGCTGGTGTTGCTGGAACTGTTGCCATTGGAGTCGCTGGATCCGTCCGAGTTGGCGACATGATGTCCGTGGTGGCCGGCCCCCTTTAGTGCCGACGACAATTCGTTGAGGCTCACAGAGCCGTCGCCGTTCGTGTCCAGCTTGCTGAACACGTTGTCGGCCTGCGCAAGGTTGGTTCCGCCGGCGCCCAGGGCGTTTTCGAATTCCGATTTGGTGATTTGGCCGTCGCCGTTGGCATCGATCTGCGAGAACAGGTTTTGCAGAGCGTCTGACGGACTGGTCGATGCCGTTGTGGTCGACCCGGTCGATGACTGGTCTTGTGCCGCAAGCAGCGCGCTCATCGTGGACGGCGAAATCTGCGAGCCGGCGCTGAAGCCGGTAGCCTCAGTCGCGCTTGCCGAAGTCGCGGTGGAACTGGAAATTTCGAACGGGTTCGCCTGGCCAAAGCCGGTGGATTGCGAAGAGGACGATACCGACGAGGTCAGCGATTTGACAGCGTCCAGCGCGATCGACGCGGCGCCAACGGCAAACAGCATGGCAGAAACTCCAAACATAATGCCGCATCGCGCGGCCCATACTTCCACGCCGACGGATCAGCAAACACCGTGCCAGCGCCAAAAACTCAATAAAACAAGAGTTTTTCGTACCCGACTGGCCCGGCATCCCCGGCAATAGATGCCGTTGCGGCAGAATTTTCCGCCCTCCAAAGGCGGTCTTGTCCGCATTGCTCCAGGGCTTTGCCCATGTTACGCGGAAAGCCATCCACACGCTTTGAAAGCGGTCCGGGGAAAGCGCACATGTCTCAGCAATTTGTGTCACGCCCTCTCGTCATCGCGCCGTCGATCCTGGCTTCCGATTTCGCCAAATTGGGCGAAGAGGTCCGTGCCGTCGATCAGGCCGGCGCCGACTGGATCCACCTCGACGTCATGGACGGGCATTTCGTCCCCAACATTTCCTATGGCCCCGATGTCATCAAGGCGATGCGCCCGCACACCAAGAAAATCTTCGATGCGCATCTGATGATCTCGCCTGCTGATCCCTACCTCGAGGCCTTCGCCAAGGCCGGCTGCGATCACATCACGGTGCATGCCGAGGCCGGCCCGCATCTGCATCGCTCGCTGCAGGCGATCCGCGCGCTCGGCAAGAAGGCCGGCGTCTCGCTCAATCCGGGCACGCCTATCAGCGCCATCGAATACGTGATCGACATGATCGATCTGGTGCTGGTGATGTCGGTCAACCCCGGTTTCGGCGGCCAGGCCTTCATACGTTCGGCGCTCGGCAAGGTCGGCGATATCAGAGCGATGACCGCGGGACGGCCGATCGATATCGAGGTGGATGGTGGCGTGGGTCCGGATGTTTCCGGCCAATTGGCCGCCGCCGGCGCCAACGCTTTCGTCGCGGGTTCCGCGGTGTTCAAGGGCGGGACGATGGAAAGCTATAAGGCCAATATTTCCGCGATTCGTGGTGCGGCGGCGGCCGCGCGCGGTGAGATGGTTTAGCGCTTGCACGGCGCCTCAAGGCCCCTCAGCAACAGCGCAAGCAACGTGTCGATCCGCGCCGCCAGCGCCGGATCTTTCCATTCATCGGAATGGGCGGGATGATGGTAGCGAATGGTAGCGTCGTAAACCGCGCGTGCTGAAGCTTTGACATCGGTGACATGGAAGACGCCCTGCTTGACGCCATCCGACAAGATAAACGCGATTTGGTCGACGAGACGTTCCTTATGGGCTCTCACGACCTGGCACGCCTCTCGCGCAAGCGTCAAATAGGTCTGAAACATCTCGGGATCGTCGCAAACCTTCTTCTGCTTGGCCAAGCACAGCGCGCGCAGCCAGCGTTCGAGCCGCGCCGGCGCCGGGCCAGAACCTTCCGCGATCTTCTCCAGCGGCGCATTGACCCGGTCAAGCCATCGCTTGGCCACCGCTTCGCGCAGCGAAGCCTTACTTGAAAAATGCCGGTAGACGCTGCCGTGGCTCACATCCAGCGCACGGGCAACGTCCACGACTGTGGCCTTGGCCAGCCCGTAGCGGCGCAGCACGTCCTCTGTGACTTCGAGAATGCGCTCGGGTGTCAAAACGATCGTTTCGTTCATGTGCACCGTCCGCTGTTGCTGTCAGGCCCGGTTTAACGGGTGAATTTCGCGGCCTGCGCGGCCAGATGGCGGGCCACGCGTACGTTGAGCCAGTGATGGATTCTTGCGGTCAAATAGAGGATTTCGGTAGCCATGGCAGTTCTCGGTATCGTTTCTTGGCCGCGGCGTGCGGCTTGCTGGAAACGTATATAGCATATCTGGCTGACAGATTTCAATATCTGTCAGTCAGTTTTTCGTGATTATTTGAGGCCCGCCCGGCCGCCGGAGCGTTCCGGCCCCCCAGCAGCATCTGCGTTTGTCTCGCCGGGGCTGCTCTGCTAAAGCGCGGCGTAATCCCCCAAACGTCAGAGCGCGCCATGATCCCCCGCTACACCCGCCCGGAAATGGCCTCCATCTGGGAGGCCCAGACCCGTTTCAAGATCTGGTTCGAGATCGAGGCGCATGCAGCGGACGCGCTGGCAGAACTCGGCGTGATCCCGAAGGAAGCCGCCAAAACCATCTGGGCCAAGGCAAAGGATATGACCTTCGATGTCGCGCGGATCGACGAGATCGAACGCGAAACCAGGCACGACGTCATCGCCTTCCTGACCCATCTGGCGGAAATCGTCGGCCCCGAGGCGCGTTTCGTGCATCAGGGCATGACCTCCTCCGACGTGCTCGACACCTGCCTCAACGTGCAACTGACCCGCGCCGCGGATTTGCTGATCGCCGACGTCGACAAGGTTTTGGCCGCGCTGAAGAAGCGCGCCTTCGAGCACAAGATGACGCCGACCATCGGCCGTTCCCACGGCATTCACGCCGAACCGGTGACGTTCGGGCTCAAGCTGGCCTACGCCTATGCGGAATTCAGCCGGGCCCGCGAACGGCTTGAGGCCGCCCGCAAGGAAATCGCGACCTGCGCGATCTCGGGCGCCGTCGGCACCTTCGCGCAGATCGACCCGCGCGTGGAAGAACATGTCGCGAAAGCGATGGGGCTCAAGCCGGAGCCGATCTCGACCCAGGTGATTCCGCGCGACCGCCACGCGATGTATTTCGCAACGCTGGGCGTGATCGCGTCGTCGGTCGAGCGCCTCGCCACCGAAATCCGGCATTTGCAGCGCACCGAAGTGCTGGAAGCCGAGGAATTCTTTTCCGAGGGCCAGAAGGGCTCCTCGGCGATGCCGCACAAGCGCAACCCGGTGCTGTCGGAAAATCTCACCGGCCTCTCCCGCATGGTGCGCGCCTATGTGACGCCGGCGATGGAGAACGTCGTGCTATGGCACGAGCGCGATATCTCGCATTCCTCGGCCGAGCGCATGATCGCCCCCGACGCCACGGTGACGCTCGACTTCGCGCTCAATCGTCTCGCGGGCCTGATCGACAAGCTGCTGATCTATCCCGAAAACATGCAGAAGAATCTCGACCGGCTTGGCGGCCTGGTTCATTCGCAGCGGCTTCTGATCGCGCTAACGCAAAAAGGCGCCAGCCGCGAGGACGCCTACAGACTCGTACAGCGTAACGCGATGCCGGTGTGGCGCGGCGAAGGCGACTTCCAGACGCTGTTGAAAAAAGACGCCGACGTGAAGAAGTATCTCAGCGATGCCGAGATCGAAGAGCAGTTCGACCTCGGCTATCACTTCAAGCACGTCGATACGATCTTCCAGCGCGTGTTCGGCGAAAGCTAACCGAAGCGGCGTCGAAATGCCCGCGGAGCCGCACCGGCCGCTGCAACCGGTTTAGTTGTCTGACGATTGCCTCGGACGCGCTATTCGCCGTCCAGAAGCTGAAGCGTCAGGTCAGCCTTTCCCTTGTTGTTCAGCGTGTAGTAGTGATCGAAATAGCCGGGAATGCCGATCACGGCGTCGTTCACGTAGACGAACACTTCTCCGGTTTTCTGAGCCGTGAACGTCGCCGTATAACTCGTCGTGGCAGGGCACTGGCACGGTGGCGAGTCCATGCGATGGTATGAAAGCACGACCTCGCCGAAGCCTCTGTTCCCAATGCGGATGATCGTCGCGAACCAGTTGGAGGCAAGCAGCCGACGAATGGGCACGCCCAGTTGCATCGGCCAGACCATCTTGTTCCAGCCGAAACCTCGCGGCCCGGTTTCGATACCCTTCGCCTTTTCCGGATCAGGCTGATCGAACTTGTGACCGTCTTCCCAGGGGTCGGTCACGACGAGCGTTATTCGATAGGATTTGTTCCTCTCAACAGAGAGCCCCGTCGCGGTGCAAAGCGTCCTGGTTTCGAACGTCGCCGTGTCGCTGCCGGTGACGGGCCGTGCTTGCGGATTTTGGCTCGGCGTACACACATGCCCGGTCAGATCGAACGCCGCGAACGATATCCGGTTGACCAGCGTGACGGCTGCGGCCAGCAGAACCACGAAGATCAAAAGCGCGAAAACGGTTGGCAAAACCCAGTATTTGAGCAGGTAAAAGAAGGCGCGATACGGTCCCGCGGAACGAAGCCTGTAGACGATGCCTTCGGGCGGAGTTGCCGGCGCGCCTGGCGTTCGCCAGATGCCGCGCATCAGATCGCGGATGTGTCCCTGCATCCAGCCACCGACATACATCAACGCGCCGATCAGCAGGACACCGGCGAAGAATCGCCCAGGCGAATTTCTAAACGCATCAAGCCATGGCTTTACGAAGCTCGGCAGAAACGCCGCCACCAGATCGATAATAGGCACGACGACTTCGGCCGGGCTGGCCGGCCCGCGTCCCGGCCACCGTTTTTCGATTCCCGGCAGCGCCGCGAGAAACAACGAGGCGAATACGGTCAGGAAATAGGTGATACGGCGCGCCCAAACCCAATCCCAGACCTTCTCCTGACGGACGGCGCGCGAGTGCGCTTCGGTCGGGGCAATGGCGCCGTTCGGAATAATGGCGCCGCCATTGGTCACGACGTCAAATTTTTCCGGCAATACGATCGGGGCGTAGCCGTCGTTTCCGATCCGGATGCGATCAATCACGCTCTGATGAATTTTCGGAGCCGGACGCGCGACATAGGAGTGCGGTATCGCAAGTTCGGCCTTTACCTTGCGCTCGGGATCCGGCCGGTTTTCGAACAAGTTGACGATGTGCCGAAAATCGCTGCGGAGCGACAATTTGTAGGACGGCCGGTTGTAGATGTCGGCGAGCTTGCGCGGCTGATAGCGATAGTAGCCGGCAACGCCCCGCCGTGAATCGTTGAGCTTGTCGTAGGGATCGACGAAGCTTCGGAGCCAGCTTTCCTGTGCCGTCAGGTACTGCAAGCCATAAATATTCGCGCGCTCCATCATCCATGCCAGGGTATGATAGGAAAGACCGGCCCGCGAATAGCCGCCGCCGATATCGGAATGAACTCCGACAAACCACACCTGGCTGATGCGCTCGCGGTCGATTTCGACCAGCGATTTATCGGGGTCCGTCGGCGCCGGTTTCCAGTTGTCATCGACGGCATAGAGCCTGTTGCCGTCGCGCACATAGCGATCGTCCCAGAGCACCGGATGGAATGAGTCCCGCTCCTCCTCCAGCGCCAGCGCATGACACGCGCGGCCGATCTTGCGGTTCATGAACAGGTCGGGCATCGACAACGGCCAGTACCAGTAGTCGATCGCGCGCGTGATCTCGTCGATCGGGCCGCCATAGGCGTCGACCGTGTCCCAGACCCCGAGAAAGTCGATTTTCTCGACGTCCATTACATCTAGTTGCTGGAACGTTGGCTTGTGGAAAATGTAGTGGCTCACCCAATCGCGCAGCGCCCGCAGCGGCCCGATCAGGACATTGCCGCCCGATTTGAAATTCCTGACCTTGCGATATTCGCGGTAGGCTATTTCGGCATCGCGCGCCAAATCCTCATCATTGCCCTCGTAGCGGACAAGCCCGACGCGCGCGATGAAGCCCGCGACCACGCGGATCGTGAACGCACCCCGGCTGAACCCGAAGCCATAGATCTTGTCGCCGCGCTGGTAGTTGCGGCAGCAGAAGGAATAGATCTCGATAACGTTGCGCTTCAGCCCGAAGCCGAAAATGCCGCCCAGGATAGCGAACGGCTTGAACGACGATGTGCCGACGCCATCGTCATAATAGGCAATCTGCTGTGGGGGGTTGGTGAGATCGAGCGCCTGATAGAGACGCCAGACGTTGGTCGTGAATAATTTCGACGAACTATTGCCGGTTCCGTCCGACAGCAAGACGATGTTCTTCGACATCGATGCCCCCCAAAAGCCGCCGGTGCGCATGCTGGTCTGAAATTGTGAGCAGCGCAAGACACAATCCAAGCGTGAATTGAGCTCCGCGCACCCGCACCGGCATGCAATAACAACTGAATGATAACCTGGGATCGGCTAAGATCGGACCGTGTCAGCGCCTCCGACGATTCTCGTGTTCGATTCCGGCCTTGGCGGTCTCACGGTATTGCGTGAGATCGTCAGGGCTCGGCCTGACGCGCATTATGTTTACGTCGCGGACGATGCGTTCTTTCCTTACGGTCACCATAGCGAAGACCAGATCATCGCGCGGGTGGTGCCCCTGATCGGTGAATTGATATCAGCGCACGCCCCCGAACTGGTGGTGATCGCCTGCAACACCGCCTCCACGCTCGTGATGTCGCACCTTCGCGGCGCATACACAGTACCCTTTGTCGGAACGGTACCCGCCATCAAGCCCGCCTGCGCGAGTTCGAAAACCAAGCGCGTGTCGGTGCTCGGCACCAAGGGCACCGTCAAACGCGAATACACCAGGGCGCTGATCCGCGATTTTGCGGAAGGCTGCGAAGTGACGCTGGTGGGCTCGGCGGATCTCGCCTCGCTGGCGGAGGCGGCATTGAGCGGCACAAGGGTTGATGACGCCGAGATAGCAGCCGAACTCGCGCCATGTTTTGTTGGAGGTAGCGAAAACGGCTCAGTGCGCACCGACACGGTGGTGCTGGCCTGCACCCACTACCCGCTGCTGATGGACCGGCTCGTCAGGCTCGCGCCATGGCCGGTAGACTGGATCGACCCCGCCCCCGCGATCGCCCGGCGTGTTGCGGATTTGCTGAAGCCCGCCGGCAGCGAAGCCGACCACGCCGGCGCCGAGATGATTTTTACTTCCAGGCGGCCGCATACATTAAGCCGGGCGTTGATGCCGTTTTTCGGCGGCCGCGTCCCGGCCTGACCGCAACTTGATCTTTTCGGCGTCATGCCGCGCTGCTAGCTTTTCCGCCGACCAATCGCCCCATTGCCCGAACGGAGCTTCGGACTTGACACCCGCAACGCCCGCCCCTCTCAACCGGCTCCGCAAGCTATGGCGGGAGGGACGTCCCACCTTTGGCGCGATCGCAACCATTCCCAGTATTCAGACCGTGCAGATCATGGCCCGTTCAGGGCTCGACTGGATCATCGTCGATCTCGAGCACGGCCCGATCGACCTCGGCTCCGCGCACGGCATGATCGTCGCCACGTCGGGCACGCCATGCGTACCGCTGGCGCGGATTGCCGCCAACGAACCCTGGCTTGCCAAGGCGCCGATGGATATCGGCGCGTTGGGAATCAATTTTCCGATGATCTGCAGCCGTGAGGACGCCGAAAAGGCGGTGCGCAGCGTGCGCTATCCGCCAAAGGGCGACCGGCTCTGGGGACCGTTTCACGCCCCGTTCCGCTGGGGCGTTTCGATGCCTGACTACATGGCGACCGCGGACGATGATATGATCTGCATGATCACCATCGAGCATGTCGAGGCGGTCAACCGCATCGACGAGATCATGGCTGTGCCCGGCATCGACGTCGCGGTGATCGGACCCGGCGACCTCGCCACCAGCATCGACAAACGTGGCCGAGCCGATGACCCCGAAGTGCTGGCGCTGATGGCGCGCGCCGAGGCCGGCATCCTCAAAAGCGGCGTCCCGATCGGCGGCGTGGCGCGGACATCAGAACAAGCCAACCAGATGATCGATCGGGGCTACGTGGCACTCGCTCTCGGCTTCGACTGGTCGCTGTTTGCGCGCGGCATCGCTGTGAGTTTCGAAGGCATCAAGCGTTGAAACGAGCGGTGTTGCGCAGCAAGCTGTTGAAAGTGCTTGGGATTTACGTCGTGGACAAAACCAAGCCACTCGCCTCGCCCGCGCCATAAAGGCAGAACCATCTGGCGTCAGACCGGTCGGTTCGTGCTAATCAGGCGCTGGCGGGACGGGCAATTCGACTCGCCAACTTGCTATTGCGGGAACTTGAGCGGAACGATGCGAGGAACGGTTCGAAAAATCTCACTGCCGCGCCGTCTCGTCGCCGACCTCATGCATGCATCGATCCGCGTGCCCTTTGTTTCGCTGCGGCGGACCTTCAACATCCGTCAACTGCTGGAGGCCCGCGCGCTGGCCGCGCAGCCGCCCGGCTGGGCTGCGATCTTCACCAAGGCGTTCTGCCTGGTGGCGAAAGACCAGCCCGTGCTGCGCACGCTGTACGCCAAATGGCCATGGCCGCATTTTTATGAATTGCCGCGCAGCGTCGGGATGGTTGCGATCGCGCGCATCGAAGACGGCGAGGATTGCGTTCTGCCGCAAAAAGTTCCCGTCGCGGACGAGCTGCCCTTGACCGAGGTCGATGCGCTGATCCGGCACGCCAAGCAGGCACCGGTCGACCAGGTGCCGGCATTCAGGAAGATACTGCGGGCGACGAAGCTGCCGCTGCCGCTTCGCCGACTGTTCTGGCTGGTGGGCCTCAATTTCGGACGCCAGCGCGCCAACTATTTCGGCAGTTTCGGGGTGACCGCGGTGGCCGCCTATGGCGGTGGCGAGCTTCATGCGCTCAGTCCCGGCCCATACATCATCAGCTACGGCACGGTGAAGCCCGACCAGACCATCGATGTCGTGATCCGCTGGGACCACCGGATTACCGACGCGGCCCTGATCGCCAAGGCCATGACCCGGCTGGAACAGGTGTTGAACACCGAGATATCGGCCGAATTGCGCAGCCAGCGGCAGCAGGCGGAGCCGAAACCGGTCCGGGCGGTCGCGACCTGATCGGGGCTTCCCCAACCGTCATTCCGGGGCGTCGCGGCAGCGACGAACCCGGAATCTCGAGATTCCGGCTATGGTCCTGCGGACCATCCCGGAATGACAGTTTTCGGCGCCACAGGCCTCAAGGCCGTTCCATTTGACAGAACGGTGGTTTCTCCCTAGAAACCGCCTGCTCGCGGGCCGGTTTCGGCCCGCGTTGCGTTTCGCGACCCGTGGCCTCCCCCTTCAAGCTTAAGGGGTGGGCCTGTCGGCTCCGGGAAATTCCCGGCGCACAGGAGGGCGCGTTTCCTCAAAACCCGAAAACCAAGAACGCCATCGCTTCCGCGATGGCTATGTCAAAGAGGACGCGATGACTAAGCGCAGTGAGGCGAAATACAAGATCGATCGCCGTATGGGCCAGAATATCTGGGGCCGCCCGAAGAGCCCCGTGAACCGTCGGGAATACGGCCCCGGCCAGCATGGCCAGCGCCGCAAGGGAAAACTCTCCGACTTCGGCGTGCAACTGCGCGCCAAGCAGAAGCTTAAAGGTTACTACGCCAACATCAGCGAGCGCCAGTTCCACGGCATTTATGTCGAGGCCGGCCGGATGAAGGGCGATACCGGCGAAAACCTGATCGGGCTGCTCGAGCGCCGTCTCGACACCGTGGTCTATCGCGCCAAATTCGTGGCCACCATGTTTGCCGCGCGCCAGTTCATCAATCACGGCCACGTCAAGGTGAACGGCCGTCGCGTCAACATTGCAAGCTTCAAGCTGAAGGTCGGCGATGTGGTCGAGGTCAAGGAATCCTCGAAGCAACTCACGGTCGTTCTGGAAGCCAGCCAGCTTTCGGAGCGCGACGTGCCTGACTTCCTTGAAGTCGATCACTCCAAGATGACGGCGAAGTTCGCCCGCATCCCGGCTTTGTCCGACGTGCCGTTCGCGGTGCAGATGGAGCCGCATCTGATCGTCGAATTCTATTCGCGCTGATTTTTGTCAACGGCGTTTTCGCGAGATCAAGGGCCCCGGTTTTGCCGGGGCCTTTTTGTTTGAGTAAGATCGATCAGTGCTCAATGGCGTCATTCCGGGGCGCGCGAACCCAGAATCTCGAGATTCCCCGATGCGCAATTGCGCATCTGAGATCTGGTCCTTCGGACCATCCCGGAATAACACCTGATTAAGTCAATCCAACTCACAAGGCTCCAAGAGAACTCGCCATGATGTACACCCCTCCCCCGCGCGATTCGAAACAGCCGCCGGTCCGCATCAACCTGCTATCGGATACGCAGACCCGCCCGACGCCTGACATGCGCGCAGCGGTGGCACGGGCCGAAGTCGGTGACGAACAGATCGGCGACGATCCGACCGTGAACCTGCTGTGCGAACGCGTGGCCGATTTGCTCGGCAAGGAGGCCGCCGTGTTCATGCCCTCAGGCACCATGTGCAACGTCGCGGCGACGCTTGCCTATTGCCGGCCCGGCGACGAAATCCTGGCGCATGAGACCGCGCATATCCTCGCCCGCGAAGGCGGCGCCCACGCCGCACTCGGCGGTTTCCAGATCACGGCGCTGACCGGCGCCGACGGGCAATTCACGCCCGACACCTTTCAATCAGCGCTTCACCCGCGCACGCGCTACCAGCCCCCGCAGACGGTGGTCAGCGTCGAACAAACAGCCAATATCGGCGGCGGCACGATCTGGAAAAAAGCGGATCTCGATGCGATCGTGCAAATCGCCAAGTCGAACGGTCTGGCCACCCATATGGATGGCGCGCGGCTGCTCAACGCCTGCGTCGCCACCGGCATCACCGCGCGCGACATGGCCGCGGGATGGGATTCGGCTTGGCTCGATTTCTCGAAGGGCCTGGGCGCACCTGTTGGCGCCGTCATCGCCGGCTCGCGCGATTTCATCGACGACGTCTGGCGCTGGAAGCAACGCTTAGGTGGATCGATGCGCCAGGCGGGCATTTGCGCCGCGGCCTGCGTCTACGCGCTCGACTACCACGTCGAGCGGCTCGCGGACGATCATGCCAACGCGCGCGCGCTGGCGCGGGGGCTGTCGCAAATCGAAGGCGTCAAAGTGCAGCAGCCCGAAACCAATCTGGTGTTCTTCACTCCCGATGGCGCCGGCATCACCGGCGACAAGATGGTCGAGGCGTTACGAAAGCGCGGCGTATTGCTCGCGATGATGGATGGAAGGATCAGGGCCTGCACCCATCTCGATGTCACCGCTGCGATGATCGAAGAGACGGTTGGGCTGGTGCGCGATATTGCACGCGGCGTGTAGAGCATCATCCCGTTGGCACTTCGTATCTCCGTTCAACATGGAAGGACTTGGCCGTAATCAGCCATGAGCCATTGATGCAATGGTACGAGAGGTAGTCGAGATACTGAACCGCATCGATCCTGACGCGAACCTTCACCACCGCTTGTGTGGATGACGCAAAATCCATCAGCAAGACTTCCTGCTGGCGCGGAGCGTTCTTGGACTCCGGCGATGGTCCGGAGGCAAGCGCATTCTTGTAGTCTTGCGCGGATAGCAAGCGCAAACGCTCGTCGCGCAATCCGTGCAACTGGACACTCGATGCGAAAACCTCATCAAAGCGCGATACGTCATTGTCGAACATCAGATCGAAGTAGCGCTCAACGGCGCCAAGCAGGGATTGGCAGGTCGAATGGTCGGGCATCGTGGGTCACTCCGTGGGACGTTCAGGCCACGAAACATGGCACGGGACCTCGAAGCATGTCCTTGCAAAAGGTGCTAAGCTAGGCACCCCAGGAGCAATTATTGACCCTTTTTTGGTTTAGAGATGCGTGATGATGCCAAAATCAGATCTTGATGCCATAGATAGCCGGATTATTGCGGAGCTTCAGTCCGATGGACGCTTGAGTAACGTCGAACTGGCGGACAAGGTCGGACTGTCGCCATCGCCGTGCCTGCGTCGCGTCAAACGTCTGGAACGCGAAGGGTATATTGAAGGCTATCGGGCAGCCTTGCGACGGGACCGGGTCGGCCTGAGCTTCTCTGTCTTTGTTGGCGTCAAGATCGATGGGCACGCCAACGAGCGTGCGCTGGCGTTCGAGAAAGCCGTCGTCGAAATGCCCGAGGTCGTTGCGTGCCACCTCGTCTCCGGTGAGGCTGACTATTTCCTCGAAGTCGTCGTGCCTGATCTCGTCGATTACCAGCGTTTTCTGGTAGGCAAGCTGCTCAATCTGCCGATCGTACGCGAAGTCCGCAGCAATATTGCAATCCAGACGCTCAAGGCTGGGGCACCATTGCCGCTCGAACATCTCGGATAAGTATCCTAGGACGAACGTTTCGGGGGCAGACTCAACCGCGACATGATCCGGGAGAGGTCGGCCTGGTGCACGACATCGCGCGGCGCTGCGATCAATTCTCGCGCGCCTCATAGATCAGCGTCTTCAGCTCAGTCTGAATCCGTCCGCGCTGCGACGGCGACTGCATCATGCAGATCGTGAACATGTCGTCCTTCGGGTCGACAAAGAAGAAAGTACCGGCGACGCCGTCCCAGCGATATTCGCCAAGCGGAAGTGACGTATTCGGCGGTTGCGACGTGCGCACCGCAAAGCCGAGGCCGAAGCCGCTGTCGTCGCCCGGAAAATAGAAATAGTCGCGCGCGATTTTCGTCTCCGGCCCGATATGGTCCGAAGTCATCAGGGCAACGGTCTCAGGCTTGAGGTAGCGCCTGCCATCCAGTGTGCCGCCGTTGAGCAGCATCTGCGCAAACCGTGCGTAGTCCCCGATCGTTCCGACCATGCCCGCCCCGCCGGATTCCCAGCGTCGTGGCAGCATCGGATCCCTGATTCCGGCGACAGGACTGGTGAAACGATCGTCGGGCATCGGCTCCGCGATCAGCGGGCGCTTTGTTTCATCGGCGACGTAGAAGGCGGTCTCCGTCATCCCGAGCGGATCGAGCAGCCGCGGCTTCTCGAACTGAAGCAATGATTGCCCCGACACGACTTCGATGACGCGGCCGAGCACGTCGGTCGAGTGGCCGTAATCCCACAGCGTTCCCGGCTGTTCGGCGAGCGGCAATTTCGCGATGCGCTCGGCGAATGTGGCATTGTCGAAATCGCCCTCGAACAAATCCGAATTGGCATAGAGTTTTCGCACCGCGCTGTCGCCGTAGAAGCCATAGGTGAGACCCGATGTATGGCGCAGCAGGTCTTCGATCGTGATCGGCCGGTTGACAGGCTCGAGCGCCAGCGCAGGCTTTCCGTTTTCATCCGGCTTTTCGACGCCAACCTTCACATTGGCGAAATCAGGAATGTATTTTGAAACGGGATCGGCGAGCGAGAGCTTGCCGTCCTCGACCAGCATCATCGCGGCGACGCTGGTGATCGGCTTCGACATCGAATACAGCCGAAAGATCGTATCCGGAGTCATCGGCAGCTTGGTCGCGATGTCGCGCACGCCGAAATTTTCGAAATAGACGGGATGACCGTGCTGCTGGATCAGGAGGATGGCGCCGGGAATCTTGCCGGTCCCAATCTCGTTACGGATATAGTCGCCGACGCGCTCCAGTTTGGCGCGCGAAAAACCTGAAGGGACCGATAGCGGCGTTTCCGCACGGCCGGTGTTCGACCGTCCGAATGCGGCCGCGACGATCAGAAGCGCAAGCACCGCCGCGACGTTGCCCCGCCGCGTGGAGCCGTCAGTTCTCCATCGCTTCATAGATCATCTTCTTCACCGCCGGCTGGATCTTCTGGCGCTCCGACGGCGTCTGCTCCAGCAAAACGAAAAACATGTCCTGCTTGCGGTCGATCACGAAATAGCAGCCGCTGGCGCCATCCCATTTCAGTTCGCCCAGCGAGCCCGCCGGCGGCGGCTTGGCGTGGCCGGGATCGGTACGCACGCCGAAACCCTGCCCGAAGCCAAAGCCGTCGCCTGGAAAATAAAAATAGTCTCGCGCGACGCCCGAGCCCGGTCCGACGTGATCCGACGTCATCTGCTCGAACGCCTTGGGACTGAGATATTGCTTGCCGTCGAGGCTGCCGCCGTTGAGCACCATCTGCGAAAACCGCGCAAGGTCCGCCATGGTCGAGACCATGCCGCCACCGCCGGATTCCCATTTCATGAAGACATCGGGGCTGCTATCGAACCCGACCCTGAAGTCGCGGTCGTTCGGCACCGGCAGCGCGATCAGCTTCTGCTTTTCCAGATCGGTGACGTAAAACGCGGTCCCGGGCATGCCGAGCGGGTCGAGCAGCTTTTCCTTTTCAAACTGCAGCAGCGATTTTCCCGACACGATTTCGATGATGCGTCCGAGAACATCGGTCGAGTGGCCGTAGTCCCACAGCGTACCCGGCTGTTCGGCCAGCGGAAGCTGCGCGATGCGTTCGGCGAATTCGGCGTTGTCGAAATCGCCGTCGTAGATCCTGGCGTTGCCATAGGCCTTGCGGACCAGACTGTCTCCATAGAAGCCGTAAGTAATCCCGGAGGTTTGCGTCATCAGGTCCAGAATCGTGATCGGCCGGTTTAACGGCACGAGCTCGAGCACCTTCTCGCCATTCTCGGATTTCTTTTCGACGCCGACCTTGGCCTTGGCGAATGACGGAATGTATTTGGCAACGGGATCGTTGAGTTTAAGCTTGCCCTCGTCGATCAGCATCATCGCCGCGACTGACGTGATCGGCTTGGTCATGGAATACAGGCGGAAGATGGTGTCGTCGGTCATTGGCGCCTTGGAGACCACATCGCGCACGCCGAAGAATTCATGATAGACCGGTTTGCCGTGCTGCTGGATCAGCAGGATCGCACCGGGGATCTTGCCGTTCGCAATCTGGTCGCGGAAATATTCGCCGATCTTCTCGAGCTTTTGCGGATTGAAATGGGCGCCCGAGGGAATATCGAAGGTGCCTTCCGCGCTAACCGAGGCTATCGCCGCCATCGTCAGCAACGCACCACACATCAGCGACCGCAACATATGCCGTGAACTCATCGCAACCCCTCCCCGGATTCCTGCGGCGGAGTGTAGCGGCCGGTTCAATCGGCACAAGGGTGGCCGAATTCGGCCATTGCCTGCGCGTGCAGCCTCGCGCTGTCGTCCGAAAAGCAGCAGAAGATAATTCGCTTCACCGTGGACGCCGCAGCCAGCGCATCCACCGTCGTCGAGACCGCGATCCGCGCCGCGCGATCGGCGGGAAAGCGATAGACGCCAGTTGAAATTGCAGGAAAGGCAATCGAGCCGAGGCCGTGGCTCTGGCACAGTTCGATGGCGCGGCGATAGCACGACGCCAGCGCCTCATCCTCGCCCTGGCTTCCGCGATGCCAGACCGGGCCGACGGCATGAATCACATGCCTGGCCGGCAGCCGATAAGCCCTGGTGATTTTGGCATCGCCGGTCTCGCAGCCATGAAGCGTGCGGCATTCGGCGAGCAGCTCAGGCCCGGCGGCGCGATGGATCGCACCATCGACACCGCCACCGCCGAGTAGCGACGTGTTCGCGGCGTTGACGATCGCGTCAACGCTTAAGCTTGTAATATCGGCGACGATGACTTCCAGCCGCGCCGTGCCGGTCTGGCGCGCGGCCAAATCAGGCGGAGGCAGTAACTGCGACGCCCTTATCGGCAAGAAGCTGCTGCAGCTCGCCAGCCTGGAACATCTCACGGATGATGTCGCAGCCGCCGACAAACTCGCCCTTGACGTAAAGCTGCGGAATGGTCGGCCAGTTGGAATAGGTCTTGATGCCGTTGCGCAGATCGGCGGATTCGAGAACGTTCAGGCCCTTGTACCCGACCCCGACGTGATCGAGGATCTGGACCACCTGGCCGGAAAAACCGCACTGCGGAAACTGCGGCGTTCCCTTCATGAACAGCACGACGTCGTTCGACTTCACTTCATTTTCGATGAATTGCTCGATGCTCATATTCGCGTCCTTTTGCAGCATACCCTTCGGGGCTGGCATTAGTCTGTAAACCCGACACTGCCCATATATGTATCCCAAACCGTTGTGCATCCAAAGTAAAATGGCGAGGAGCTGACATGCGTTGCCCAAGCCGTCCACACCGTCCGGAAGGCCGAGCCCATAGCCAACGGGCACCGTCACCATAATCTCGACGACGCCCCGGGGAGGCTTTTATCCCGAGCGGGAGCCCCTATCTAGGACAGGCTATTGCCGGGGAACCCATTTACCAGTGCAACGTTCTCCCCCCGACCGGAGAGTATCGTGACGAAACCAGCATCCGCTGCGGCCGCGCTTGCCGTCCCTTGCCCGTCATTATTCTCCGATTCCGGCGCCCTCGCCCAGGATTTGGTGGAAGCCTTCCTTGGCGTCCGGAATGAGACGGAGCGTCGAGCAACTTCCCTGACGCCGGAAGATCAGTTGATCCAGTCGATGCCGGACGCGAGCCCCGCGAAATGGCATCGCGCCCATACTACCTGGTTCTTCGAGCAATTCCTGCTTGGCGAACACTGCAGGGGATATAAGCCATTTCATCCGGATTACGCCTTCCTGTTCAATTCCTATTACGTCAGCGCCGGACCGCGGCACGCCCGTCACCAGCGCGGCCATTTGACACGTCCCAGCGCCGATGAAGTCACTGCCTATCGCAGGCATGTCGATGCCGCCGTGGTGAAATTCTTTCACGAGGCGGATGAGGACGCGCTGGTGGCGCTCATACCGCTGGTGGAAGTCGGCCTTAATCACGAGCAGCAGCATCAGGAATTGATGCTGACCGATATCCTGCACGCCTTCGCGCAAAACCCGATTCCTCCCGCCTACGATTCGGCGTGGCGCTTCCCGGCTTCAACCCGTGACGGCGACGAATGGGTGACGCTCAACGAGGGCATCCACACCGTCGGGCACGCCGACGACACGTTTCATTTCGACAACGAGAAACCTGCGCACCGCGCTTTGGTGGGCCCGGTCGGATTGGCGCGCAATCTCGTCACCAACGCCGAGTGGCTCGCCTTCATGAAAGGTGGCGGCTACACCACACCGACGCTCTGGCTGATGGACGGCTTTGCGGCGGTCAATAACGAGCAGTGGCAGGCACCCGGTCACTGGCGTCAGATCGACGGCGAATGGCGGGTCATGACGCTCGGTGGGCTGAAGCCGGTCGACGCTGCCGCTCCCGTTTGCCATGTCAGCTATTACGAGGCCGACGCGTTCGCGCGCTGGAGCGGCAAGCATTTACCGACCGAAATGGAATGGGAAGTTGCCGCCCGCGCCGGCCATCTCAACGACGCATTTGGGATCGTGTGGCAATGGACCCGCAGCGCCTATGCCCCCTATCCCGGCTATCGCGCCATCGAGGGCGCACTCGGCGAGTATAACGGCAAGTTCATGGTCAACCAGTTGGTATTGCGCGGCTCCTCGCTTGCAACTCCGCACGGGCATAGCCGTATCACCTATCGCAACTTCTTTTATCCGCACCATCGCTGGCAATTTACGGGATTTCGCCTCGCCGACTACGCCGCCTGATTTTTGAATTTCAACCGCGCCGGAACGCGCGTCCAGGAGACTGTCATGAATGTGCACGCTGCCGCTTTGGCAAAAGCGAACCGTTTCGATGAGCAAACCTCGGCATTTGCCAGCGACGTGCTCGATAATTTGTCGCAGCACCCGAAACGGCTGTCGCCGAAGTATTTCTATGACGCCACCGGTTCGGAGCTGTTCGAGCAGATCACGGTGCTGCCGGAATATTACCCGACCCGCACTGAACTGACGATCTTGCGCGACCGCGGCAGCGAGATATCAGCCATCGTCCCCAAGGGGGCGGCGCTGGTGGAGTTCGGCGCCGGTGCGACCACCAAGGTCCGGCTGTTGCTGAACGAATGCGCGTTCGGCGCCTACGTTCCCGTGGATATTTCAGGCGACTTCCTCAAAGCGCAGGCCGATGCTTTGCGCAAGGATTTCCCCGGTCTCGCCGTCTATCCGGTCGCCGCGGATTTTACCGCGCCGTTCACCCTGCCCGACGCAGTCAAGGCGATGCCGAAGGTCGGATTCTTCCCGGGATCGACGCTCGGGAATTTCGAACCGCATGAGGCTTGCGCCTTCCTGCGCAGCGCACGCGATATTCTGGGGAAAGGCGCGCAGATGGTGATCGGCGTCGACCTCGAAAAAGACGAGCGCGTATTATACCACGCCTACAACGATGCCGCCGGTGTCACCGCGCGCTTCAATCTCAATGTGCTGGTCCGCATCAACAGCGAACTGGGCGGCAATTTCGACCCGTCCGCGTTCATCCATCGTGCGATCTATAACCGCGAGCGTCACCGCATCGAAATGCACTTGATCAGCAAGAAGGCGCAGACTGTGCGGGTGCTCGGCCGGAGTTTCTCGTTCCGCGCCGGCGAAAGCATCCACACCGAGAGCAGCTACAAATACAGCCTCGATCGCTTCACCGCGCTGGCGCGCGGCTCGGGCTGGACGCCGCGCGAGTCATGGACCGATGCTGCCGGCATGTTCTCGGTTCACGCGCTGGTGGCTTCGGACTGATTTTCGGCGGCACCGGATTTCAGCGAGATCGTCTCCCAGGCTGCGACAATGATCAGGATCGCGGTGGTCAGGACCGACAGTATCAACGGCGATAGTTCGCTCGCGAACCAAGCCAGCGCGCCGAGCGCCACGATGCCGACGATATGCGACAGTTGAAGCCAGCCGCGAATGATGTGTTTGAAGAGGATCGTTCCGAACAGAAACAGCAACGGTCCGCCGATCGCGCTGAGAACCGTCCTGGGATCGGAATGGCCGCCGGGATGCGTCAGCACCAGTTCGTCGGCGACGGCCGAGACAATAATGCCGGCCACGATCGGCATATGCAGGTAAGTATAAGCCAGCCTCGCCAGCCGGCCCGGCTCGCTGGAGTTTGAAATCTGTTCGGAGCCTGCTTCGGCGCCCTTGTGGAAATAGATCCACCACATCGCGAGGGCTCCGATGAAGGCCGACACGAAGGCAACGACCGTATCCGTAGTCCAGGCCAGATCGGCGAATGTCGCACCGGTCACGACAATGGATTCGCCGAGCGCGATGATGATGAAGCCCGCGCAGCGCTCCGCCATATGGCCGCCTTCGACGGCCCAATCCTCGATCGACGACATGCCGTATTTCGGAACCCAGAAGCGCGCCGCGGGCGACAGATATTCAATGGCCAGAGCTACGGCCCACAGCAGCAGCCTCGCCTGCCCTTCCACCAGTCCGCCCCAGATCCAGAACGCCGCCGAGGTGGACAGCCAGACCAGGATACGGATCGCATTCATCCGGGTTGAAGGCTGCGTTCGCGGGATCGATGCCAGCAGAAAGACGGTCCGGCCGACCTGCATCGCGGCATAGGCAACGGCGAACCAAAGTCCTCTCGATTCAAAGGCCTTTGGAATCGAGGTTGAGAGCACGAGCCCGCCGAGCATCAGCAGAAACAGCAATACCCGGACCGGCGTCAGTTCGGGATTGAGCCAATTGGTGATCCATGCGGTGTAAACCCACACCCACCAGACGCCGAGGAATAACAGGGTCGTCTGTAACGCCCCAAGCGGGGTGAACCGGCCGAGCAGCGTATGCGATATCTGCGTGACCGCGAAAACGAACACCAGATCGAAAAACAGTTCAGCATAGGTGACGCGGCTATGCTGATGCGGGACAGATTGACGAAACAGCGCGCCGCGTTGATCGTCCCCCACCATGGCAGCCATACCCCGTCCCGGGCTTCAGCCCTTAGGTACCCCGGGTCCGCCAGGTACCCCGGTCTGCAGCGCCAGTGCGTGAAGCACGCCGCCCATCTGGCCCTGCAGCGATTTGTAAACGATCTGGTGCTGCTGGACGCGGGATTTGCCGCGGAACGACTCCGAAATCACGGTCGCCGCATAGTGGTCGCCGTCGCCGGCCAGATCGCGGATCGTCACCTCGGCGTCGGGTATAGCTGCCTTGATCATCGATTCGATATCGCGGGCGTCCATCGGCATCCCAAATTTCTCCCATTCGGCAGTTCGAATCGCAACCCGCTATCGCTGCGGCAGCGCCAGAACCTGACCAAAACCTGACTTGGACACCCTAGCGCATGATCGGCCAAAAGTGTGAGCGGTTTGGCGATCAGATCAAGTGCAATTATGCTATTCTAGAGCGCAATCCCGGGACAAACGAGACGTTTGTCCCGGGGGTCCGGCGAGCCACTTTTGCTGGTCGCACTCTGGATGTCACGCTCTGCCGTACTATATTCCCGATCCGATCATTGCAAAGCCGCTGGATCGTACCGCACGATCACAACGGGCTGACCAAAGAGGCTGACGACCATGAAACTCCCCGGCCCCGACCATCCCATCACCATTACGGCGAACCCGAAGCGTGTCCGTGTTACCGTCGGCGGTGTCGTGATTGCCGATACCACCCATGCCCTGACGCTAAAGGAAGCGAGCTACCCGGCGGTGCAATATGTCCCACGCCAGGACGCCAATATGGCGCTATTGGCCCGCACCGACCGGACCACCCACTGTCCGTATAAGGGGGATGCGAATTATTTCAGTGTCGTAGCCGACGGCAAGACACTCGAAAATTCGATCTGGACCTATGAGACGCCGTTCCCGGCGATGGCGGAAATCTCCAGCCATCTGGCGTTCTACCCCGACAAGGTCAAGATCGAAGAAGTGGCCTGAGGGCGGAGCAATCGGGATTTTAAGGCGTCATTGCGAGGAGCGCAGCGACGAAGCAATCCAGCCTTCCTTTGTGGCGCCGGATTGCTTCGCTTTGCTCGCAATGACGGAGGGACTAGGTACCCTATACCCTGAAGATCGTGAGGCCGAGGATCAGCAGGATCAGGAAGATCACGACGAAGACGTAAAACAGGAATCGGGCGACGTCGGCTGACGCGGCCGATATGCCGGTGAAACCAAGGATGCCGGCGACAATCGACACCAGGAAGAAGATCAGCGCCCATTTCAGAATTGTCATTGCCCGTTCCTCCAGCCTTCGCGCCGCGGCATCGGCGGCGCGATCGAAATCGCTGATCTAACTTCGAGCAATGGAACTGGTTCCACAGCGGCGGGATGGGGATCGCCGACCGTACGTTACCGAACATATCAAAACTATCGGCCCGTCTTGGCCGGGAAGCTCGGATGGACCGGAGCGTTGCCCGGCGTTACGGAAGCCCCGGGGTCGCATTGGCGTTTCGTTCCGTGATAATTGGGCCTTGCTGAATCGGGTTCCCGGTTGCAACATCTGCAACCGACCACCCCGCCGGGGGCGCGCATGACATCGATTTCCGACACGGTGACGTCCCTACAGACAAGGGCAACGCCAAAAGCCACCACACGCAACCTCGCGCTCGATCGCGCCCGCACCTTCCTGACCCTTGTGGTGGTCATCCACCATGCCGTCATTCCCTACACTTACTTCGGTCATACCGATCCGAAGTCGTGGATCGGCTTTGACGTCGTCGTTCTCGCCACCGACAGCTTCTTCATGGCGATGTTCTTTTTTCTCTCCGGATTGTTCGTATGGCCGAGCCTTGCTCATAAGGCGCCGCTGACTTTTATTCGCGATCGCCTGCTCCGGCTCGGACTGCCCTTCGCGATAGCGGCATTCACAATCATACCGATCGCGTATTACGCCATCGCGCTGCGGCAATCGCCCGATAATGGCTTCGCGGCATTTTGGTGGAAGACGATCACCGTCGGCCCCTGGCCAAGCGGCCCGATATGGTTCGTCTGGGTGTTGCTGGCTTTCGATCTCTCGGCCTGCGTGCTGTATCGGCTCTCACCCAGGCTCGTCGATCCGGTCAATCGCCTGTCGCTGCGCGGCTACGACCGGCCGGCCGAATTCTTCCTGTTTCTCCTAGCGGTCACCGCCGTCGTCTATGTGCCGGCGCGGCTCTACTTCGGACCGAGCCGGTGGTTCGAGTTCGGACCGTTCGACGTTCAGGCCAGCCGTGTGCTGTTGTATGCGGCCTACTTCTTCATCGGAGCCGGTGTCGGCGCGGCGAACTTCGATCGCGGGTTTCTGAGCGCGGACGGACGGTTGGCGAAAAGCAACTGGGGCTGGGTGATCGCGACACTTGTTCCGTATTGCCTGTTGTGGGTGCTGATCTACATCAAGCGTCAAATATTGGGGAATCCGCCAGTGTTGCCGCATTGGTACGAGGCGATCTACGGCCTTCTCTTCGTCGCCTTCAGCGCAGCCATCTTGTTCGCGATCCTGGCGTTTTTCCTGAGGTTCAAACGATCGGGCTGGAGCATCCTCGATCCGATGCAGGGTGATGCCTACGGCATCTTTCTGGTGCACTACCCGATCGTGCTCTGGCTGCAATACTGGCTGTTCGATTTCGACGTGCCCGCGATCGTCAAGGCCTCAATCGCGTTCGTGCTTACCGTCGCATTGAGCTGGGCTGTAACTGCAGCTTTGCGGAAAATTCCGGGCGCGACGCGCGTGCTGTGAAGGCGACAGCTAGCTCAACATCGTCATTGCGAGCGCCAGCGAAGCAATCCATAGCTGCAAGAAAGACTGGATTGCTTCGTCGCTGCGCTCCTCGCAATGACGGTGAAACGGCGAGGCTAGGAAGCCTTGGCGTTCATGTAAGCCGGAAACCAACTCTCGAAGCCGGACCTGAGCGACGCAACCGAAATCGGCGCTTCGCCCGATATGGCGATCGCGTCCCCGCCGGTAGTGCCGATCCGCGCGCAGGGTACGCCGGCGCCTTTCATCTTGGCCAGCACCAACCCCGCCTGGTCCTCGGGCACCGTGACGATGTAACGCGCCTGATCTTCACCGAACCAATACGCGTGCGGGACGATCGATTCGGGCGCCGGCAGTAACAGGGCGCCGATGCCGCCTGACATCGCCATTTCCGCCAGCGCAATCAGAAGCCCGCCATCGGAAATATCATGCGCTGATGTCGCGGTGCCCGCATGGATCATGCCGCGCACCACGCAGCCGTTGCGTTTTTCGGCCGCGAGATCGACCGGCGGTGGTGCGCCCTCTTCTCGGCCGCAGATGTCGCGCAGGTACACCGACTGGCCGAGCCAGCCATGGGTATCGCCGATCAGCAGGATCGCCTCGCCCTCGGCCTTGAACGCCAGCGTTGCCGATTTGGTGAAATCATCAAGCAGCCCGACGCCGCCGATCGAAGGCGTCGGCAGGATGCCGCGGCCGTTAGTCTCGTTGTAGAGCGAGACGTTGCCAGACACGACGGGGAAGTCGAGCACGCGGCAGGCTTCCGAAATGCCCTTCAGGCAGCCGACGAACTGGCCCATGATTTCCGGCCGCTCCGGATTGCCGAAATTGAGATTGTCGGTGATCGCCAACGGCCGCCCGCCGACGGCGGTGATATTGCGCCAGGCTTCGGCCACCGCCTGCATGCCGCCCTGATAAGGATCGGCCTCGCAATAACGCGGCGTCACATCCACCGTCAGCGCCAATCCTTTCGGCCCATCCTGCACCCGCACCACCGCGGCGTCGCCGCCGGGGCGTTGCACCGTGTTGCCCAGAATGACGTGATCGTATTGCTCCCACACCCAGCGCTTCGAGCACAGCTCGGGCGTCGCAATCAGCTTTTCCAGCGCGGGCATAATGCCGATCGGCGGCTTCACGTCGCGCGCATGGATCACCGGCAGCAGCGGCGATTCCACATGCGGGCGATCGTACAGCGGCGCTTCGTCGCCCAATTCCTTGATCGGCAGATCGGCCATGACATCGCCGCCATGCTTCACCACGAAGCGCTTGCTCGGCGTGGTGTAGCCGACCACGGCGAAATCCAGTCCCCATTTGCGGAAGATCGCTTCGGCTTCTTTTTCCTTCTCGGGCTTGAGCACCATGAGCATGCGCTCCTGGCTTTCCGAGAGCATCATCTCGTAAGCGCTCATGCCGGTTTCGCGCGTGGGCACCGCATCGAGATCGAGATCGACGCCGAGATCGCCCTTGGCGCCCATCTCCACCGCCGAGCACGTCAAGCCCGCCGCGCCCATGTCCTGGATCGCGATCACGCAATCGGCTTCCATGATCTCGAGGCAGGCTTCCAGCAACAGCTTCTCCGCGAAGGGATCGCCGACCTGCACGGTGGGGCGCTTCTCGGCGGAGTCGTCGTCGAACTCGGCCGACGCCATCGAGGCGCCGTGAATGCCGTCGCGGCCGGTCTTGGAGCCGAGATAGACGATCGGCATGTTCACGCCGGACGCCGCCGCGTAGAAAATCTTGTTCGTTTCGGCGAGGCCGACCGCCATCGCGTTGACGAGAATATTGCCGTCATAGCGGGTGTGGAAACGCACCTGTCCGCCGACGGTCGGTACCCCAAACGAATTGCCATAGCCGCCGACACCGGCGACGACGCCCGAGACCAGATGGCGGGTTTTGGGATGCTCCGGCGCCCCAAAACTCAGTGCATTGAGGCACGCAATGGGGCGTGCGCCCATGGTGAAGACGTCGCGCAGGATGCCGCCGACACCGGTGGTCGCGCCCTGGTACGGTTCGATGTAGCTCGGATGGTTGTGGCTCTCCATCTTGAAGACCACCGCCTGGCCGTCGCCGATATCGATGACGCCGGCGTTCTCGCCCGGCCCCTGAATTACCCACGGCGCCTTGGTCGGCAACCCGCGCAGATGCAGCCGCGACGACTTGTACGAGCAGTGCTCGTTCCACATCGCCGAGAAAATCCCAAGTTCGGTGAAACTCGGCACCCGCCCGATCAGCTTGAGAATCCGCTCATACTCGTCCGGCTTCAGGCCGTGGCTGGCGACGAGTTCTGGGGTGATTTGCGGCTGGTTCATGAGGCTTCTTGCACCATTGAAGTCCCTTATTAGGGAGATCGGAAGGGGTGGAAAAGGCCTTTTATGGCGCAATTTCCGGCTGTCCATAGCTTTGCGGAGGCAAGACGCAACATGAAGGTTTGCACATCGCGAATGGATCGGATTTAAGGACTGAAACCCTCAATGGAAGGCCCGATCGCGTGGACGACCTGACCAAAAACGCCTATCGCAACCGTCCCGACCTGCACGTCGAAATCTCGGGCGAATTCGCGGGCTGGCGGACCTGGAGCCGCGACAGCTTCGAATCGCAGAATGGCCCATTCTGGCACCGGATGGACGACGATGGACGCGTGCGCTGCGCCTTCCGGGTCGAGAAGAAGCATCTCAACGGCATGGGCAATGTCCATGGCGGCTGCTTCATGACGTTCGCGGACTATTGCCTGTTCGCCATCGCCTCGCCCGTGCTTGAGGGCCCCGGGGTGACGGTGTCGTTTGCCAGCGAATTTCTCGACGCCGCGCGCGAAGGCGAATTGATCGAGTGCGACGGCGAGATCATGCGCGCCGGTGGCTCGCTGATCTTCCTGCGCGGTCTCTTGAAATCCGGTGAGCGCTCGCTGTTCACCTTTTCCGGCACCATCAAGCGGGTGAAGCGGAAAGCGCCGGCGGTCGCGAGCAACGAAACTAGAGTTTGATCGCCCGAATTGGAGCGTTTGCTTCGACATCGGGTCGGTGGAAGCGCGCTCCCTCTCCCATGGGGAGAGGGCTCGGGGGTACGGTCTATCGTTAGGCTGTAATCCCTCACCCGGATCGCACAGGCGATGCTGCGCATCGCCTGTCCAATCCGACCTCTCCCAACGGGAGAGGTGAAGGAAACTTATTGCAAGCTGACCAAAGTCAGATCGACGAACCACGACTGCGGCGAGACGAAGCCTTTGATTTTCGGACTCATCGCGCGCGGGTTGAGATCGTGGACAATGTAAAGCCAGGGCGGATTGTCGACGAGGCGCTCATGCGCTTTGCGATAGGCAGCCGAGATTTCCTTGGGATCGGTGGAATCCCCAATCGTCTTGAGGGCGGCGTCGAATTCTTCGTCCTTCCACTGCTCGAAATTGAAGCCGTTCGGCGAAAAATTGGCGGATGAGAAATAGCGCGCCATGACGCCGGGATCGGATGATGGCGAACTGATATTGAGCGCCATGGCCCCTTGCAGGTTCGGGCTGTCGGGCGTGGCGCGGGCGGCCGTCAAAAGAACCTGCCATTCAATCACGTCGAATTCCACATTGACGCCGCAGGCCTCTTTCAGATTTTGCTGCAGGAATTCGTTCATCGGCAAAGGCAGCATCTGCCCCGAGCCGGAATTCGAGATCAACGCCTTGAACGACAGTGGCTTTGCCGGTGTATATCCGGCTTCAGCGAGCAACGCCTTGCCTTTGGCCGGATCGAATTTGTAGTGGTTGACCGGCGTTCCGAAATCGGGATCGCTGGTTTTGAGCCAGCCCACCGAGGGCTCCGCGGTCCCATTCAGCAACGACACCAGCCCCTCCCGGTCAACGCAATAGTTCAGGGCTTGGCGAACCCTGACGTCCTTGAAGGGGCTGATGGCCGCGCCGATGTTGTAAAACCAGGGCCAGACGTGGGGATAGGAGCCGGTGGTGATGGCGAAGCCGGCCGATTTCAGCGAGGCTATGCCATCGGCTGGCGGCACCTCGATCCAGTCGACCTGACCGGAGCGCAAGGCGGCCAATCGCGAATTCGCATCCGGGATCGGCATCAATACGACATTGTCGACTTTCGCCATCCTGGTGGCGTCCCAATACTTGTCCCAGCGGGCAAGATCCGCCTCCTGCCGCGGCACGATCCTGGTGATCCGGAACGGCCCGGTGCCCGCCGCCGGCAAGGTCGCGACCTTGGCCCAATCCCGGCCAGCCTTTTCGAACGAGGCCGGCGAGGTGAACAGCAGATACACCGCCATATAGGGGAAATAGGATGCCGGCTTGGTCGTGGTGATCGCAACGGTATCGTCATCGATCTTCTTGTAGGAACCCATCAGGGGAACGCGCGCCCGCGACATCGCCGAACTCGGCGGCTCGAATTGCGGGCTGCCGTTGTTGAAATAGCGGTCAAGGTTCCAGATCACGGCGTCGGCGTTGAAATCCGTGCCGTCATGGAATTTGACGCCGTGGCGCAGATGGAAAATCCAGGTCTTGGTGTCCGCCGGATCCTGCTCCCATTTCTCCGCGAGTCCTGGGCGCAAGCCCGCCAATTGGTCGGTTCTGGTCAAATCCCACAGCACCAACCCTTCAAAAATCGGGTAGCCGAGAAAGCGCATTCCTTCGAAGCCGTTATTGGGCAACCCGGTTGCGGTGGGGATATCGGCCGCTGTCATGGCGATACGCAGCGTGGTTTCGGCCGCCGCCGGTTTGGGCCCCAACAACACGGCTGCGAGCGCAAGACTGTAAAAAGCGTTACGAATGAGCATGATATCTCCCGACAATCCGCGTTCAGCGAATGGCAATGCGGGAGCAAGTTTCAGGCCAGCTGAACGGGGAGAGTTCCCAGCAAGATGTCGCTTATTTCTCTTGCAACAGCCTGTGATATTTCTCGACGTCGCGCGTCACCAATTGCTGGAGTACTTCCGGCGCATGCTCGTTGGCGTCAGGCGCGACTGTCGACAAATCGGCAAAGCGCTTTTTGACCGTGTCGCTTTCCACCGCGGTACGGGCCGCGGCGTTGAGCTTGGCGATAATTTCGGATGGCGTTCCCTTCGGCGCGAACAATCCGTTCCAACCCTGCGCCTCGAATTCGGGAAGGCCCGCTTCCGCGGAGGTCGGCAGATCCGGCAGCGTTGCCAGCCGCACCGTCGAGCCGACCACGAGCCCTTTTACTAGCTTGCCTTCGATCGACTGCGAAACGGAGGCAGCCGCATCGCAGACGCCATCGATCTGCCCGCCGATCGCGTCCGTCAGCGCCGGCGCGGCGCCGCGATATCCGACCAGCGCCACGTCGATGCCTGCTGCCTGCACGAAGCTCTTGCAGATCAGGAAATTCGACGAGCCGACGCCGGCATGGCCGAGATTGACCTTGCCGGGATTGCTTTTGGCGTAGGCGATGAATTCCTGCAGGGTCTTGGCGGGAAAATCCTTGCGCAATGCGATGATGCCGAACGTCTTCGCCACCACCGCGATCGGGACAAACGAGTCCGGCGTGAACGGCAGGTTCGGATAGATCGTGTACGTCGCCGCGCTGGTGCCGGCATTGCCGATCGCGATGGTGTAGCCGTCAGGCTCCGCACGCGCGGCCCGCGCCAGTGCGGTCGAGCCGCCGGCGCCGGCGACATTCTCGATCACGATGGTCTGCCCGAGCGCTGCGCCCATCTGTTCGGCGACGGTGCGTGCGATCACGTCGGAGGTGCCGCCGGCCGCGAACGGCACGATCATGGTAATGGAATGTTTTGGAAAATCCTGCGCGTTGGCGGCGGTGACAAATGAAACCGCCGCAACGAGTGCGAGCAGTCGCGTCGTGAAAAGCTTCACGCAGCGCGCTCCAGATGCGCGACGAGCCCTGCGAACAGGCCGCGGCCGTCGGTGCAGCCCATGATGTCTTCGACGTGGTTTTCCGGATGCGGCATCATGCCGAGCACGTTGCCTTTATCATTGACGATGCCCGCGATCGATTGCGCGGCGCCGTTGATATTGGAGCGCTCATCGACCACGCCGTCGGCGGAACAATAGCGATAGAGCACCCGCCCCCCGCCTTCGAGCCGTTTGAGCGTGTCTTCGTCCGCCTCGTAATTGCCCTCGCCATGCGCGATCGGCACCCGAATGATCTGCCCGGCATTGTAGCCGCGCGTGAACGGCGTGTCGGATCGTTCGACCCGCAGATGCACGTCTTGGCAGATGAATTTCAGCCGCGCGTTGCGCATGAGCACGCCGGGCAGAAGGCCGGACTCGCAGAGGATCTGGAAACCATTGCAGACCCCGAGCACGAGGCCGCCACCAGCAGCGAAATCGCGCACCGCGTCCATCACAGGCGAACGCGCGGCAATCGCCCCGCAGCGCAAATAATCGCCGTAGGAAAACCCGCCCGGCACCACCACGAGATCGGTACCCTTGGGCAGCGAGGTCTCGGCATGCCAGACCATCGCCGGTTCATGACCGGAGGCGAGCCGCAGCGCACGCGCCATGTCGCGCTCGCGATTGATTCCGGGAAAGACAAGGACCGCAGATTTCATGACACCGTCACCGATGGAATCGAAGGAAAATACCGATCTTTACAAGGCCTATCGAATTCGACCCCGCATTTCCAGAGCTAGCGCAGCTCACCATGAAGCGAACCCGAGTTGCTCAGAGATTTTGCGGTTTCTGATCCGGCGGCAGGGAATCCGGAGGCTTCGGCATGGAGGGTGCGGGTAACGGCGGACCTTCCTTGATATCAACCGCGGCAACGAATTCATCGAGCGATTTCTGCGCCAATTCCTTGTTCGGTGAAATCGAAGCCAATTTCAGCATCGATGGCCCGGCAAAAATAATCGCCGTATTGATGAAGACGACCTTCTTGCCCGCCGTGAATTTCGTCTCGTTCAAAACGGCGGGATGGTCCTTCAACCGCGCCGTCTTGCTACTCAGCGTTTCGATCTTGTTGGCGCCGTCCGAGAGCACATCCTGCGCAGCATTCTGAGCACGAATGGCCTTCGGGAAATCGACCTTTGCGAATTTTTCCAGCGCCTGCGGATCGGGATTGCGCGTCGGACTGCGCAGATTCGTGATGATGACGCGCGCTGCATCGGCGCAAGCCAGCGGCTTGCAGTTAAAGGTCCGGCTGGCATTGGCTTGCACGCCGGGAACAAAACCCCATTTGCCGGGGTCGGGGTTGCGAGTGATGATCCGGATTCCTCCAGGAGGAATCGGCTTGGTGGGATCCAGCGGCGGCTGTGCTTGCGACTGTGGGACAGAAGGCGATGGCGCTGGTACAGCCGGCTGCTGATTGTCGGGAGGAGACGACAGCGGCTGATCACTCGCGCCTTGGGCGCAAGACGGCGAGATCATCGTTATCGGCGCCATGAGGCAGGCCCCCACCACGAAAATCCGTCCTGCCGATACTCTCATCGAAATGCCCCTGCGCCACAACCGGCCGAACCATAAAGCCGCGTTTTCGCAGATTTAAGTAATAACTAAGTCATCACCTCGACCCGGTAATTCTCGATTACCGTATTGGCGAGCAGCTTGTCAGCGGCTTCCTTCAGCGCCGCCTCGGCCTTGGCCTTGTCGGAGCCCGACAGCTCGATGTCGAACACCTTGCCCTGGCGCACACTGGCGACGCCGTCGACGCCGAGCGATTTCAAGGCGCCTTCGATGGCCTTGCCCTGGGGATCGAGGATGCCGGTTTTAAGTGTGACGGTGACGCGCGCTTTCACGTTTCGCCTCAGCTCTTCACCAGCACGGGTCCCGAGCCGGCGGGCCGCTCGTTCTCCATCAGGATGCCCAGCCGCTTGGCGACCTCGGTGTAGGCCTCCAGCAGGCCGCCGAGATCCCGGCGGAAGCGGTCCTTGTCGAGCTTCTCGTTCGACTTGATGTCCCACAGCCGGCACGAATCCGGCGAGATCTCATCGGCGACGATGATTCGCATCATCTCGTTTTCGAACAGGCGGCCGCACTCCATCTTGAAATCGACCAGACGGATGCCGATGCCCAGAAACAGCCCGGTGAGGAAGTCATTGACGCGGATCGCCAGCGCCATGATGTCGTCGATCTCCTGCGGCGTGGCCCAGCCGAACGCCGTGATGTGCTCCTCGGAGACCATCGGGTCGTTGAGCTGGTCGTTCTTGTAGTAAAATTCGATGATCGAGCGCGGCAACTGGGTGCCCTCCTCGATGCCGAGGCGCTGCGACAGCGATCCCGCCGCCACGTTCCGCACCACGACCTCTAGCGGCACGATCTCGACCTCGCGAATCAGTTGCTCGCGCATGTTGAGGCGGCGGATGAAGTGGGTTGGCACCCCGATGTCGTTGAGGTGCTGAAACAGGTACTCCGAAATCCGGTTGTTGAGGACGCCCTTGCCCTCGATTACCTGGTGTTTCTTGGCATTGAACGCGGTCGCATCGTCCTTGAAGTGCTGGATCAGGGTTCCCGGCTCCGGTCCTTCATAGAGGACTTTGGCCTTGCCTTCATAAATGCGGCGTCGACGGCTCATTGGGATGTACCGTGTTTTGTTGAAATCCATGCGGTTGGTGTGCTCCGGATGACAAGGTTTACGACCCACGACGGAGCTGCCGTGAAAGCTCGGACTGGAAACAGAACAAGAACCGGGCCTGAAAGCAACCTATCCGATTGGCCCATCCAGTACAATCGATCCGGTCCCCTGGGGCTGAGTTTTACCACTTTGCCTGCGGCGTTCGGCCCGTTGTTTTAACGATCAGCGCTGGTTATCTAGGCACGAAGGCGGGTTGCCGCAACGAGGCGGTGCCCACCAATTCGGCAGATCGGAACCTTGATCATGACCACATTCGACAAGCGCGAAGAAGGTTTCGAGCGGAAATTCGTCCTCGACGAGGAGCTTAAATTCAAGGCCGAAGCGCGCCGCAACAAGCTGCTCGGGCTGTGGGTGGCGGAAAAGCTCGGACTGTCCGGCGACGCCGCCAATGACTATGCCAGGACCGTCGTCGCAGCCGATTTCGAGGAAGCCGGCGACCGCGACGCGGTCCACAAGGTGACCCGCGACCTCGCCGTCAAGGGCGACGAGATCACCGAATCGGAGCTCCGCGCCAAGATGGACGAACTGATGGCGCAGGCCATCGCGCAGGTGAAGGCGGGAAAGTAGCAAACACCAGCCGTCATTCCGGGGCGTGCGAAGCACGAACCCGGAATCTCGAGATTCCGGATCGCCGCTTCGCGCCGTCCGGAATGACGTCTCCGTAGCAGCGCGACGGCAACGTCACCCCTCCTTGAATCCATACTCCGGCACATTGCCGCTGGCGCCGTAATATTTGTAGGGCAGGAATTTGCCGGACATCGTGATCTTGACCCGGTCGCCCTTGGGATTGGGCAGGCGTTCCATCACCATGTCGAAGTCGATCGCCGACATGATGCCGTCGCCATATTCCTCCTCGATCAGCGCCTTCCAGGCCGGACCGTTGACCATCACCAATTCGTAGAAGCGATAGATCAGGGGGTCGGTCGGCGGCATCGGCGTGCCGCGCATCGGCACTTCGTTGAGCATTGCGGTCTCGGATTTGGACAGCCCAAACAGCTCGCCGGCATTCGCGGCCTGCGGCTTTGTCAGCTTCATCTGGCCGAGGATGGCGCCGACGATCAGCACTTCGGAATAGCCGCCGATCTTTTCGCAGATGTGTTTCCAGCTCCAGCCCTTCTCGCGCTTGATGTCGAGCAGCTTCTCGGTGAGGTCTGATCGTTTCATGTGTCGTCTCCCTTTCACTCGTCACGCCCGGGCATAGTAAGCTGCCTTATGCAGACTGCGTAAACTTGGCTGCTATCCCGGGCCTCTTTCGCCTTACGAAGACGTGGATGGCCGGGACAAGCCCGGCCTTGACGCCTGCTTTAAGTCATCGTGCAGTGCATCGGATACCGACGCGATCACCAACTCGGGTTTACCGATCCGCACCACCGGAACATTGCGCGGATCGTGAGCGGGCACATCGGTTGCGAACGTCCTGCTGCGGCTGACCAGAAAATCGACGATGTGGTTTCGCACCGCGTAGTAATAGGGATGCCGGTGCAGATCGGTGCGGCCGCGATCCTTGGGCAGCGGGTTTTCCACGATCTCGGCCAGGACCGCGCCCGGCCCGTTGGTCATCAGGAAAATCTTGTCGGCAAGATAGATCGCTTCATCCACGTCGTGGGTAATCATGAACGCGGTCTGCCCGGTCTCGAGACAGATGCGGCGAACCTCATCCTGCAGTGTGCCGCGCGTCAGCGCGTCCAGCGCCGAGAATGGCTCATCCATCAGCATGATCTTCGGCGTGATTGAGAGCGCACGCGCGATGCCGACGCGCTGCTTCATGCCACCGGAGAGTTCCGATGGACGCTTGTGCTCGGCGCCGGTCAGCCCGACCAGATCGATAAAGGTTTGCGCATACGCCTTAACCTTGGCGCGATCCCAGTCGCGCCATTTCGACGTCACGGCGTAGGCGACATTGCCGAGCACGGTGCGCCACGGCAGCAGCGCGTGGCTCTGGAAGATCACGGCGCGGTCGAGGCTCGTGCCCTCGATTGCCTGTCCGTCCACGATCACGGTGCCTTCGCTCGGCTGGTCGAGGCCGGCGAGAATGTTCAGCACCGTGGTCTTGCCGCAACCGGAATGGCCGATCACGCAGCCGAATTCACCCCGCGCCATCGACAGCCAGAGATTCTCGAACACCGCGATCTCACCGCCATCGGCGTCGGGATAGCGCTTGGCGATGGCTTCGATGGAGATGAATTTGTCGGTCATCGCCTCACTCCGGAAACGTGACCATGCGCGTGAACCGCGCGAGAATCTGATCGAGCAGCATGCCGACGACGCCGATCAGCAGAATGGCGATGATGACGTTGGTGATCGAGAGGTTGTTCCACTCGTTCCAGACGAAGTAGCCGATGCCGGTGCCGCCAACCAGCATCTCGGCGGCAACGATCACCAGCCAGGCGATGCCGATCGAGATCCGCATCCCCGTGAGTATTGTCGGCGCCGCTGCCGGGAGGATCACGGTGAAGGCGCGCCTGACGGTGCCGACTTCCAGCGTGCGCGCGACGTTGATCCATTCCTTGCGCACGGCGACGACGCCGAAGGCGGTATTGAGCAGCATCGGCCATACCGAACAGATGAAGATCACGAAGATCGCGGACAGTCCGGAGTCCTTGATGGTGTAGAGCGCCAGCGGCATCCAGGCGAGCGGCGAGATCGGCTTCATAATCTGGATGAACGGGTCGAGCGCCCTGTTGATCAACGGCGACATCCCGATCAGAAAACCGAGCGGGATGGCGACGATCACGGCGAGCAAATAACCGAGCCCGACCCGTGCGATCGAATAGCCGAGCTGGATGCCGAGGCCCTTGTCGTTGGGACCATTGTCATAAAATGGCCGCTTGAGGTGCTCCCACAATTTCACGCCGACATCGAGCGGACCGGGCATCACCGACTTGCCCTGCGTCGCCGTCACTCCCATCAGCTTGGCGTATTCCGGGCTCATGGTGGCGGCAGTGCCGATGCCGCGCGTGGCGAGATGCCAGATGCCGATGAAAGCAAGGAACAGCGCGATCGACACGATCGCCGCGCGAAAGCGGAGCGAGGAAGTCATCTTCCCCTCCCCGCTTGCGGGGTCGAGACGAACGAAGCTCGCTCTGGGAGGGCTGGGGTGAGGGGGCATCGCGATAGGCTCAGACTGGAGTAGTGCCCCCTCACCCGGATCGCGCGCGAACGCGCGCAATCCGACCTCTCCCCGCACACGGGAAGAGGTGAAGAAGCAGAATTCGTCGCCACCGCGCTCACGACGCCTTCCTGATCTTGAAGCTGTTGAGATAATCCTCGGGCTTTTCGGGATCGAAGCTCTTGCCCATCACCGTGAACGATTTGTAGGACGTCGCCGGCGGTGTCAGCCCCATTTCTTCCATGGTCTTGCGCGTATCGGTTGCGAGATAGACCTGTTCCGCCACGGCCTTGTAGTCCACATCGCCCTTGATTTGACCCCAGCGCTTCATCTGCGTGAGCATCCAGACCGCGAACGATTGCCAGGGAAACGGATCGAAATCGACGCGCTTGGGATCGGTTTTGATGTCGCCAAGTCCATCGGCATAGGTCCCGGTGAGAGCCTGCTCCAGCACAGTGACCGGTGCGTTGATGTAGTTCGCCGGCGCGATCGCCTCCGCGATCTGTTTGCGGTTCTCTGGCTTTGAGGCATAGGCGGTGGCGTCGACGATCGCCCGGGTCAGCGCCGCAAAACTGTTGGGCGATCCCGTGATGAACTCCCGGCTCGCCGCGAAGCTGCAGCAGGGATGCCCGTCCCAGATTTCCTTGGACAGAAGATGCATGAAGCCGACGCCATCATAGATCGCGCGCTGGCAAATATTGTCAGGTGCGAGGAAGCCGTCGATGTTGTCGGCACGGAGATTGGCGACCATTTCCGGAGGCGGCACCGAACGCAGTTGCACATCGGTGTCGGGATCAAGTCCGTGCTCGGCCAGATAGTAGCGCAGCAGGTAATTGTGCATCGAATAGTCGAACGGAATGGCGAACTTCATGCCCTTCCAATCCTTGGGATCGCGCTTGTCCTTGTGCTTGATAGCCAGCGTGATGCCCTGCCCGTTGATGTTCTCGATCGCCGGGACCGTGAATGGGATCGCCTGCGCGCCCAGGCCGAGTGAGATCGCGATCGGCATCGGCGCCAGCATGTGCGCGGCGTCGTATTCCTTGTTGATGGTCTTGTCGCGGATCACGGCCCAACCCGCGGTCTTGACGACCTCGACGTTGAGGCCGTGCTTGGCATAGAAGCCGAGCGGCGCCGCCATGATGATCGGCGTCGCACAGGTGATCGGAATGAAGCCTACTCTCAGATCTTTTTTCTCCGGCGCGCCACCTTCCGCAAAAACTTCGGTCGCGGTCTTGATCGGAAAGAATTGAGAGATCGCGGCGAGTGCCGTCGAGGCCCCGACCGATTTCAGGAAAGCGCGGCGCGCGGCATCCCGGGGAAACATCGCGTGCATGACCGCTGACGCAACGACGCCCTCGTAGCGCTGCTCGTCGGTTGGAACCGGCTCGCACTGCAGTGTCGGTGCGGCCTGATCGTGCTCGGCAACGGACCGATGCTGACCGCAGACGCAGCCCGATCGTGAAAGCTGGTGGTCAGCGTTAAAGGGATCGTCGAAAGTTGACATACTCTATTCCTTTGCGTGATGGCCGAACGATCCGAAATCTTTTTAAAAACTCACACCTCTGCCAGCATCTTGCGAAGCTGCTTGGTTGCCGGCGTAACAATTGCGACGAAGTAAGCCTCGCGAAGCCTGCGCTGCGCGCGGTGGCTCCTGAGATAACCACGCGCGCCGCAATGAAGCATCGCCGCATGAGCGGCGGCGACGCTCGCCTCGCCGATACGCAGGCGCAGCGCCACGACACCACGCCAGTAGCTGTCGTCGGCGCTGAAGGGGTCACGCGCCAGTTCCATCGTTTCCGCTTCTAGATCGGAAAACAGGCCTTCGAAGTCAGTTGGTTGTTGCGGCAGATATCGATTGACGTGGCCGAGCGGCCTGCCAACTTCGTTCATGATCGCGACGCAGTCCCTGATCAAACCGAGACCCATCCCGTTCTGCAGCAGGATGAAGCCCGCGCGGATTTTTTTTACGAAGGGTCCAGCCGGCTCCGCGAGAATAAAATCATCCGACACGAAGACGTCGCGGAATTGCACGCCATAGGTTCCGGTGCCGTCCATGGCGAGGAACGGCTTGCACGGCTGCAGCGTGATCGCGGGATCGGAACAATCGGCGAGAAACATGACGATCTCGCCGGGCCGGTCTTCGCGCTCAAAAATCGTGCCGAACAAATGATCCGGACCGAGATTCGACACCCAGGGCAGCGCGCCACGCACGACGTAACCACTGTCGACCTTGCGGCCCTTCAATTTCAGCTTCTCGATTCCGAAGAAGCTCTTCATGGGGTTGGAAAGACCGCTGCCGCCGAGAATCTTTCCCGTCGAGACGCCGTCCGCGAATCTGGCAACAAGCGCCGGATTGCCGGAATTCGTTACATACCAGGCCAGCGTGTTCTGGCACCACGCCATGAAGGCGGTCGCGCCGCACACTTCGCCAAGCGCTGCGATCGATCGAATGGCGCAGCCCAGATCGGCCGCGCCATTGTTGGGTCGATGGCTCCCCCACGCTCCGGCATCGCCGAGGCGCCGCAGCAGGTCGGCCGGATAGACGGTACCGCTGTCGATTTCAGCCGCCAGCGGCGCAAGGTCCCGGCGCGCTATGGACGCGACCTCACTTGCGATCGATGCCGGCGAGAGACCGGCATCTTCCTCGACCGGCAGACGCGATGCAGCCACTGAACTCATCAGATCCTCCGCAACGACGGTGCTTCACTGGGCAATGCAAATGACATGCCTTTCGCCGCCTATGCGCTGACTTCGAGGTTCACCGGCCGCGTGAAGGTGTTCGCGACCGGCGACCATTTCTTGACGTGCTGCACCAGCGCGTCGATCTCGCTTTGCGGAATGCCCTCGCACTCCATGTCGACCTTGATCCGCACGTCGGTGAAGCCAACCGGTTTCTCGCTGACGTCACCGGTGCCCCAGACGGCAGTGATGTTGAGGTCGCCCTCGAGCTGAAGCTCGAGCTTGTTGACGGTCCAGCCACGATGGACCGCGTTGGCGTGGAGCCCAACCGCAAGGCATGAGCCCAAGGCAGCCAATGAGGCTTCCGACGGATTGGGCGCGGTGTCGTCGCCTAACAGGCCGGGTGGCTCGTCGACGATGTAGGGCGGAAGGTTTCGGATGTAGTTGGCATGACGGAATTTGCCTTCGGCCACCGTCCTGCATTTCAAGGTCTTGATGACCTTCGGATTGGCCTTGCCGTTCGCGATGAGCTGCTCCAGCCCACCTTTGTCGATGGGGGCAAGGCAGCCTGTAAGTACTGTTTTTTGTGCGACCGAGGTCATCAATTTTCTCCCTGAGGGTAGGATACAGAACGGTCTGTTTCCTGCACGAAATGTGCCAGACGCCCCACTGGCGAAAACGCGAAGTCTTGAAGCCCCTTAGCCCGCACTGCCGTGGAATCGACCAGCAGCGCACTGCTCAAACGTGATGCAACTGCCGATTATTTTGAGCGCAGCAAGCGCAGAAAGATGCGGCTTGATGATCGCAGCACAGTTGGATTAACTGAGCACATGGGCAAACCATCTTCGAAGAAGCGTTCCGTCGCGGCAAGTCTCGCTGGCGGCGATGATGAGTCCGCGCGCGGGCGTTTGCTCAGCGCCGCGACGCGGCTGTTCTGCAAAAACGGCATAAACGCTACCGGCATCGACGCCATCATCAGCGAAGCTGGCACCGCCAAGACCACGCTCTACAAATTGTTTGGATCAAAAACCAATTTGGTGCATGTCGTGCTGGAGACCGAGGGCAAGCTGTGGCGCGAATGGTTTATCGGTGCGATCGAGTCCGGCGGCGGCAATGCCCAGACCAAACTCGCGAGGATTTTTCCTGCGCTGAAGGACTGGTTTGGCCAGGAGCGTTTCTACGGTTGCCCCTTCATCAATGCGGTAGGCGAGCACGACAAGGATCAGAAACAGTTTCGCGCCATCGCGATGCGGCACAAGAAGGTTGTTCTGGCGCACATTGAAAAACTAGCCGGCGAAATGGGCGCGGCGGAGCCGGAAGTCCTTGCCCATCAGCTCGCACTCCTGATGGACGGCGCCATCGTCGCAGCCATGGTATCCCGCGATCCTGATGTGGCAGACATGGCGGGACTTGCCGCCGGTTCCCTGTTCGCGCCTTCAAAGCCCAGGAAACAGCGGCGAGCGGGCAACGCGCCGGCGCAACTGATGGCTGTCTGATCGAGCCTCCTCTGATCGAGCTTTTAGCGGGATTCCACGAGACTGGACTCAAGCCGGTCGAGTTCAGCGGCCATATCGCGCTCGACATCAGCGGCGGGCATGGTGACGACCCGGTAGCCGCGCTGCTCCAGCCACGCCTGCCGCGCGGCGCGGTCTTTTGTGATGACGTCCGTTTCATCGGGGTTGATCAGCTCGATCGCGAGGCGGTGCACGAACGAGACGAAGTCCGGGATGTGCCGCCCAACCGGGGTCTGGCGCTTGAATTGTCCGGCGAAGCGGCGATCGGTGGTCAGCGCCTGCCACAGGATGCGTTCCGCATCGGTCGGATTTCGCCTCAGCAGCCGCGCCAGCCCGCGCACCGTGCCGCTCTCCGACGGCAAGGCGCCCTGCCCGTGCTCGGCTAGCAGCGCGCGCAGTCTCGTCGCCTGTTCGCCGTCGAGCACGCCGCCCTTGGCCGGACCTTTGCGCCCTTCCGCAATCGCCATCACCACGCCGTGCAGGGTATGCATGTCCTGCTTGGTCGGCTCCATCCGCGAGAAGATGTTGCGCAGATTGACCAGCATGGTCTCGCGCTTTTCCGCCGGGCGCAGGAATTCGACCTTGTCGAGTTCGCGCACCAAATTGTCGAAGAACGCCTGCATCTGATGCTGCGACGCCCGCTCGGAGCGTTCGGGCATTGCGAACGGCAACGCGCCTTGCGTCGAAAGCTTGAACCATTCATAGCCGATCAGCAGCACCGCCTGCGCCAGATTGAGCGAGGCGAAGCCCGGATTGACCGGAAAGGTGACGATGCGGTCGGCCAGCGCGACTTCCTCGTTCTGCAGGCCGTAGCGCTCGCGGCCGAACAGGATGCCGACCTTGCCGCCGCCGGCGATGTCGCCTGCGATCTGAAGCGCCGCGGCTTCCGGCGCCACCACGGGCTTGGCCTGGTCGTGGGCGCGGGCGGTGGTGGCGAACAAGAGCGTGCAGTCGGCGACCGCCTGCTCGACGGTGTCGAACAGCTCGACCTTGTCCAGGATATGATCGGCGCCGGAGGCCGCGCGCCGGGCATGGACGTTGGGCCAGCCGTCGCGCGGATTGACGATCCGCAGGCGCGTCAGCCCGAAATTGCCCATCGCGCGCGCGGCCATGCCGATGTTCTCGCCGAGCTGCGGCTCGACCAGAATCACGATGGGGCCTTTGAGTTCGACGCCTGATTTGGTCTTGTCGGTGCCCGAACCGGACATCTCACTTCACTTTCTGATTCAAGGTCTGAAGGTTTTGAATCAAGCTCCGAAGAACCTGATTCAACGCCTTAAGCGGCGGCCGCTATTCGATTGCCCGTCCGGCAGGATTTCTCAAGCAAAATAATCGGGTTAGTGAGGTTCCTTGATTCTCGAGCTAAGCCGCAATCGTGGCGTCCGAGGCGCGCCTTGCGGGTATCAATCACAAACCCGACAAACCTGAAAGCAGGCCGTTGCGGCGGGCGCCAGAACGCGCGGGTGGAGCCAGCCGCCTGCGTTCCCGACCGTGAGGAGGCAGCCGATCGCGTGGATCGATAGCCGGCTCCAGATCGTCGCACTCAAGCCGGGGCAGTCGCCAGCAGCAGGCGGCGTTCTCCGCGAAAAGATGGTCTGAAACTGCTCTACCCCTTGGCTTTCGCCCCAGCGTTTGCAGTGCTATAG
>JAQGKC010000309.1 GCA_028290305.1 Bradyrhizobium sp.
TGCTCAGTGTTTCGAGCGACCGGCTGATCATCCAGCAGGAATGGGGGTCCAGTTGGGTGCCGATGGCGCCTCGCAACGCTTTGACGTCTTTCATGAGGGCTTTTGAGCCGAGCGCAGCGCCCGCGATCAGGTCGGAATGACCGCCGATATATTTGGTCAGCGAGTACAACGAAAGATCCGCGCCGTGTTCGATCGGCCGCTGAAACACCGGGCCGAGCAACGTATTGTCGCACGCGACGATCGGCGTGTGCCCCTGGGCATGGCCGATCACCTCGGCAACGCGGCGGACCATCGCGATATCGACCAGGCCGTTGGTGGGATTTGCCGGGGTTTCAATGAAAATCATCGCTACCCGGCCTTTGCGCATGGCGTCCTCCGCCGCCAGCCTGACTGCGGCTTCGTCGATGCCATCCGCAAAACCCACCGCGCCGATGGAGAGGCCCGCAAGCGTCTTTGCAAACAGAGTTTCCGTCCCGCCATAGAGCGGTTGAGAATGCAGAACGACGTCGCCCGGGCGGACGAACGCGAGGATCGTGGTCGCAATCGCCGCCATGCCGGACGAGAACAGCGCGCATTTCTCGGTGCGCTCGTAGACAGTGAGTCTGTCCTCGACGATCTCGCTGTTGGGATGATTGAACCGCGAATAGACCAGGCCCGCGCCCATCCCCTCGGGAGGTTCGCGCCGGCCCGAGACAAAATCGAAGAAGTCCTGTCCGTCTTCGGCGGTCCTGAAGACGAAGGTCGAGGTCAAGAAGATCGGTGGTTTGACGGCTCCTTCAGACAGTTGCGGATCGTAACCGTAGTTCAGCATGAGCGTTTCGGGATGCAGCATGTGGTTGCCGATGTGGGTCTTCGACGGAAACGGTTTCACCATGGCCTGTCTCGCTGTCTGGATTGGGAACGTCGCCCTGCGTTTGGGGGTCTTCCGCAATGGCGAGGCGGTCAGGAGCGGTGGATGCGACGGCATCCAACGGCTCCAGTCAACGTTGCCAGGACCAGCGTAGCAACATCCGGAACTGATTTCACCGCCCCCGAGACGGATTTCGCAGCCCTCATCCCGACTGCTGGCTTCTGTCCCGGGAGATCACATTTGTCACGTGGGAACTGCAGTGCGTGCCGTAAGAGGCCGGCTCTAAGCCGATGCTTTCAAGCCAGCGATGCAGGGAGTTCCTCCGCCACCCCGCTCTCCGCGTCGCTCTATCGCGAGCGTAGTATTTATAACGACTGAGCACTCTGGCTCTCCCAAAACAGAATTCGCGACCGACCATACCTCCACTCCAAACAACCGATCAGCGAAATCTGCCGCTTCAATGAATCAACGATCCGTCGGCGAATGTCAGGTTTCGGGCGAAGCGAACAAGCGCCGCTGGCGGCAATGGCGTTCGTCAGACTGCATCAATTGATCTACAACAGGCAGCCGTGCCGGTCCCGTCCACCGGCCAATGTCGGGTGATTCAGCGCCAGTTTGGCGTGGGCGGCGCGGATTCCATTTGCGGATATTTCGGCGTTCAGGCAGGACAGGGGGCAGTAATGAGCGACTGGATACACAATCTGCCGGTGCCGCTGATGGCATTGGCTATTTTCGCCTTTACCTATCTGCTTGCCATAATAATTTTTGCGGCCGTCTCGGCACTCGCGACGGGAGAGCGAGCAAAATCGTTCCAGGCGATTTCTCCCGGCATGCTGCCGGTGTTGGGTATCATATTCGGCCTATTTGTTGCTTTCACCGCTGCACAGGTCTGGAGTGACAATGATCGTGCTAGTGCGGCAGTGAGCCGTGAAGCCAGCGCGCTGAGAGCCGTTATGCTGTTCGCCGCCGGCCTGCCGCCAGAACAGGAAGGCCGGTTGCGTGACCTGATTCGTGGCTACGTCGAGCAAACCGCAACGGTGGAATGGCCGATGATGGCGCGCCAAAAGGCGTCACTGAAGGCGGCTCCTGCTGCTTTAGTCGAGGCGCTGCAGCTAGTTGTCTCGATGACGCCGCAGGGCGCGGGCCAACAGACCGCGCAACGCGAAATAATTAGCGCACTGGGGTCCGCGCTGGATGCGCGTAGGCAACGGATCATTGTCAGCCAGGCAGAAGTCAATTCGGTCAAATGGTGGAGCCTTTATCTGCAGGCGATATGTGAGTTGCTCATGATCGCCGTCGTTCATTGCGGCAATCGGCTGGCATCGGGGATCGCGATGGGCTTGTTCGCGACCGGAGTGGCCACTTCGGTACTGCTGATCGCCGCTCATGACCGGCCATTCACAGGTCAAATCTCGATCGGGCCGGAGCCACTTCTGCAGATCATGCGGGGTGAGTCGACGAGTCGGTGAGCGGCGGATCCTCCGCCGTTGTAATGAGGCAGCGGAGGAATAGCGCTGTTTGCTTTAAGCTCAAGTTCGCCGATGGCGTCAGAACCGGAAGCTTATTCGATTATCTAGGCGGCGCGGCGTAGACGACGGTTCCGCGAGGCCGACAACGTTGGCAGTCCCAGGTATCGCCTGTCAGCAGCAGCTAACGCCGGCCGTTCCAACTGCTCCAGCTCACACTGGCGAGGCTTTGAAGGTCCGTTGCGACCGGCCGCTTGGTTCGCCGCTCATAGGCAGCGACGCATCGCTCAGATTCCGCGATCTTTCGTTTCAGGATGGCTATGGTTTTTCGCGTTTGATCGCTCGAACTGGCGATATCGCCAGTCCTAAAGCGAGCGATTTCCAGGGCCTTCACGGCATTACGGTTCTTCTTGAGCTGAACCCTGTGCCAGGCAATATCGCTATTGCTGTCGGCAATCATGTAGCTGTGGCCGCAATTGATCTTTCGACACCGTTCGGCACCTCAATATCGACTTCAAGCGTCGACACATGTTTGCCCCTGTCCATCCTGACGATGACCTTTTCCGGATCGAGCACGACATGTCGCGAGACCACAGTAAGGATCTCCGCCCGCAGCAGTCCCAGTAAATCAGGCTGGCCGCGCAAACCGCGTTCGTGCGCCAGGAGAATCTGCAACCGTTCCCGTGCAACAGGCGCGGAAGCAGTACGGCCACTGATGAGCCGTAGCAGATTCATCATGCGGCCCTCCGTCCCAGTAACCGGTTCATCAAGCCTTTGCGTTCGACCGGCACGGTCATGGTGACGGTCTCACCCATCAGACGACGCACCGCGTCAGTGTAGGCGCGGGCCGGCGCGCTGGCGGCGTTGTTCAGAGTAACCGGTGATCCAACGTTTGATGCACGCAGAACGTCCTGGCTCTCGGGAATGATTCCAAGCAGCGGCGTCGCAAGAATTTCAAGGATATCGTCGATGCTGAGCATTTCGCCACGTGATGCGCGCGCTGAATCATATCGGGTGATCAGCACATGCTTCTCTACGCGCTCACCCCGTTCAGCCTTCACGGTCTTTGAATCGAGCATTCCAATGATGCGGTCGGAGTCACGCACCGATGAAACTTCGGGATTGGTGACGATGACCGCCTCGTCGGCATAGCGCATCGCGAGCATTGCTCCCCGCTCGATGCCCGCCGGGCTGTCACAGAGAATCCAGTCAAATTTGGTTCGCAACTCGGCGATAATGCTCCCAACCCCCTCATCCGTCAGGGCATCCTTGTCCCTGGTCTGGGATGCAGGAAGCAACCAAAAATTCTCGAGGCGCTTATCGCGGATGAGAGCTTGCGAGAGCTTTGCAACGCCCTGCACAACATTGATGAGGTCAAACACGACCCGTCGTTCCGCCCCCAATACAAGATCAAGATTCCGCAGACCAACATCGAAGTCGATGACGACTACTTTTTCTCCCATTTGCGCGAGCGCCGCCCCGAGCGCAGCTGTGGAAGTGGTCTTACCGACGCCGCCCTTGCCGGACGTCACGACCAAGACTTTGGCCATTCTTATCTCCCTAGCCGAATTAATTTAGTGGTGCGATTTTCATGATGTCGCCTTCCAGCCATGCTTGAGCTGGACGATTGCGCAAGGCGACGTCTATTTCTTCAGCGGTCTGATAGTAGCCGTCGATGGCAAGCAACTCGGCTTCGATCTTCTGACAGAAAATCCGTGCTGCAGAGTTGCCGCTGAAGCCCGCCATCGCGCGGCCGCGAAGCGCTCCGTAGACATGGATGGACCCGCCGGCGACAATCTCCGCACCTGAACCGACCGAGCCCAGTACGGTCACATCGCCTTCGCTAAAGATCGACTGACCGGAGCGCACCGGGCTTTCGAGTACCAGCGAAGCTGGCTTCGGTTTCGCTTCAGGCTTCTTCGGTTCGTTCTGCGCGAGCATGCAGTGGCGTCCGCCGGTCAGCAAAGGCGGCATGCTCGTTGTGACGTGAGCGGCATCCACACCCTCGATGCCAAGGACGCGAATGTTCCGTTGTTCCAGGCTTGTGACGAGGTGAGCGATAGCCGATTGGCTAAGGTCCACGGCGGATAAATCGAGCACCACTGGCTTGCCGACAAAAAAGCCGGGCGAGCGGGCAAGAGTTGCGTCTATTTCTTCAAGCCAGCCTGCGATCGGAACGACCGGGCAAAAGGTGAACGCGACGTAAGAGCGGCCTCGCATCCGGACTGGTTGACGTGTGGCCTTCGCAATTGCGTCCATCGTGGTTGACTCGCCATTCTTATCGAATGGTTAAAGATCGGCGTTCTTGGTTAACGGTTGGTTAATGGTGCGGCGGTTGGCTTGAGACTACCGTCAGACATTTTCGACGGGTGCGGTCGCCACAGGCACAACCGGACCGGCTGGAACAAGAACGGCAGCTTGTTGTTGATCCCGACGAGGTGGTCGATAGCGCGAGCTTCATTGATGACCTTGGCGCCGATAGCCTGGATATGGTCGAATTGGCACTCAAATTTGAACGGGAATTTGGTTTCGGGATTTCCGATGATGCCGCGGAGTCCATTTTGACCTTCGGCGGTGCCATAAAATTCCTCGAAAAGAATGCGGTCGCCTAGAGGTCGCCCGAATCCTCGCGCCGCGAGCGCTCTTGCGGGGAAAAGCAAAAACCGTTGTGCTTTGCGCTGACGGACAACGAAGATCTTCCGTTGTTTCGAGCCAATATGAAAGCACTCTCCTGCTTTGTTGCCTTAGCATGGCGCGGGCAATCAACGGCGCCGCTTCGCCCGGCGCGATCGGCGCGAGAGCCGAAATCAATTCTATCAAGGCGACGGAGGTAAGAAATGGCTTCGATCAGCAACCTGAATCCCAAAATCCGCGTCTCCCCCAACCCGCCGGTGTTTGACCTGCCGATCCTGGTTGCCCTGGAGCATGACCTGTTCAAAAAGGCTGGATTGGACGTCGATTACTCGGTCAAGTACGCCGACCACGACAAGCTCGAACACGATGTGCTGAAGCGACAGAAGGAGGCGCTGTTCGAGGGAGGATCGGCCGAAGCATTCAATGTCTGCGAGTGGGGCGGGATCGACCGCCTGGAGCGCGGCTCGGGTCGCGGCAAGATCGCGGCGCTACGGCCGGCCATCGCCGCGCAAGCGATCGTTTCGTTTGATCCGAAGTTGCAGTCCCCTCGCGATCTCGCCGGCGTGGCCGTCGGTATCAACGATTTCACGGGATCACACTATACGACGGTCGGACTGCTTGAGGGCGCGATTCCGAAAGATGAGATCGTAACGACACACATCGGGGCGCCGGAGATACGTCTTTCGGCGATGAAGGAGGGGCGGGTCCGCGCCGTCACGGTCATGGAGCCCTTTATCAGCCTGGCGCTGAAGCAAGGCGCCCATATCATCGCGCTGACGTTCTATCGCGGAGCCGAGGTGGTTTCGCCGGATCTCGAGCCCCTTGATCTCGAGACCTATTTCAAGGTGCTCGACCAGGCCGTCGATCTGATCAATGCCGATTTCGCGCGGTATGCGCACTACATCGTGGCGATCGCGAAGGATGAGATCGCCGCCGACGAACTTGACGGCCGCTTCATCCGCTACGCACACGCGCAGCGATATTCGCCCGAACTGTTCGATCCGGCGTATCACTGGATGAAGGAACGCGGCTTCACGGACGGCAGAAGCAATCACGAGTCGCTCGTCGTCTCCTGACCGTACCGGCCAGGTTCAGCTTCACTTCGCAGGCAGTGATCGCTCGTCGCGCCGAATGGCGCGACGAGCCTTTCGAAAGGCCGATCCATGTTCAATGCAGCAACGGGACGCCGATTGTCGCGGCGCGACGGCTTGTTGTCGCGACGCGGTGTCCTGGCGGGCATCGCCGGCGCGTTGGCTTGTCCAGCTTTCGTCTCGTCCGAGGCGATCGCACAAGCGAAGCCCGTCGTGAATGTCACGCTCTCGACGCCGGGAAGTGCGGGCTCGATCTGGCGCGCTGCGATCGCCTCGCTCGATCCTTCGTTGAGCTCCGGTTTCGATCTCCACTGGATTGCAGGAGATCCGGGGCAGATGCAGGTGCAGTTGGCGGCCGGGGCTTTGGACGTCGGCCTGTTCGGTGCGATCGGGCTCGCGACCATCGTGCACAAGGGCAGCGACATTACCTTGTTCGGTCCCGGTCTCAACAACCACGGCAGGATCATCGTCAAGGCCGACAGTCCGTATCGTAAACCGGCGGACCTCGTCGGCAAACGGATCGCCACCCAGCCCAAGACCACTGAAACCTATCAGCAGGCGCGCGTAGCGCTGTCGCTCGTCGGCGTGGACATGGACCGCGATTTTGAAATCTTCTTCGGACCACCGACGGCCAATCTCGCTTTGTTCGACCGCGGTGACGTCGATGCCGTCATTGTCGTCGAACCGACGGCCACGCGGGCGGTGGGCGCGGGCGCCAGGGAGCTTGCCAAGATTGGCGACATCTGGAATCAGGCTTCCGGGGTACGCGCTGCGCCCTTCCTTGTCGGCTTAGCCGCAAGGCAAAGCTGGATCGCTTCCAACCGGCCGCTCGCGACGTCGATCGCGCGATTGTTTTCGGCAGCCAACGGCGCGCTGCGTCGAAATCCGGGCCTTTTCGTCGAAAATGCCGGCGATATGGGCTTGCGGCCGAAGGAGAGCGAGGCGATCCGGCTCTTGCCCTCCCGTTTGGCCGACATCTATCCGACCGACTGGAATCAGGAGGTCTGGACCGCGATCGACCGCCAGATCGAGGTCGCCGTGAAGGTTGGACTGCTCGATGGCGTGCCGGGCAGGCGGCTGTACGACGGCTTGACGCTTGGGGCTGCGTGATGACGGATTTCGCCGAACGCCTCGTGGCGAAGGAGCGAAAGGATCGGCACGGCTCGCGAGCCGCGCTGCAGTTTCGAAAGCTGGTATCCTCGACGTTTCCCTCGATCTTGTTTTGCGTCGCGCTGCTGGGATTCTGGGAGGTCATGACCCGGCTGACCGCCAGTCCGCTCGTGCCAAGCGTGGGCGAAGTGGTCGACGAAATGAGGCGCATCGTCTTCAGCGGCCTGGCAATAAAGCAGATCGGTATAACTTTTGGTCGGATCCTGCTGGGGTTCGGAGTGGCATTCGTCGTTTCGCTCGTCGTCGGTATAGCCGCCGCGAGAAATTCTTTCGTGCGCAGATTCGTCAATCCGGCGATCATTCTTGGCCTTACCGTTCCGGGTCTTGTCTGGGCGCTGCTTTGTGTCATCTGGTTTGGCGTCAGCCTGACGACGCCGGTCGTCGCGATTGCGCTCGGCGTGGCGCCGGTGATGGTTCTGCACGTCGTTCAGGGAATGCACGCAGTTGACGCGGAAATCCTGGAAATGGCTTACGTATTCAAGCTCTCGGTGCGGGACAAGATCGCCCACATCTGGATTCCTTCGCTGATCCCGCATCTCATTAGCGGCTCCCGCGTCGGGCTTTCTCTCGCCTGGAAGGTGATCGTGCTGGTCGAACTGTTCGGATTGTCGAATGGAGTAGGATACCAGCTTAATTCCGAATTCAGTTCTCAGAATGTTGCAGGCGTGCTGGTCTGGACGATCGTGTTTTGGGCGGTGATGATCGCGATGGAGTACGGTGTGCTCCAAACTCTCGAAGGTCGGTTCACGGCATGGCGGCGGGTGACGACGCTATGAACGCCGCGATCGCTTTTTCGAACATCGGGAAGAGCTTCAAGCGGCCACATTCAGATCGGCTCGAAGTCGTGCTGCGCGACTTCAACCTAAGTATTCAGACAGGGGAGCTCGTTGCGCTGGTCGGACCCTCCGGGGTCGGCAAGACAACCTTGCTTCATATTGCCGCCGGACTTGAACAGCCAGACGCCGGACAGGTGACTGCCGGCGGCTCCGTGGATTCCCTTCGGCTCGGCATGGTGTTTCAGCAGCCGAGGTTGTTGGATTGGCGTTCGGTGAGGGCCAACATCGATCTGGTCGCCAAGGCCGCCGGACGGGATCCGCGGCTTACTGCGGATCTGTTGGAGGCGGTGGGTCTGGCCGACTACGCCGACACCTATCCGTCGACACTGTCCGGAGGCCAGCGTCAGCGGGTGGCGCTCGCCCGAGCGTTCGCGATCGCACCCCAGGTCTTGCTGCTCGACGAGCCGTTCAGTGCGTTGGACGAACTGACCGCGCGCCGGCTGCGGATTTTACTGCAAGACCTTTGGCGGCAAACGTCCCCGACCGGACTGCTGGTCACGCACAACATCCTGGAGGCCGCTTTCCTTGCCGATCGGGTGGTCGTACTCGGACATAAGCCCACGCAAATCGTCGAGACGTTGGAGATCGATATTCCCCGTCCTCGTCATCCCGAGGATCCCGCGCTTTTTGATATACACCGGAAGATCATGGGGCTGCTTTCCTGACCGAAGGACCAAGCCGCCGATCACACCAATGCGGACATTTCGTTGTCGGCTTTTGTCCGCTTTCGACGATCCAGATAAATTATTGATTCAATTGGCGCACCCGACACACGGTGCGGTTCAGACTGTCTATCCTGGTTATCGCTTAAGGCTCAATCCATGTCGCGAAACGCGTGGCCGTTAGTTTCGATCCTCTTCACAAGGTCTGGTGGCAAATCGCCTTGTGCCGCAGTGCCATCGAATACCCATTCCTTAGGATCGGCCAGATCGGGGAGACCCGCCCCTTTATGCACGTAGAGGCCTACTGCCGGCTTTTGCGGATTAATGTAAAGATCGTATTCCTGCATTGAGTTGCCTCCTCTTCCGATTCGATACTAACGTGATACGCGGTCGTGGTGCTGTGCTTGGTTGGTCTGCTTGAGACCGACGCACGCCCACAGCGCACGACATCGGAAACCGTCTGGACGAATTGACCGTGACCGATACCAAGCCGCGATCAACTCCTGCAGCGGCCCACAGGTTATGACAGACGTGGCATCCGGTGGAACGTGAATAGAGCGTTCAAGAAATGACTTAGGGCGCTACTACTTTGCTTCTGACTTGGACCGGCTTTCTAGTCGCTTGTTCGACGCTAGCGGGATCGAACCGGTCGAAGTCGTGGCGTGAGAGTATCACAGAGTAGCGTGCAGCAACGCGGTACTGCACGCGCTCAATCGGCTGGACGGAATCGCGCTATAAAATAAATGAAAACAACATGTTAGATAGCCGTGTTTCCAGTGCGCCGATGATGGATTGGACCGACTCTCCAGAAAAATGAAGCATCATCAGCACTTAGCGGCGGCCAAATGAAGCGTGCAGTACCAAATGCAGTACCGATCTGGTTTTGAGGCGTGCGCAGGCGATTGATGTCGCAATTTGGTGTGCATTGGGCCACTCGCGCGTAGCGCAGCGTACTACGCCAATCTGCGCGATTGTGCTCCTTCGAACGAAGGCGGCGTTCTGTCTCCTTTATCAAGGTGGTGGAGGCTGCGAATATCGCGCCCGTCGTTGTCACCGTTCGCTGCTTGGGCTCAGCCGAATTTGAAAAGCTCAGCGGCGGTTGTCTACGGCCTTCGTCTCAACAATAGTGATCGAGGCCAATCGTCGCCAGAACTCAATTCGCGGAATGGCGATTTATGGAATGTCTGCTGATTCCCTCCTTCGCCATAACGTACCTCGAAATCCGACCAGGTGGTGCAGCGGGCCGGCGAGGCTTTCGCATCCAGTTGCAAAAGCAAAGTATCTCGACGGCGCTGGTTCAAGCTTCACACTCCAGTTGACTTGCCGCTTCGAAATGCCAGCTGCAGTTTGTCGAAATCGCTCAATACCGGGCCTTATAAAAACTGTTTGCTATCGACAAGTCTCGGCGGATTTTTACAAGAACTGTTCAGGATCGCTCGGTATGGAATCTCGAAATTAATCGGAGGTTCCAGGCATGAGAACAGTGACATCGAAAGGGCTCGGAATAGCGGTCGCCGCCCTTATCGGGTGGATGGTCATGGCGCTTCCGGCGCGCGCGCAGCCGGCACCGTTCTCCGGCCTTGCGGGTTTATGGGCTGGCTCTGGGAGCAGCGCGCTTTCGGATGGATCGCGCGAACGGCTGCGATGCCGGGCGACATATCAGGTCGACGGTTCCGGAATGCGGCTTCAGCAGACGCTGCGATGCGCGAGCGATAGCTACAAGTTTGACCTGAGTAGCGATGTCGTCAGCGATGGGGAGCGCCTCTCGGGCACCTGGAGCGAGACGAGTCGAGGGATCAGCGGGACCCTTCAGGGGCACTCAAATAGCGGCCGCATCAGCGCCATCGCGGACGCCGCCGGATTCTCGGCGAACCTGAATCTCATGACGCGAGGCAATCGACAAAGCGTTTCGATTGTGTCCCAAAGCGACATCAGAGACGTCTCGATCACCATGATCCGGAGCTGAGCGATGCCTTGCGGCGGCTCGAAATTATGCTCCGGTCAGAATCGTGACAAGTGAAGTGTTTTCTGAAAATTCAGCGACCGCTTCATCCGCGAGGCGCGACTAGCCCCATTCTCGATAGCGGCTTGCATTTCGACCGTCTCGACTGACTGACAAACTGCGTAAACTAAGTCAGTTCGCTCACTAATCAGGTCTCGCAGAAGACCTTGTCAGTCTGATTGACAGCTTCTGAAGCGGTCGCTCGTTCACCTGCCAACGTCGGCTGAGTTCCAATGCGTCATTCAAAGGTCTGTCGGCCAATGGGCGTTACCGCTACGAATCATATGGGTGTCGGCAGCGGCGAGCATGCAAATGCTGAACTTTGAATAAAACGGCTCCGTTCTTTGCGAATTTCCTACCTCAAACTAGCGCACGCAGCGAGGAAACGTTACAGCGCGCGCAATGGCGGGGTGAAGCAGGATGACCTCCGATGGATGGAGTGATGAATGAGGGTTATGGACAGCGGTTTGGCGAACGATTGCGAGTCGAAAACGCACGCGCGATGGTTACCCGGGTATTGCGCAACGCAGATATGGCCGTCACAGAAATTCGATGTGATAATCCGCCGTTGGAAATGACCGGTTCGTTTCAGCGGGAAGATGCGTTCGTCGTCACTTTGCACCTCCGCGATCGGCCCAATCACGAATACTGGGAGGATGGCCGCCGAGCGCTGGTGTGCGACTTCCGGGCCGGCGACATTTGTCTCCATGACCTGAAGCGAAATCCCTCCGCTCTCCTCGACAGGCCCTATCATACTCTGTTTTTTTATCTGCCACGTGTGGCGCTGGACGCGATCGCTGACGAGGCCAACGTGCCGCGCATTCGCGATCTGGGCTATAAGCCCGGCGCGGCCGTTAACGACGCCACAATTGCCAGCCTCGGGAGCCTGCTGCTGCCCGCCCTCAGTTATCCCGACCAAGCTAACCGGTTGTTTATCGACCACGTCCTGCTGGCGGTTGGGGTACATATCGCTCAGACCTATGGAGGCATGCGCCCAGTGTCGCGGCTGGTCCGGGGTGGGCTCGCGCCCTGGCAGGAGCGACGCGCGAAGGAGATGATCGCCGCCAAAGAGCTGGCTCGGGAATGCCGGTTATCAAGCGCCCATTTTTCGCGCGCGTTTCGCCGTTCCGTAGGAATGGCGCCGCACAACTGGCTAATTGAGCAGCGCATCGTGCTGTCCAAGAAAAAGCTGCGCGATGGCGGGCTGTCGCTATCCGATGTGGCCGCAGAGTGCGGCATCACCGATCAAAGTCATTTCACGCGCATGTTCAACCGGATCGTTGGGGTAAGTCCAGGCGCCTGGCGTCGGGCGCTCAAGGAATAGCAAGCGAGTAGATCAGTGCGCGTTGGCTTGGTGGGGGAGTCAGTTGCCATGTGGCGTAGCTTTCGTTGTCGCGGGCTAGATTGGGCAGTCGCTGTTCTATTTTCCGTCATTTTGGTCGGTTGCGCTGCCAGACCTGGCCCAGAGGTGCTGACGCCCGTGGCTGCCTCGTCTGGCGAAAAGGCGCTGCAGATCTATGTGGCGACCACGCGTGAGCGCGAGATTTCGTCGGGGAACGCATTCACTGCGAACCGCGCGAATGCGCTCAACTTTGCAAAGTTTGTCGTCTCGGTGCCGCCCAACCACAAGTCCGGCAATGTCGAAATGCCGACCGCACCCCCCGATCCACGGAGCAGCTTTGCTGTAGTGGATCAGGTCGTGATGAGCGAAGCCGATTTTCGCAATGCCGTCGCTCCGCAAGGCGATACTCGGCGAAAAAAGCACAAAGCCTTCGTTTTCGTGCACGGGTTTAACAGCAACTTCCAAGAGTCGTTGTTCCGACTCACCCAATTGCAGGCGGACATCAAAATCGACGGGATTCCGATCCTGTTCTCCTGGCCATCGCAAGGTCAGGTAGCTGCCTATGAAATGGACAAGCAATCGGCAAGCTATTCTCGCGACTATCTGATGGCTTTACTAACAATGTTAAGCAGCAGCTCCGAGGTCAGCGACATTATGGTGGTTGCCCACAGCATGGGTGCCATGTTGACCGTCGACGCTCTGCGCCAGCTTCGTATCGAAGGCAAAGACCGAGTGATCGCCCGGCTAGGCCGTGTTGTGCTGGCGGCGCCCGACATCAACGCGAAAACGTTCCGTGCTCAGGTACAAGCCATCGGTCCGCTCAAGCCACCTTTGCTGGTTCTAGTTTCCAAGGATGATGGTGCGCTTCGAGTGTCCAGTTTTCTTGACGGTGGCATCGCGCGTGCTGGCGATATCAACGTTGACGATCCCGTTGTGCGGGAGGCTGCCCTGAAAGAAAAGGTTCAAATCGTCGACATTTCGAGGCTCGCAAAACACGACGATCTGGGGCATGACCAGTTCGTCAGTGTTGCTGCGCTTTATTCACGATTGCACGACCAAGCCGCACGTTATCGCAACACGGCTGGCACATTCATCTTTGCGGATGACGATGAGACGTTCTTGCGGCCGATCGACATCGGAAATCAGGTGGCTGCGCAATGACGGCTTGCAAGGATTGGGGTAACGCTTCGCCTCGCTGCCGGTCAGGGTTCACGCCGCCACTTCCACGCGCGCGTTTCGCCGGATCACCTGCGGTGGCTATCCGAGGGCGCGCAAGAAGGCGCGGCGCATGCGGTAGCGATCGGCAAAGCCCGTTTGCCGGGCGATGACATCGATCGGATTGGGGTGAGCAGATCCGATGGCTGGCACGTCGACACCGCGATGGAGCAGAATGGCGATGCCGAAAAGCACGCTGTGGTCCGTTTCTCGTTGGTGCTTCTGCCTGGCCTGTCCCCCCTTTAAGACTCGACAAATCGTCGCGACCTGTGTGTACCGAAAACCCTATCCGGATTTATCGATGATAGAATCGGCTAAGTTGGCGCAATGATCGCGCTGATCTGCTTCGTTCTGGCCGTGCTGGCCTCGCCATTCAAGTCGAACATCCGGCTCGAGGCGGAGAATGTAGTGCTTCGACATCAGCTGATCGTCTTGCGACGCAAGCTGAAAGGCCGGGCTCGCCTCACGAACAACGACCGCTGGTTCTTCGTCCAGCTCTATCGCTGGTTCCCGTCGATCCTTCCGGTTCTCATG
>JAQGKC010000329.1 GCA_028290305.1 Bradyrhizobium sp.
GGCAGTGGTCTGCTGAACACCAACAAGCAACATGGAAACCGTCAGTACCGCCCAAGCCGAAGGACCGCCATAGCTCAAAAGCCAAGCTCCGCCTCAAGACAGACCTGAGTTTTGCAACACTATCAGCCCAACAACGGACATCGAGCTAGCGATAACGTCCAATTATCGAAGCTTAGAGCGTGATCGTTTGGGCCTGAATCGATTTGGGATTCCCAAATCGCGGTAGTTCTGATTCAAGATGCTGGCTGGAGTGGAGGCCAGTATCCGATGGGCCGAGCCTATTCCCTTGATCTGCGCGAGCGTGTTGTTGCTGCGGTAGCGGCGGGTGAGAGCTGCCGGGCAGTGGCGGCGACGTTTAAGGTCAGCGTAGCCAGTGTGGTGAAGTGGTCGCAGCGGTTCCGCGCGACCGGGAGTGCGGCTGCTCGACCGGTGGGAGGCAATCGCCCCTACGTGCTGAGTTCCGAGAGAGACTGGTTGCTCAAACGTCTTGCCGAGCAGCCGGATGTTACCTTGCGGGCACTGCTGGCAGAACTGGCGGAGCGTGGGATCAAGGTCAGCTACTACGCGGTCTGGCACTTCTTCGAGCACGAAGGCATCAGCTTCAAAAAAAAGCCTGTACGCCAGCGAGCAGGACGTGGCCAGACGACGGACGCAATGGAAAAAGTATCAAGGACGGCTTGACCCGGCGCGCCTGGTCTTCATCGACGAGACATGGGCCAAGACCAACATGACGCGCACCCACGGTCGCGCACCGCGAGGCGAAAGGCTGATCGCCAAAGCTCCGCATGGCCGCTGGAGGACGCTGACCTTCCTCGCCGCGCTGCGCCACGACCGGATCGAAGCCCCTTGCGTGATCGACGGCCCGATCAACGGTGAAAGCTTTCTGGCCTATGTCGAGCAGGCTCTGGTGCCTGCGCTCAAGCCCGGCGACATCGTCATCATCGACAATCTCGGCAGTCACAAGGGAAAAGCCGTAAGGCGCGCGATCCGAGCGGCCGGCGCCAAGCTGTTCTTCCTCCCGCCTTATAGTCCCGACCTCAATCCGATCGAGCAGGTCTTTGCCAAGCTAAAAACTTTGCTCCGAAAGGCGGCTGAGCGAACCGTCGAAGCCACCTGGAAGCGTATCGGCGCCCTGCTGACCGCCTTCACGCCGAAAGAATGCGCCAACTACTTCGTCAACGCCGGATACGCTTCAACATGAGGCGATCATGCTCTAGAACCCCGCGGGCCATCGCGTCTTTTGTCGAGAGTGTAGACGGCGGCGGAAAAGTCTATTTGCAGGCCGCGTTGATGATGGCACACGCCGCGCCGACCAGGCTGGCGAAGACGCCCAGCGCAGTCGCGGCAACCGAGGTCCATCCATGGTCACCAGCGAGATCCAAATAGGCCTGCCATATCGGATCGACGAAACTCAGCCACGCGACGACAATGCAGCCGAGTGCGATTCCGAATATCTCGAGCGTTTTGGACGCGAAAAAACGCATCCCGACAATATGCGACCCACCTTTGTCGAGAGAGTGGCAGCATGAATGGCCCGCGAATGGCCCTAAGGAACCGAGCGGCGATGTTTTAAGCGTTACGAATACGGGCACGGTGAACGTTCAGTCCGGCAGTCTTGATATTGCCGCTGACGTCAGCGGGACCGGCGCGTTCACTATCGGCAACGGAGCCAACCTGGAGTTTGGGGGGGCGGTCGCAGCCGGAGAAACGGTCACATTCCTTGGCACGACCGGGACCCTTACGCTGGATCATTCCGAGACCTCGCCCTTTAGTGGCACGATCGCGAATCTCGACGCGACAGCTATTTCACACGATTCCATCGATCTGCTTGATATGGTCCCTGGTCCATCGGCTTCCGCGCGCTACGTTCCAAACGTGGCCAACCTGACCACCGGGACGCTCATAGTCAGCGACGGTAGCGGACATTCGGAAACATTTAATCTCGTCAATTACACCGGGGCCGGCATCTTTACGACGCAGACCGATGGCCACGGAGGAACGCTGGTTTTCGATCCGCCGACTTCCACGGTAGCGACGGACGTTGATGCAACTGAAATCATTTCTACCGACGCACAGGTATCGCCATCGGGTATCGACGGCAGCGTAGCGTTTTCGGTCGTCAATTCGGGCGTTATTCCTTCAGCCAGCGTTACCGCAGACCATGGTGGTCTCGGCTACATCGGGAACTTCTCGGTTGATCCCATCACGAACTCAAATGGAAGCGAATCGGTCGGATGGCATTTTGCGTTCGATCAGGCTCAGTCCAGCCAGATAATGCCGTCAGAAGTGTTGTCGCAATCTTATGAGCTCACATTGTCGAATGGTCAGCCGGCCGGAACCATTACGCAGGAAATTACCGTAATGACCGGAGGCGCTGGCAGCGATACGTTCAATTTCAAAGCCGGGCATGGGTGCGGACATCGTGACCAACTTCTCGGAACAGGCTGCCGACAGGATTGATTTGCACGAGAGCACGACGATCGTGAGTTTTGCCCAGCTTCAGGCGATGCTGCAGCCTGTCCATAATGGACACGATACGCTCGTCGATCTGGGCCATGGCGACACCTTAACAATCGCCAATGTCTCACCCTCTCAACTTCATGCAAACAGTTTCATTCTGGTTTGACGGAACGGTTTGAGGGCGCCATTGGTTGAGAGCGGACGTGGCGACAGGTACCGTGAAGTGGTTCAATGCGACCAAGGGATATAATTTCATGCAGCCCGATTTTTCGTCCATATTCAGCATGGAGAAACCGGGGCTGAGCGACTTGTGCGAGGGCGCCGAGGTCGCGTTCGACATTGTTCCGAACAAGGGCAAGGAATCGGCAGAAAAATCTGCGAGTGCGCGAGGGCGGTGCTGTCAAGGCGTCGCATCGATATCAATAGGTCCTCGAGCCGCTTGAACGGACTTACGATGCGCAATGCCAACCCGGTCACACCGGCTGGATGCCGGCTTTGGCGACAATGTCGCGCCATTTCGGTACTTCGTCGTCGATGCGCTTTCGCATGCCGTCGGGTCCGTTGGCGATCACCTCGAAGCCGTTGTTGCGCAATTGCTCGGCGATCTTCGGCGTCTTCAAAATTTCGATCGATTTATTCGACAGCAGTTCGACAATCTCTGCCGGCGTTTTCACCGGCGCCAGAAATCCCTGGAAGGTGTCGGAGATGAAATCCTTGTAGCCGAGTTCGACCATGGTCGGCACATCGGGCAGGTCGAACCAGCGATGCGCGCCGGTCACCGCGATCGCTTTCAGGAGGCCGGACTCGATATGCGGCCGCGCCGGCGGCAACGCGGCAAAGGCGAC
>JAQGKC010000356.1 GCA_028290305.1 Bradyrhizobium sp.
CGTGCATCGTCAGTATGACGCGCTCTGCCTGGAGCCGCAGCGATATCCCGATACGCCAAATCGTCCGGATTTTCCATCGGCGCGGCTCGACCCCGCGCAGACCTATCGCCATACCTCGTTGTATCGATTTTCCGCGAACTGACGCCGCGGCGGAATGCGGCGCCTCGGCCTATGGCGGCGTCGGACGGGTGGCAGGTGCCGTCATCGGCGCGCTGATCATGGGCGTGATGAATAACGGCATGTCGATCCTCGGCATCGGTATCGACTACCAGCAGGTGATCAAGGGACTGGTGCTGCTCGGCGCGGTGTGTCTGGATGTCTATAACCAGCGCCGCTGAGGCGCGGCTTATTGTCCAGATCGTGCCGCGAAGAAACCGGCAGCCGGTGCGCGCCATTGAGGCGATCTCATTGGCAGTTGTCGGCCTGACAGCCATCGCGGCGGCCCAGCCTGGCGAGCTAGGCCGCGAGCGGCTCCATGCCGCTTTTCCTGATTGCCCCAGAAGCGTGTGCGGAGGTCAGAAATTCGATCAGCCGTTTGGAAGCTTCGATCTCTCTCGAGCCGGCTACGATAGCGGCTGAAAACGTCTGAACAAACTGGATCTCAGCTGCGATGTTGCCGGCGAAGTCGACGCCCGCAGCGTACATGATTTCACTGGTCGGCAAGACTGCAAGATTCGCGTGTCCTGCGGCGACCATCGCGGCCGCGTCGGTGCCGCGGGGCGTGACTTCGACGTTGATCTTTTCCGTGATGCCGAGCCGCGGAAAAAGATCGGTCATAAGCCAGATACCGCTGGTGCTTCCCGGGACCGCGACAGTTTTGGCCTTGAGCAGGACTTGTTTGAAGGCCTCGACGGTGCTCACGTCGGGCTTCGGAGCCCCCGCCCGCACCGCCACGCCGACGGGTACTCGCGCAAGGTCGACGTCGGTTCCCGCGACGATTCTCTTCGCGGCGATCAGCTCACCGAGGCCCTCTCTGGACAGGATCACCACGTCGGACGGCACGCCGCGGGCGAGCTGCGCGGCAATCGTCTGCGGCCCGGTTCCTTGCGACGCACCCGATCCGGTCGCGACCTTGATGCCGCTGGTCCACTCGAATTCCGGCAGCAATTCCTCGTACGCGCCGCTGAATCCACCGGATATCAGAACGTTCACCTGTGCCACGAGCTATTCCTGACTTAGAGCCTTTTCCGTTTCGATAGAACCGAAACGGGGCTCTAGATTCTTGTTTTGACGCGCTTTCTTCACGCGTGTTATTTCTGGTTTGTTATTTGAGCATCTGGCTGACATCCAGCGCCTGGTCGGCCGGCCCACTATTGAACGCCGTTTCCCAAACCGCGATTTTGCCGCCGCGCATGGTCCAAACTTCTACTCCAAATCCCTTCATGCGCCGTCCTGTCGCGGCGTCTTCCCATTCTCCGTCCCAGATATTTGTCATTGTGTCATTCATGAGAGTCCGAAACTGCTTCTTCAGGCGATATCCCTTCTGCTTGGCGCTTCGCGCCAAAAAGAATGCGCGAAGTGCCTCACGCCCCCTGAATTCAGCAACGATGCCAAACCGCACAACACAGTCTTCGGTGAATCCATCAACCAGCGCATCTACGTTCCACGGCATGAACAATGACTGAACGTAAGCGACAAAAGATCTGCACTCCTCGATTGTGCGAGGATTGCGATCACCGTGTTCCGCCAAGGGTATTGTTGTCACCTCATCCTCCCAAAGCCCGCCACCTCGCAGGCACCCCCAAGAACCCCCAAGAACCGAGACTACCAAGACTGGAGAATGTAGCGGCGAAGTTGGTAATCTGGAAGGGGGTGAGGGACAGTCAGCTGTGGCTGAAGCAGCCCAACCCAGAGCGTTTTCAAGCGAAAGCCTTCCCCGGACTTGATCCGGGGTGGACACCGGTTCGCGTCAGGAAAACGCGTCAAATAAGAATCTGGAGCCCCGTTTCGATTCAATCGAAACGGAAAAGGCTCTGGACCTTCGGTGCGAAGCGCGATGTCCCGGATGGGTCAAAAAACGGACCCGGCTCGAACGGCCGCTCCTGGCGCGAAGCGGACCGCCCGAAGCGATCGATCTTCTGCCTATCGACAAGACGGAAGTGCATACTAAATACTTGTGATGCAAAATGGCTGTCAATTGAGGATGGAAAAATTGACAACGAGAGCATTGGTTATAGTCGGTTGTCTCGCCGCTCTCGTGCCAGCTTTTGCGCAAGACGACCTGAGGATCACACCGGCACCGCTTTCCTTGACGGTCAGGAACGAGCCGCCGGATGAACTGTGTCGCCGCTTCGATCCGTTGGAAGCCAACCAGCTTGCGGCGGTGTCGCTGCACCGGACCTTTCACGATGATTTCGACGCCCATCCGTTGTCGAGCGGAAAGTGGGTGCCTCACTACGCCGGGGGCGCCGCCTGGCCGGACGCGCGCTATTGGGGGGGAGACGGCTCCGACCTCAAACGAAAAGATGCCTATAACGGCGAACAGCAGATCTACGTGGATCCGCGCTATAGCGGCCGAGCAACCACTCCGCTTGGGCTCGACCCATTCAAGGTTCGAGATGGAATTCTCTCGATTGTCGCCAGCCGCACGCCTCCCGAACTAAAGCCGGTGCTCTTCAATAATGAATATATCTCGGGCATCCTCACCACCCAAGGTTCGTTTTCGCAGAAGTACGGATATTTCGAGATCCGTGCAAAGCTACCGGTCGGGACCGGCGTTTGGCCGGCGTTCTGGCTGCTCGCGGATGACGGCGGATGGCCTCCCGAGATCGACGTCATGGAAGGACGCGGGCAGCAGATCGGCGACATGGTGATGACGACGCATTGGCGGAATCGCGCAAGCGGGTTCGTGCAATCCTGCGGCTTCGACTTCCTGGTGCCGGACGCATCGAGCGATTTCCACGATTACGGCGTGCTGTGGACGCAAGACCGGATTGGCTATTTCATCGACCGCAAGCCGGTATCGGATATCAAGGTCCCGATCGGCTTCGACGATCCGATGTATATGATCGTGAACCTCGCGATGGGTGCGAAGAATTTTAAGGGCGTTGGATTCGTCGACGCCGAATCTCCTGCCATGGTCGAATTCCAGATCGACAGGATTTCCGCCTATCAAATCGATCCTTGAATAGCATCGCGCCCGGAACGCGGATGCAGATCAATGAGAGCCTGGAGCAGTCGATGGCAGGTCAATTCTCGCGCCGGGATTTTGTCCAGCAGCGCGAGGGGCAACCTGGCCAATTGCTCGCGGTCGGCAAGAAGTTATTTTATTTTTGTCTCGGCCGCGATCAGCTCTTTACCTTCCTCGGTCCTGATCGTCAGCTGTATCTGTTCGCCGCTGCCGCCAGCAGGAATTGTCGCGGAAATGCGATTTCCGTTTTTCGGGTCGGCTTTCACGGCGTCGTTGAACAATACGGCGTCACCGCGTTTCAACATTACGCGCAACGGCGAGGCCGGCTCGACACTGAAAAACTGAAGATTGACGCCGGACGCCTCGGCCGAGAGATTGATCAGGATGTTCTTGTTCGCATGCGTCACGTTGCTCATGCCGACGGTCGGGCTGTAGGTTTCTAGGATCGACACTTCGCTCAGTGCGGGAAACTTGGCGCTGTGGAAAAACTCGTCCGACACGCCCGCCCACAATTCGATGTAAGGCCGCTGTTCGTTCGGGTCTTTGCGTGCGTCAGTTTCGTTCGTAAACGACGGAAATCCCCAAGTCCACATTTTCAGGCCCGGCGTGACGGTATTGTCTGCGATGCGGATGATCCCCTCTTCGTTATCGTGGTTGATCACGCCCCAGAAATTCCCGCCCAGCATGTCGGGCGCCGCGTAAGCGATGCCCATCGTCGGCCAGTTCTTGAAGTAGCGCAGTTTTTCGAAACGGCTCTTGCCCGGACCCAAGCTCTCGTCGCCGTCGGACAGATTACTCGACCAGCCGGGCGTGCGGTAGGCTTCGATCGGCGCGATGATTTCGGCGCCGCCGGTAGCTTTGGGATGTTTCGGGTCGGATCCCGGCGCGAGCGTCGTGCAGGTCCAGTATTCGTACTGGATCGTCTTACGTTGCGGATTTTTCAGCACCACGCGCGCGTCGAGCGCGGCGCGATCGGCTTTCATCGTGACATAGTAAGTCGCCTCGATGCCCGTCGTGCCCCTCCTGAACTTGCCCGGTGCCGCAGAATACTCAAAATCGTCCCTAAGCGACATCGACACCGTCACTTCGCCGGCACTCGCCTTCACTACCTTGAAATCCCACGGCTTCAGCCACGCCTTGCCGTGCTCGGCATCCGGGAACGTGGGGAAGATGCCGCCATACACTATCAGCCAGTCGTAATAAAAAATGCCGCCCTTGATCCCGTAAGGCACGCCTACTTCCGTGCGATAAAGTTGTTCATGGCCGGTCGGCTTGTAAATGATGGAAAGAATGCGCCCGCCAAATTCGGGCAGGAGCGTTGCCTTCAGATAACGATTTTCGATCACGTGGGTCTTGAAAGTGCGATCGAGGATGGTCTTCTTGTCGAGCGACCCGCTGACGAACCCGTTCTCCGCATTGGTCGCGTACTTGACAGTGCTCCACGTAATCGTCGACTCGCTGAGAGACACTCTGTCGGGCACCGTCGACGCCGCATGCACGACGGGATGAAACGCACAGACCGCCGAAAGTACCGCAACCGCGAAGCGGAAACGGCTACACGAGGGAGCATGAATTGCCATTTACGTCGCCTTCGAATGAGCAGGAGCGACAATTCTAGTACATTGACGGGGCTGACCGAAAGCAGGCTTGATCGGCGCGCCTACCGCTAATACGCCGGAATCAGGGCCATGTCCGACGGGGGTCCAAAAGCTGACTTCTCGGGAACGGCCGGTTCTGGCGCGAAGCGGCCGTTTACTGATTTGCTCAACTCCGCAAAGTGCCACGAAGAGACATCCATGCAGTCCCGGAAGAGCATCGCGGCCAGAACGCGCTCCTTCACTTCGTCCCAGCTTCGATGCATCCTTGCATGATCCTGTCGATCTCGGCGCTCGACAGGACGCCGATCTCGGCAACGAATACGATCCGTGTCCGCGGCATTCCCGCCGTCGGCGTC
>JAQGKC010000369.1 GCA_028290305.1 Bradyrhizobium sp.
TCGCCTGCGACGTCAGGCTGTTTCCGTTCAAGGTTAAGCAGCAGAAAAAGCGATGGCCCGAGCGTGGGCAGCGGCAGGCGATCTGGCTGCCGATCCGTGAGGCAGCACGATTGGTGCGCAAACCGCAGCTCAGCCGATTGATCGAGCGCTTCGCCCGGCAGAAATCGAGAAAATTGCGGTAAGAATTTTGCGTCGGGTCCGCTGATCGCTTTGATCCAGCCGCGCGGGCTGAACGCGTTTGTCCCGAGAGTTCCAATCGATGCGACCAGCGACGAGGGCAGCTTGGGAACCAAGATTCATGGTCGGGCCGAGATGAAAGGTCGCGCGCTTGAGCGAGGTGGCCCTCGACTGCATGACGGCCGCACGCAGGAACACCATCGTGCCGGCACCGTTGAGTTCTTGATCTCAGGAGGCTGCAAAAATGAGCAAAGTCCGAAAGATACGTATTCACCGGTTCGGCGGACAGGAAGTCCTTCAGGCCGACGATCTCGAGCCCTCGTTGCCGGATGCGCGACAGGTATTCGTCTCCGTGCGCGCGGCAAGCGTTAATCCGGTCGACTTCAAGATAAGGTCGGGCAAGTATCCGGCGGTGAGGGACGATCGGCTGCCGTACACGCTGGGGCGGGACGTTTCCGGTGTGGTCGAAAAATGCGGCGCCCAGGCCACCAAGTTCAAGATTGGAGACGAAGTGTTCGGCATGGTTGCAATCTATGGCGGCGGGTACGCCGAAAAGGTTGTGCTCGATGAGGGTGCGCTCGCTACAAAGCCGGCCGCGATCGATCATCCACATGCGACGGCTATTCCGCTGGCCGGACAGACGGCTTGGCAAGGCTTGTTCAGGCACGGGCGGCTAAAGGCCGGTCAATCCGTTCTCATTCACGGCGGCTCCGGTGGCGTCGGGCATTTTGCTATCCAGTTCGCGAAAGCCAAGGGCGCCCGCGTCCTGACAACGGTATCGACCGACAATGTGGAATTCGCCCGCTCACTCGGAGCCGACGTCGTCATCGACTACAGGAAACAGCGGTTTGAGGATCAAGCATCGGACCTCGACATGGTGTTCGACCTGATCGACGGCGAAACGCGGGAACGTTCCTGGCCATTGCTGAAGAAGGGAGGCGTGCTGGTTTCGACATTGACCGATCCCTCGCAGGACAAGGCCCAGGAATTTGGCGTGCGCGCGATGCGCTACACTGTCGAAGCCGATGGCGATGAATTGACCGAGATCGCAGGCCTGGTCGTATCGGGAAAGGTGAAACCCCATCTTCAGAACACCTTTTCTCTCGACGGCGCCGCCGAAGCGCTTGCGTTCGTCGAACGAGGTCATTCAGTCGGCAAGGTCGTGCTGACGGTCGCATGATGGGTGATTGGATGGTCCCATAGCGCGCCAGCACCGATGACCTGTTCCCGCCGGCTTTGCAGATCACGTTTATCGGCGGTGACGCGCTCTGGTCCGGGCTGCCTTTTTGGCTGCAGCGGAGCGGGTCGCGGAGCCTTTCGTTTTTGCTGCCTTGCGCGCTGCGGCGGAGCGGGCGGAGGCAGTGCGATGCAAGGCGGCGCTGCGTGCTTGTTTCGATAGCGCCGCGCGCGATGCCGTGCTGCGTGGCTCACGCTTGAGGACCCGCGACACGGCACGCGCGACGCGCGGCCGCCGGCGCGGCTTTCGCTTGCCCTGGCCGGCCTCGTAGGCATATTCGGCGCTCTTGCGAGTACTTGCCTTGGCTTTGCCTTTCCCGGGCGGACGGAGCGCAACGCCTGCGCGCCTCGCTTTTGACAGGCCGATGGCAATCGCCTGCTGTGGCGATCTCGCTCCATGTTGACCGCGGCGAACTTTGCGAATCTCCTCATGCACGAATTCACCCGCCTGGGTCGTTGGCGACTTGCCCGCGCGTTTGTCCTTTCTGGCCTTCTGCACTGTTCGTCGCTCTGGCATGATAACTCTCCATAGTTCAGTAGTCGTTTCCAACCGAAGAGCCGCAACAGTTCCAGGCTCTCTCAACGCTTAACGTTTGGCCGGGCAATACGGTCCCCTAGCTCTCTGAGACGCTCCCAGGGATCGATCAGAACGCAAATCGTCGGTCCGGACAGAGGACTTCGCGCAGGACGTTGTTTCGGATCAGCATTTCGACCAGGGCAGAGAGGAACGAAGCCGAGGGTGCCTGCGTTAAACGTTCTCACGGTTCGGTCGAATCTGGTTGCCCCATTATCTTGAACCATTTGTTGTTTGTCAGGCACGCGGCACGAAGGGCTTTGAATTCGGCGAAATTCAACTCGAAATTGGCCCGAGCCAAAGCCGACAGGATCATCCGATGACGACCGTCGGAAACCTCCTCGCTCGAAAGCAGAAGCTGTTGGAACGGCTGGAGCAAGGCCCGGGCTCGCACGAGCGTGACGAAATCGAGCACCTCCTGGCGCAGATCGATGCCGCATTGAACTCGCTCGACGAATGGGACCGAGCGAAACCCGCGACGAGCAATAGATAAGTCTGGCACGGGGAAGCAATGCATCATTCGGGCCCACCCGCTGAAATCTTGCAGCCGTCTTTGGGAACCGGGTCGGCCCCTTGAGAATCGATCAAAAAGTAGTTCTTGCCCCGCGACGCCGCCGAGTCCTGCTGGCTCGGCGGCGTCAGTCCGCTAAACGCCCTTCACGTTCCCTGAAACCACCGATTCCAGGAAGGCGCTACCACTCTGGACCGATACCGAAGCTGAAGCCCGGCCCATGAACCCCGACGCCCGGCCCGCGATAGTAGCCGCGGTCATAATCGTAGTCGTATCTCCGAGGTCCGTAGGAGTAGTCGTTCCCGATGATCACGCGACGATCGCCACGGGTATGCCAGCATTGGCCGGAGTCGTTACAAACCAGCCGTGCCTGGTGGAGCAGAGGCGAGCTATCTCCGATTTGAAATTCGTCGGCAGCGTAAGCGCTCGACGCTATGAGGGCACTGGCGCCGGCGACCAATGTCAGTGTCAGTTTTCTCATGTCCATCTCCTCTGACTGGCAGCCCCAAAGACGAACGCCTCAGTCAAAGCGCCGTTCCGATCAATGGATGTTTTGTCGAATGGACAAAAGTTCCCTAAGGAACCGAGTTTGCCCACCGCCACGAAGTCTCTAGGAGGTGGTGAGGCAGACAAGGTCACCGCATTCGAGCGAAGCATCTCGGCGTTTCCGCCGGCGCTACCGGTGTCGCAAGTGTGGCGACGGCCGCTCTCTTTGCGCGGACAGCCTAACCTCCATCAGATGAATAGGACGGCCCGCTCGCGATGTGGGCAATACGACAACAGTATCATCATCATCATCTTCTTCTTCCTCAACCGGAAGCAACGCAATCGTCGCCAGTCAGCCCATCGGCCAATTAGCATAGGTTAGATGATTCGAAATTTTTTCACTGTCCGCAGCCAATGATGATCGTTGCGACGATCTACTCAGGAACGAACACCATCATCATACGTTCGCGACATCGAACTTAGCTTTTGTAGATCGGCAGGTTTGTCATGCACGCGCCCCATCTTCCGCCCCTCAAGATACGCATTGGAATTGTAGGGGTCGGAAATTGTGCCAGTTCTCTCGTTCAGGGGCTGACCTACTACAAGGAAGCAAAATCGAACGAGCCGGTCCCCGGACTGATGAATGCCAGCATCGCC
>JAQGKC010000377.1 GCA_028290305.1 Bradyrhizobium sp.
CACGCCGAATTGCAAAATGATGAGTACTTCGATGATGAAAGCGATGCCGAAGAAGAACGCGATGCCACGCACGCCGGCGTCGCTGCCGCGCTTTTCGAATGTCTCGTAGTACAGGCGGTAGGTGGCAAGGCCGAAGACGAAGAGCAGCGGCGTGATCAACAGCCCTGCCAGCAGCGGGTCGATCCCAAAGCGATCGTTGAGGAAATATACGGCGTAGGACGCCATTACCAGAAAGGCCGGATGCGCGACGTGGGGAACGTCGAGCAGGCCGAACGCGACCGACAACCCAAGGCTTACGGCCGCATAGAAGCAGCCGAGCAGTACACCAATCACCACCGCATCGAGCAGCAGGTCCATTGAAAACAATTGAGGTCCCCCTTGACCCGCCCTTGGGTCACCGCTTCCCCGGTCGCACACGCCGGGTCATCCAATTCGTTTGCCCGGGATCATTTGCCCCGATCCCGGGCAGCCGCGCCATGGTCCAGAAAAAACCGCGAGGTCTACGTTCGGGCAACCTCAAAGGGACTGATCAGATCGCCAGACTTGAACTTCTCCGGGAACAGGATCACCTGTTTGCCCGGGGTGCGGAACTGCTCGATGTTCTTGTCCACGACACCGCGGAATTGCGCCTGCAGCGTCGCGGTTTCCTTGCGCTCGCCGTCCGCCGAAAACGCGATCGGACCAACGATGGTCTTGTGCTCGTTTTCGCGCAGATACTTTGCGATGGCCTTCTGGTCGAGCGATCCCACCGCCTTGATGGCCTGCTCGACGAGTTGACCGCTGGCGTAGCCGAATGGCGCAAGATAATAGCCCAGCGGATCGACCTTGGCTTCAACGGCCCGTTTCGCGTAGGTCTCGAAGAACGCCTTGGTCCCGTCGTAATACATGCTCGGTTCCGGGAGCCATGAATTGTAGTTGACGACGCCGTTGAGCAGCGAGCCCAGGCTTTCCATTACCGTGCCGAATTGCAGGCCAACCATGCCGCCGCCGAAAATCTTGACACTGTCTCCGATCCCGATCTCGTTCACGGCGCGCAAAATTCCAGCGGAATCCGGCGGATAGGACGCGACATAGACGACGTCAGGCTTGGCGGCCTTGAGCGCGCGGATGATGCTGGAGAATTCCACCGTGCTTGGCGGATAGGCCTGGTCGAAGACGATCGGCATGTTGAACCGCTTTGCGACATCCCTCGCGGTCAGCGCCAGATTCTGGGCGAATTCCTGGTCTGCTGCGAGAAGCGCAACGGTTTTGCCGCCGGCCTTCTGGCCCAGTCCGAGGAACGATGCCGCCCAGCTGTCGGGCGGCCCCCACGGCGCATTGTTGAACCACATGTCGTGGCCGACCTTGCTGTTGACCTGGAACGAGAAGTTACCGATCAGCAACAGGCCGCGCGATTTGACGAGCGGCATGAGCGGCGCCGTTGGCACGGTTGCGTAGGGCGCGAACAGGAGATCGACCTTGTCGACGTCCAGCAGCTTGGAGTAGATCGCCGGAGTTTCTGAAGCGCTCGACTTGTCGTCATAGACGACAAGTTCGACCTTGCGGCCGAGCAGGCCACCCTTGGCGTTGACATCATCCCGCCAGATCTCGATGCCGAGCAGCGAGGCCTTGCCGCCGCCCGCGAGACCGCCGGTTTGAGCCATACTCATGCCGATTTTGATCGGCGGCTGTTGAGCGCCAGCGCTTGAGGTCAGCCCAAGCATGGCTGCGCCTGCGCTGGCCGTCGCCAGCAGACGGCGACGGGAAATCGATGCGGAGTTCGTGGTCTTCTCGGTCATGGAACCTCCCCTGGATCTTATATTCTTGGAATCAGTATATGCGGTTTTGCCGGCTCGTCCTTGCTCAAATTCGTCCCAGCGCCGTCAAGATAATCTGCGGCGTCAACGGAATCTCGGTAATAATGGCGCCAAACGGCCGGAGCGCATCGTTCACCGCGTTGGCCACCGCTGCGGCGGCTCCCGCCGTGCCGGCCTCGCCGGCGCCTTTTGCACCCAATTCCGTCTCCAATGTAGGCGACACCACGTGCCCTACGTCAATATCAGGCATTTCACTGGACATCGGAACCAGATAATCGGCCATATTGGCGTTGGTCAGTTGACCACGCTCATCGTAGATGCATTTCTCGAACAGCGCTGCACCTAAGCCTTGCACGACGCCGCCCCGGATTTGCTCGTCGACCAGTTGTGGATTGATGATGGTGCCGCAGTCCTCGACCACCCAATGCCTGAGCAGCTTGACAAAGCCGGTGTCGGTATCGACTTCAAGCCACGATGCCTGAACACCATTGGTGAAGGCGAACGGATATTCGCGAGGCACGAAGTGGCGCGTCGCCATCAACTCGGGTTGAATACCCGGCGGCAGCGTATCCGGCCGGAAATAGACGATCCGCGCCAGTTCATTCAGTTCGATGCGCGAGGCTCCGTCATCAGCGTTCACAATTGCATTGTTGACGATGTCGAGTTCGGCAGGTGAGGTTTGCAGGATCGCCGCCGCGACATCCAGGATGTTATTGCGCAGCACCTTCGCCGCCTGAAGCGCGGCCTCGCCGCCGATCCCTGCGCCGCGCGAGGCCCAGGTGCCGCCGCCATAGGGCGTGTTATCGGTATCGCCAAGGATGACGCGCACGCGCTCCATCGAGACGCCGAGCACGCTGCCGACGATCTGGGCCGTGAGGGATTCCGAGCCCTGCCCCTGCTCGGTGATGCTGGTCTGGCAGATCACCGAACCCGTGGCATCCAGCCGCACGGCAACGCCATCCTGCGACGAGATACGGGCGCCGCCGACGCCATAAAACGCCGCACTCGGATTGGTAACCTCAATGAAACTGGCGATGCCGATGCCGCGATGAATGTTTTTCTTGCGCAATGCTGCCTGTTCGGCGCGCAGCGCGTCATACCCCATCATCGCCACCAGCTTGTTCATCGCAGCGTGATGCGACAATAGCTCGAACTTCAGACCGGAGGCTGAGGCGCAGGGATAGGCGTCATCGGAAATGAGATTGCGGCGGCGAATCTCGACCGGATCCATGCCGATTTTAGATGCCGCCAGATCGACCAGCCCTTCCGTCACCGAACACGCGACCGGATGGCCGACGCCGCGATACTGGCACATCACGTTTTTATTCTGAAAGACGACTCGGGCGCGTGCACGATAGTTCCTCGTGACATAGGGGCCGCCGATCAGATTGACGATCTGATTGGCCTCGATGGCGCTGGTGCGCGGATACATCGAATAGGGACCGATGCCGGTGAGATCGTCGATCTCGAACGCCGTGATCGTCCCGTCGCGCTTGACGCCGATCCGCCCCTTGCAGCGATGGTCGCGGGCATGAATATCGGTGTTGAAGCTTTCGACCCGGTCCGCGACGTATTTGATCGGCCGGCGCAGCAATTTTGACAATGCATAAGTCGCCATTTCGTCGGCGTAGATATGGACCTTGATGCCGAACGAGCCGCCGACGTCCTTGCAGACCACGCGAACCTGCGACTCCTCAAGCCCGAGGTGAAGCGCCGCGATGTTCTGCACCATGTGCGGCGCCTGCGTGCCCTGGTAGATGGTCAGCCTCGCTTCGGCGGCATTCCAGTCAGCCACCACCGCGCGCGGCTCCAGCGTCACGCCGGTGTGGCGCCCAAAGACAAAATCCACTTCCACCACCTCGTCGGAGGCGGCAAACGCCTGGTCGACGGCACCCGCATCGAGATTCCGCTCGAAGGCGAGGTTGTCGCCAAGCGAAGCATGAATCACCGGGGTTTCCGGATCGAGCGCGGTGCGCATATCCGTCACCGCGTCCAGTTCTTCATATTCAACCGAAACGAGTTCTGCCGCATCCTCGGCGACGGCACGGCTTGTCGCAACAATGGCCGCCACGGCTTCGCCCTGCCAGCAGACATGGTCGATTGCGATCGCATGCTGCGGCGCAGATTTTAGGCCCTTCATATGCGACAACACGCCGACCCACGGCGTGATGACGGCCGCAAGCTCGCGGCCCGTCGCGACGGCGATGACGCCCGGCGACTGCTTCGCCGCATCGGTAGCGATCTTCATTATTTTCGCATGGGCATGGGGCGAACGCAGGAACACCACATGCGCCATGCGGGGCAGCACCATGTCGCTGACGTAAAGCCCGCGTCCCTGCATCAGCCGTTCAAGGTTGGGGCGTGGGACCACCTTGCCGATGTAGGAGTTCGGCCGGTCCAGTACCGAGAGAACATCGGGATTTGCGGATGCCGCGGTCATGGGGTGCGGCCCATGCGCGCTTGCGCCGTGGCCGCAACCGCATCGATGATCGCCTGGTAGCCGGTGCAGCGGCAGTAGTTACCGGAAAGATGTTCGCGGATTTGCTCCCGATCCGGTTCGGGATGCTGCTTCAACAAATCCTGCGCCGCCATCAGCATTCCCGGCGTGCAGAAGCCGCATTGCAAGGCGTTGCGATTGCGAAAGGCGGCCTGCAGATCGGCGATTTCGCCGCTGTCGGACAATCCTTCGATGGTTTCGACGGAAGCGCTGTGCGTCTGCACCGCCAGCATCAGGCAGGACCGAACGATATCTCCGTTGACGCGCACCGTGCACGCGCCGCAAACCCCATGCTCGCAACCGACATGCGTCCCCGTCAGTTGCAAATGCTCCCGCAGGAAGTCCGCGAGATTGAGACGCGGCAACACATTCGCCTCGATCCGCTCACCGTTAACGTCAAGCGAGATTGGCACATGGGCCGTCACGCCGGTCCTCCGGCGGTGAGATCAGGGCGGCCGAGCAGCGTAGCCACACAACGAACCAGCAGCACTTTTGCAAGATGCCGGCGCATGGCAGCGGACGCTTGCTGATCTTCGTGGGGATCGAGTTCTTCATACAGGGCTGCCGATACGTCGGACAACACCGCAGGTGTGACGGCGACGTTGATCAGTCTCGCAGCCGCCCTCGCCAATACCGGCCGATCGCCGACGGCAAAGAATGCGATGCGCAGTTCCGCGAAGACGCTACCTTCCACGATCGCCTGTGCCGCCACGCCGACGATGGCGTAGTCGCCATGCCGGCGCGCGAATTCGTGAAAGAAATGCGCGGAATGTTTCCGCGCGACCGGCAATTCAACGGCGACCAATAATTCTTGTGCCGACAGCGCCGTCTCATAAATTCCGGTGAAGAATTCCGCCGCCGCCATTCGCCGCTCGCCGGCCGGACCGCTGATGATGATAGTCGCAGCCAGCGCCACCATACAGGCTGGCAATTCGGAAGCGGGATCAGCGTGAGCTAGGCTGCCGCCAAGGGTGCCCTTGTTGCGGATCGCAGGATGCGCGACATGGGCAATCGCTTCAGTCAATAGCGGCGCGTGCGCGGCGATTTCAGGCGATCTTGCGAGATCGACATGGCGCGCTAGCGCGCCGATGTGAAGGATATCGCCCCTTAGCTCGATTCCCCGCAGTTCGGCGATCCCGCCGATATCGACCAGGAGTTCCGGAGAAATCAAACGCAGATTCATCGCGGGCATCAGGCTCTGGCCACCCGAAAGCACCTTCGCCCCGTCACCGTGCGTGACCAGCAACTCCAATGCGTTTTCAACACTGGTTGCGCGTGCGTAGCTGAAAGCCGAGGCTTTCATCAGCGTGACCTCCCCGGCCGGATTTTGGTTATATTTTGTTGAGATTAGACGGCCGCGACCACCAAAGGTCAAGTTTGTTTATCGACCGATTATTTCGAGTGACTCGACTTTCGGACTAGTCATAATGACCTGAACGACGCACGGTTCGGTGCTCACTAGAATTGACGCCGGGAGGAGCAGGTAATGAACCTGGGATTCTTTACAATGCCGATCCATCCTCTCGACAAGGATTGGCGGCTATCCCTGAAAGAAGACCGTGAAGCCTTCCTGCTGGCCGACGAGTTGGGGTTTACCGAGGCCTATGTCGGCGAGCATGCGACAGACAAGGCCGAGAACATTACCTCTTGTATCGCGTTCATCGCGTGGGTGGCCGCCGCTACCAAGCAGCTCCGGTTAGGAACCGGCACGATCAACATGCCGAACACCCATCCGGCCGCCCTTGCCGCCAGCATGGCGATGCTCGATCACATGCTCGATGGCCGTTTGATTTTCGGGATCAGTCCCGGCGGCCTTCTATCGGACGCGGAATTGTTCGGCAATCTCGATGCCAACCGCAACGAGATGTTTCTGGAGGCGATCAATCAGGTCCTGGATATCTGGGCCGGCGAGCCGCCCTACAATTTCCGGGGAAAATACTGGAACATCTCGACGCAAAAGACCCTGATGGAAGACATCGGCCAGGGATACATCGCACGGCCGCTACAACGGCCGCATCCGCCCATCGTCGTGACCGCCGTCGCGCCTTTCTCAAAAGGCGTCACCGAGGCGGCCGCGCGCGGCTGGGACCCGATTTCGGCGAATTTCCTGATGCCAGCCTGGGTAAAAAGCCACTGGCCTAGATATGTCGAGGGCTGCGAGCGCGGCGGTCGCGCTGCCGATCCTGCGAACTGGCGCGTCGCGAAGAGTATCTTTGTCGCCAAGGACGCAGCGACCGCAAAAGCCTACGCCACCGATCCGGATGGGCCTTACGTCTACTACTATCGTTCGCTGTTCACCAAGCTGAAAAGGAATGGCCGTATCGAGCTGTTTAAAACGCGCCGCGATCAGCCTGACGATGAAGTGACGCTCGAAATGATCTGCGACAGGCTGATCATCCATGGAACGCCGGACGGCGTTGCGGATCAGTTGCTGGCTTTCCAGGAGGAAGTTGGCGAGTTCGGCACGCTATTGTATGCAGGCAAGGACTGGAAAGATCCCGAGCTTGGACGCCAGTCCATGATTCTGATGGCGGAAAAGGTCATGCCGCGGGTTAACGCAGGCACTTCAAACCGGTCCAAAGCCGCGGAGTAATCCGCGGCCAACTTGAGAAGGCACACCGTGGCTCTTAGCGATCGTATCCCCTACCAGGCGCAGGTCGACCGCCCGAGACTGAGGCTGCCGGACGGCAAGAAGCTTGCGGTCTGGGTCATCCTCAACGTCGAGGAGTGGCGGATCGAAAACGCGATGCCGCGAACCGTGTTGAGCCCGCCCATGGGTCAGCCGCTGTTGCCTGATGTGCCCAACTGGTCCTGGCACGAATACGGAATGCGCGCCGGCTTCTGGCGCCAGTTCAAGGCGCTGACCGATCGCAGTATGCCGGTGACCTTGGCCCTGAACGCGAACGTCTGCAATTCCTACCCTCGTGTCGCTTCGGCCGCACGCGAAGCCGGCTTTGAATTCATGGGGCACGGATTCCTTCAAGGCCCCATGCACAAACTGGATAACCAGGCCGATGCGATCAGGCGATCCGTCGAGACCATCGCGAAATTCACAGGCAAGCCGCCGAGATCGTGGGAAAGTCCGGGCCTAACGGAAACCGAGGAAACCATCGATCTCTTACGCCTCAACGGCATCGAATATTTGGCGGACTGGGTGGTCGACGATCTTCCGCAGGATATCGCAACACCTCACGGCGTCATGACGACGGTCCCGTACTCGGTGGAGACCAACGATATCGTCATCCATGCGCTGCAGCATCTTCCTTCCGAGCAGTTCTTGAAGCGCTGCACCGATCAGTTCGACCGGTTGTACCTCGAGGGTGCAACCAATGCCCGGATCATGGCGATCTCGATTCATCCCTACATTACCGGCGTCCCGCATCGCATCAAATATCTGGAAGCGCTGCTCGATTATGTCCTCGGCCATGATGGCGTCGCCCTGATGACCGCCAGCGAGATCGGCGACTGGTACCGCGCCGAAATGTCGAAATCATAATCGGAAGCAGAAACCGCACACTCGGCGCCGAGATCATCCGAGACAGCTTATCCGACCACCTTCACCGGCACCCGCCGCGTGCCGGTGGTGCCTCCAAAAATCCGTTCGAAGCCCGCCAGAAAAGCGTCCAGCGCGTCGCTGATCATCTGTTCCTTGTCCTCGAGTACGGGAGACTCATAGATGTATTTGCGAACCCCGTAATAAAAAATTCCGCTATGAAACACCCACGCCATTTCAAGCTCGGCTGCGGTCGGCTTGTTTTGCACCGGAAGCCCCGCTTCATGGCGGCATTCCCTGATGATGCGTGTCAGAATCTCGTCCTGCACCACGCCGACATACCATCGGTTGATGTCGAGCCCCTTCAAGCCCGAGTAAAGATAGATCCGAAGCCATTTGCGGGTGAAGATCACATTGGTATATGCGCCGTAGAATTCCTGCAACCGATCGCGGATCGGCCGGGAACGGTCGGTAAGCAGCTTCTCCCAGCCGGTATCGAGCGGTTCCAGATAGACTGTACGATAGACTTCCTTGATCAGGTCGTCCTTGCTTGGAAAGTAGCGATATAGCAGCGGCTGGGTCACGCCGAGCCGGCGCGCCAGATCGCGCGTACCGCCGCCAAATCCTTGTTCCGAAAAGAATTCGGTCGCCTTGGCGACGAATTCCCTGCGGCGATCGTCCGGAGACAGCCGCTTCTGCTTCACGCGCGCGCGCTTGGGCGATGCTTTCTTGCTCATGAAGACTTGTTGGTCCCTGAACTCTCATTGGCGTTGAGAAATCGGCCGTAACCGCCGCGAGCAAACAGCAGCGGCTCTTGCCGATTATAGGCGTAGGCTTCGACCGCCCCCAAGAAAATGACGTGGTCGCCGCCATAATACCGGTTGGCCGCGCGGCATTGAAAATTTGCAACGCTGTCGGCGAGGATCGGCGCGCTGCCAAGCCCCGGCGTCCATACGACCCCGGCGAACTTGTCTTCCGAGGATTTTGCGAATTTGTTCGCAAGGGCTTGCTGCGATGCGCCAAGCACATTGACCGTGAAATGGCTGGCGTTCTGGAAAATGCTCAACCCTTGCGAAAACATTCCCAGGCTCCAAAGCACCAGCGGCGGGTTCAGCGACACCGAGGCGAACGAGTTGCAGGTCAGTCCATAGGGCTTTCCGTCAGGCGCGATGGCCGTGATGATGGTAACCCCTGTCGCATACGTGCCCAGCGCGTTGCGAAAATCCCTGGGATCGATCGATGAACTGTCGCTGGCCAGTTCGTTGGCTGGATCCGGATCGATTGGATGCTTCGAGGCGTCATTCATCCTGATATCTCAGAGCGTCAGGTTTTCGGACGGCAGGCCAAGCGCGACGCGCCCGTAATTGGTGCCGGCCGCATCGAAATTGAACGCAAGGTGCGAGTTGATGGCGTGGGCATCGCGAAACTGCCGCTGCAACGCCCCAGTCATGTACAAGCCTCGCGCGCCGCTCGCCGCAAATAGCAGCGATACGGCTTCCGTGCAGAGATTGACGGAAAAAGCACCATCGCGGCGTAATCTGGTTTTGACGGCCGTGTCCGGAACGTGGCCGCGCCTTGCGTCGGCCATGGCGTCCATGCATGTCGAGCGCATGATGAGGCGGGCCGCGTCGATTTTGGCCGAAGCCTCCGCGATCTTGATCTGCGTGCTCTGAAGGTCGCCGATCTTGGCGCGATTGTAGGTCGATGCCCGATGCCGCGCGATATCGACGTAATCGTCCAGACAAGCTTGCGCGTTTCCCAGGGCCACGCCGGAAAGCACATAAGGAAACAGCGAGAACACCGGGAGCGCATAAAGCACATTCGGATTGACGGCACTCCCCGGCGTCGGGCCGCCGTCGAGATCGCTCACAGCCAGCGTCATCGGCTCGGCAACAAACGCATCGTCGACTTCGACATCGTTCGACCCGGTTCCTCTCAATCCAGCCGCGTTCCAGGTATCGTTGATTTTGTAGTCACTCCTGTTGAGCAGAAAGATCCGGTATTCGATCCCGTCGGCTTCATCATCGGATGAAACAACGCTGGCAAGCATATTCCATTCGCAGGAATCGACCCCCGACGAGAACGGCCAATTGCCGCGCAGCACATATCCGCCATCGACCTTTCTGGCGCGACCGGCCGGAAAGATGAAGGAGGATGCAATCAGGGCGTTGGCGTCCTTGTTCCAAACCAGATCCTGAGCGCGTTTGTCGAACATGCCCAGCATCCAGTGATGGCTCGCGAGGTTGGCGAAATTCCAGGCCACCGACGCGTCGCCCTGCCCGAGTGCATCCGCGCAATCGACCAGTGCGACATAATCGAATTCGGAGCCGCCCACGCGCTTCGGCTGCACGATCCTGAACAAGCCGGCCTCATGCAAATCGCGTTCGGTCTCCGGCGGCAGACGCCGCAGTTCCTCCGTCCGGGGCGCACGATCGCGCAGTTGCGGAATAAGCGCATCGGCACGGCCAATCATGGCCGTATAGGCGCGGTCGTCCGGCTCCGGCCCCAAGGGCGGGCTTGCATCTGGCTTCCGACCAACACCTGCCATTTGCGAATTCCTCGCTATCGCGCCCGTCGTGCGGTCTTGAGATGGGGCCGATCGAGATACAGTGACGCGGCCAGCCCCTCTTCGTTCTGTTCGGCGAATTCGGTCAACAGCTTCATCTCGGGAATTCGCGAGCGATCGAGCGTCTCGACGTCAGGCCAGTCGATCTCGATCAAATTCCCCGCGGGATCGCGCAAATACATCTGAACGCAGCCGTCCGGAAGTTCGTTCACCGGGTTGCGAAATGCCGTCGAGTCCAGCGCGCCCATTGCCTTGGCGGCGTCGTAGGCGGCATGAAAGTCATCCACGTCCACTGCAAAGTGCTGGTAGAACGGAACCTGATCTTCCAGCTCAAAGATGTGCAATTGCAGATCGCCGCAACGGAGATATTTTGTCTTGAAGCCGAAATTGTAGCTGGGAATGGTCTGCATGCCCAACACGGTCTCGTAGAATTTCACCGACTCCGCGAGATTCTGGGTGCCGATCGACAGGTGGTTGAAGCCGGTAACCTTCATCACGCGCCTCCCTTTCACAGCAAGTTGCATTGCACTGCAACGAAATCGACTGACGCGACCTTCCGCTTGTTTATCGCTTGATCACTAGTTATTCAAGGCGCAGCCGCGTTTACTTCGCAACTCCCGTTCAACCGGCAGGAGATTTTCATGAACAAGACCGTTGGAATCGTGGGCCTCGGCATCATGGGAAGCGCGATTGCCCGCAACCTCGCCGAGCGCGGATGGCACGTCATCGGCTTCGATATCGACGCCGCGCGACGGGCCGAGCTGGCGCAAGCCCACGTCACCATCGCCGATGACGTGGGTCGGGTCGCACGCGACACGCCCATTATCATGACCAGCCTCCCCAGTCCCGCGGCGGTCGCGGATGTCGCACAGGCCATCGCCAATTCCGGTCAGTCTCCGCGGATCGTGGTCGAACTCAGCACGCTCACCATCGCCGACAAACTTCACTTCGAAGCCATTTTGAAGAAAGCTGGCCATATCGCACTGGATTGCCCCCTGAGCGGGACCGGCGCGCAGGCAAAGGTACGCGATCTCGTGGTTTATGCCAGCGGGGACAGCGATGCCATCGCACGATGCACGGAACTGTTCGCCGACTTCGCCAAGCAAAGCGCCGATCTGGGCGCGTTCGGCAATGGCAGCCGGATGAAATTCATCGCCAATCATCTGGTCGCGATTCACAACGTCGCCACTGCCGAAGCGATGGTGCTGGCGGAGCGCGCCGGGCTCGATCCGAAAATGGTGGTCGACATGGTGGGCCCCGGCGCCGGCGGCTCGCGGATGTTTCAGATGCGCGCGCCGATGATGGTCGAAGGCGTTTATGAACCCGCCACCATGAAAGTCTCGACCTGGAAAAAGGACATGGCGATCATCGCCGAGTTTGCCGATGACGTCGGCTGCGCAACGCCAATGTTTACGCTGACCCAGCCTGTTTACACCGAAGCGATGGCGATGGGATTGGGCGACCAGGACACGGCGGCGGTTTTCGAAGTATTGAAGAAGACCATCATCACCGACCCTAAATCCACTCACGGCCGGAAATAGCCGCCTCGCTTCGTCCTCACGCCCCGAACTACACTCAACAGCAGAGTTATCTCAAATGATCGATCGCAAGAATCGCTATGGCCGCACCGCCGCACGTATCCACGATGCCGACGGCCTCGCCCGGCGCCCATCGTCCGCCACCATCGATATTCACGCCCACATCGTGGTTCCCCAGGCCGCCAAGCTGGCGCAACCGCATGTCGATATCAGCCGAATCCCGCTCGCGTATTTTTCTGACGCTGCAAGCAAGGAAGTCAACGCGCAGCAGGAAAAGGACATCGGCGAAGTCATGACCACGATCGACCGCCGGCTGTTCGATCTCGACAAGATGGGCATCGACATCCAGGTCGTGGCCCCCGCGCCGGGCCAGTGTTACTACACGATCGACCCCAAAATCGCGGAAGCCGCCCATCGCCTTGCCAACGATGGCGTGGTGGAATTCTGCTCGCGCAAGCCCGACCGGTTCGTGGGGCTCGGCGTCGTCACCTTGCAGGAGCCAGAGATCGCGGTCCGCGAGCTCGACTACATCATGAATGATCTTAAATTGAAGGGCGTCGAGATCCTGACCAATGTCGATGGCCAGGAATTGTCCGATCCGAAATTCCGCCCGTTCTTTGCAAAGGCCGAGCAGCTCGGGGCATTCATCATGATGCACCCGAACGGATTCACCCATGGCGAACGTCTGACCCACTTCTATTTCAACAATGTTCTCGGCAATCCGCTGGAGACGACGCTCGCGCTTCACAACCTGATCTTTTCGGGAACGCTGGCGCGCTTCCCTGATCTGAAGTTGATGGCCGTGCACGGCGGCGGATATCTTCCCGGCTATTCCGGCCGGATCGATCACGCCTGGGGCGCGCGACAAGATTCTCATGGCGAGTTGCCGTTGCCGCCGACGACCTATCTGCGGCAGGTCTATCTCGACACCGTGGTTTTTACCTATCACCAACTGGCATATATGATCGACGTGTTCGGCCCCGACCGTATCGTGATGGGCACCGACTACCCCTTCGACATGGCCGAATATAACCCAATCGGGCATATCGCCGGGGTGCACGGGATGGACGAGGCAACCATGGCCCAGATCGCGGGCGGAAATGCCGCGAGGGTGCTCGACCTCGATATTTGAGGCACAAGCGAGCTCAGTGGTGCGCGCTTGCCGTCTTAAACCCCGGCTGCTCGAACGGATGGGATGTCGCGAAAGCCGGGATCTCAAAGCAGCGGTCGGCTAAACGAGCTACCTCCGGGAAGGCGTCCAGCTCGAGTTTGAGAAAATGCGCGCCCACGACCTGGCCGGCGATGCAGATATCCGCAAGGCCGGGCTCGGCGCCCAATGCAAAAGGAGCCGGGGCACGCTTGGCGAGAAGCCGCTCATAGGTCGCGAGCCCCTCATTCGTCCAATGCTTACCCCAGCCCTCGATCGCCTTGGCGTCGGCGCCAAATGTCGTGGCAAGGTGATTGCGGACACGGGGCACCACCAGGGGATGCACATCGGCGATCGTCATCAGTGCCAGTGAGCGCGCGTAGGCCCGCTCCCTTGCGTCCTCCGGAACTAGCCGCGGCTTGGGCTGGATATCGTCAAGATATTCGATAATCGCCAGCGACTGGAATACGGAATGGCCGTCATGGATGAACGTCGGCACGACACGCTCGACATTGACGGCTTCATAACCCGGCTTGAACTGTTCTCCGGAGAGGATGTCGATCGGAATTTCCTCGAACGGTAGTCCCTTAAGACTAAGGGCAACCCTGACGCGAAATGAGGCAATCGATCGCCAAAATCCGTAGACTTGTATGCTCATCGGCGGGACCATGTGACTTGCCCAATACTCAACTTCATTCAAAACTTCATATCATCATCTGAGCTTTTATCGATGCTTGACCGGGTAATTCTCTCACCCGGGCGAGCAATTCACTCACAAAGTTATGATGGCTGCTTGGTCGCCCAGCGGTCTAGGCTTCAATCCAATCCGTTGTCCATCGCCTTCGCCACGGAACTGCATGCCAATCCCGTGCGTTATGCCGGTGATCGCCGAGATCGGCCAATGCGCATAAAAACACCAACCTTATGGCTTGCATCAATCCTGAAGCTTGCAGGTCACGCGGCCATGGGCGTCGCCATGGGCCTTGCTTTCGCGCTCGTCCTGGCGCTTGCCGATCCCTCCGGGATCATGACCCTGATCAACCACAGCGCGACTCCCGGAATTAGCTTCACCATATTCGTCGGTACCGTCGCACTGACGTTCGGCATTGGCGCGACATTGACGGGCCTCGTCTTCATGATGACGGACGACAACTGACCTCTCCGCGATACCAAAGAATGAGGACGACCCTTGGCTGCCGTTTGGAACACCTTCCCCGGCGCCGCGTTCTCTCGGCATGCCCCGCTATCATTTCGACCTGATTGGAAAACGGACGATCGTAGACCACAGCGGTCTTGATCTGCCGGACGACATTTTGGCATCCGATGCAGCGGACCGTCTTGCCAACGAGTTGTATTCGTTGCGGCCGGAGCTTCGACATCAGCACTGCTCAATTCTGGTAACGGATGAAGACGGTGAGGAGATTTGCCGCTCACCGATATGGAATCCCGTCCGGGACTAGCAGGATCGTTTTCCGGTCGATTCCGTTTCCCCGGTGAAATTGCGCAACTTTCGGACCGGCGGAGCGTTCCGAGCGTTGCCAGGAGATACAAATGCCGGATACATCGCAAATCAGAGAACACATGGATGTCATTTCGTCGGACAGGAAGACGGTCGGAAAGGTCGATCATCTCGAAGGTTCCGACAGGATCAAGCTTACCAAACAGAGTTCACCCGACGGTCAGCACCATCATTTTATTCCGGTGTCGTGGATCGACCATATCGATCAGCACGTTCACCTGAACAAATCGGGTTCTGACGTGACGTCGCACTGGCAGCACGAAGGACGGCGCTAGAGCCGGCGTACGCCAATCTGGCCGAACGCCGAGCCCGGATCACTCAGCGGCAACCTTGCTCGATTGCCGCGCCAAGTCCCTATCCATCACGGTCCTGCAACCGGCGCTCAAGTTGGCGCGCTGCTTGAACATGCACGCCGTGATGCGCGAGACGTCGGGGATCTCCGAACTGCAGAGACGAAATGCATCCCCGGTGCACATTTGCTGCGCCTCGGCGCTGAAGGCGAAGCTCGAGGTCGACGACAGCGCGGAGCAGGAAACCGCGAATGCCAACATCAGGCCAGCCCGTATCGTTCTACGGAAAGCGATCATTTTCGGCTCCCTATCAGCCGCGGTTGCGGCGTGTTGTTGATAGCCAAGTAGTGCCAAAACGGTATCGATTGGACCGTGACGTCGATCACACCCCCGCAGTTGGGTCGGCTTACCAATAGATGCCGTGCCGATGGAGCTCGTATATGACGCGTGCTTCCGTCGATTCATGCCGGTGCTTCGGCTTCTCGGCCTTGGGCGCCTGGGCAGCTTTGTCGGCAGGCTTAGGCTGTTCAGCCGCAGCGGGTTGTTCAGTTTTCGTATCAACAACCGCAGGCCGCTCGACATAAGCGGGCGTCTCGACAGGCTTGGTGTCGACAGATTTGGCCTCGACCGGTTTGGACGGCTCAGCGGTTGCGGCCCCGTCGTTCGATGCCAGCGTAAGGCCTCTGCTCCCACCAGCGTGAGCGGTCGCGGATGCCAGAACCATTGCGGTGATCAGAATGAATTTACGCATGTGAGCCTCCTGTTGTTCGACAAGGAGACTAAGCCGATCGAATAAACGGTTATGTGAGATGGATCACGCAAGCCGTTCCGATACAATCAGAGGGGATGGAAAGGCCCGCCATGCAGGCTTTTAAAGATAGCCCTTTCAGAGATAACCCTCGCCAGCCTCCGCGGCAAAACGGCCGGGATCGCCTTCCCAGACGATCCGCGCGTGCTCCAGCACATACACCCGATCAGCATGCGGCAGCGCGAAGGTCACGTTTTGCTCGCCGAGCAAAACCGTGATTGGAGTGGTCTGGCGCAATTTTTCCAATGCCTTCGACAACAGTTCGAGAATGACCGGCGCGAGCCCAAGCGTGGGCTCATCCAGGATCAGGATTTTCGGCTGCATCATCAGCGCGCGGCCGATTGCCAACATCTGTTGTTCGCCGCCGGACAGCGTCTGCGCTATCTGGCTTTGACGCTCCTTCAGAATCGGAAACAGCTCGAACAGCCACGCCAATTGCTTGTCCCTGTCCTCGGTCGACAGGTGCTGCCCGCCGAGATCGAGATTTTCGCGCACGGTCATCTCGCCGAACAGTTCGCGGGACTCCGGGCACTGCACGATGCCGCTTCGAGCGATACGCGCCGGACTGGTGCCGCGCAGCTTCTCGCCATCGCGGACGATTTCGCCGGTGTAGGGAAGGAAGCCCGAAATGGTATTGAACAGCGTGGTCTTGCCGGCGCCATTGAGGCCGACGACGGAGACGAACTCGCCCTGGTGGATATGGATCGAAACTTTCTCTAGCGCCTGCGCCTTGCCATAGTGGACGCTGACATTCTCCACCTGCAGCAACGGCACCTTGTCCTTGAAGCTGGTTTCGGGGCGCGCCGAGGTTTCGATGGCGCCGCCGAGATAAACCCGGCGCACCGTCTCGTTGCGCATCACCTCGTCGGCACGGCCGGTGACGATTTCCTCGCCGAGATACATTGCCAGCACCCGGTCGACCAATGCGGCGACGCTCTTGACGTTGTGGTCGACCAGCATCACCGCGCGGCCTTCGTCGCGGAAGCTGCGGATCAGTTCGGAGAAAACCCCGACTTCGGCCAATGTCAGCCCCGCGAACGGCTCGTCGACCAGCACCACCTTGGGGTCTCTGGCGATGGCCTTGGCCAATTCGAGCCGGCGCAAATCGGCAAACGGCAAGGTCGGCGGACGTCGATCCATCACCGAGCCCAGGCCGACGCGGTTCGCGATCCATTTGGCGCGCTCCGTCAGGGCCTTGTCCGCAAACAGCATGAACAGGCTGTCCGGCAACAGCGCCACCATGATGCTCTCCAGCACAGTCTGCCGGTTCAGCGGCCGCGAGTGCTGGAACACCATGCCGAAACCCTTGCGCGCGATCTTGTGCGCGGGCAGGCCGGCGACGTTTTCGCCCTGGAAAATGACTTCGCCCGCGGTCGGACGTTCGATGCCCATGATCGACTTCATCGCGGTCGACTTGCCGGAGCCGTTCGGGCCGATCAGGCCGAAAATTTCGCCGGCGCGCAGATCGAGGCTGAGATCCTTGACCGCGGTCAGGCCGCCGAAGCGCTTTGTCAGCTTGCGGACCTCGAGAACGGGAGCATTGGTGGTGGTTGCGTCCATCACGAGCGGGCCTCACGCGACAGGGCCGCTCCGAGGAAACCGCCGGGGAAAAACAAAACGACAAGCAGTGCCACGGCCGAGACGATGAATGTCGCCAGTTCACCGGTCGGCCGCAGGAATTCGCCGGCAACGATCAGGAAGATTGCGCCCAGTGCCGCGCCCAGCACGGTGCGGCGGCCGCCGAGCACCGCGGCGACGATGACGTTGACCCCGACCGCGACGTCGACGACGGTGCCGACCGAAGCGGTGCCGAAATAGAACACCAGCAACGCGCCGGACAGCCCTGAGAAAAATGCGCTGACGACGAACGCCGCGAGCTTGTGCTTGACGATGTTGAAGCCGAGCGCGCCGGCCTGAACCGGGTCCTGGCCGCTGGCTTGCAGCACGAGACCGATCGGCGACTGCGAAAGCCCGTACAGGATGATGGCGCTGATGGTCATGAAGCCGAGCGCAATCCAGTAATTGACGCCAGCGTCGATCGAGATGACATCGGGAATGGTCAGGCCGATTTCACCGCCGGTGAGATCGGCGAACACCACGATGAAGTTCTGCAGCATCAGCACCTCGACCAGCGTGGTCAGACCGAAATAAGGACCGCGCACCCGCAACGCCGGCAGCGCCAGCACGAAGCCCGCGATCACCGACGCCAGCGCGCCCAGCACGAT
>JAQGKC010000396.1 GCA_028290305.1 Bradyrhizobium sp.
TGTTCGCCGAGCCGGACAACCCGCGCGCCCGCGCGATGCTGGCCGATACCCTGGAGCAACTCGGCTATTGCGCGGAGAGTGCGACCTGGCGCAATGCCTATCTGTTCGGCGTGCAGGAATTGCGGCAGGGCATGCCGAAGGCGCCGCCGCGGCCGCCGATGCCGCGTGAAACGCTGGCCGCGTTGCGCACCGAGCAGTTATGGGATGTGCTCGGCGTCAGGCTCAATGGCCCGAAGGCCGAAGGCAAGCGCATCATTCTCAACTGGAATTTTACTGATACCAACGAGACCTTTATTCTCAATCTCGAAAACTGCGCGCTGACCTATATCGCGGGTGCCCAGGCGGCCACGGCGGACGCCAGCTTCACCCTGCCGCGCAGCACGCTCGACGAGGTGATCGCGAAACAGACGAGTTTTCCGGAAGCGGTGGGAAGCGGTAAGATCAAATTCACCGGCAATCCGATGCGGCTGGCTGAGTTGATGACGCTGATGGATGAGTTTCCGCGCATGTTCGAGATCGTCGAGCCGAAGCGGGTGGCGGTTGCGTAAAAAGGAAACGTCATTGCGAGCCAACGGGTCGGCGCAAAGCGCCGCCCGATGACAGGCTCCGCGAAGCAATCCAGAGCGTCGGCACATCGGCCCTGGATCGCTTCGTCGCTTTGCTCCTCGCAATGACGATGAAATGGGTGCGCTAAATTCCGAGGTACGCCGCCTGGACCTGCTTGTTGTTTGCTAGCTCGGCGCTGGTGCCGTGCATGATCACATTGCCGCTTTCCAGCACATAGGCTCGTTGCACCAGCGATAGCGCGCGGCTGACATTCTGCTCCACCAGCAGAATGGCCGTACCCATTTTGTGAATTTCACCGATCTTCTCGAAAGTCACATCGGTCATGACAGGTGCAAGCCCAAGCGACGGCTCATCGAGCATCAACAGCCGCGGCTTCAGCATCAGGCCGCGGCCCACCGCGAGCATTTGCTGCTCGCCGCCACTCATGGTGCCGGCAAGTTGTGTTTTGCGATCGGCCAATCTCGGAAAGATGCTGTAAACCAGTTCGAGCGTGCGGCTGCGCTCCGCCTTTGCCTTCGGCACGTAGGACCCAATCTCGAGATTTTCCTGCACGGTCATTTCAGGAAATACCTGACGTCCCTCCGGTACGTGGGCGATTCCCAGCTCCGGAATCCGGTGCGGCGGCAGCGACGCGAGATTTGTGCCTGCGAAGGTAATCGTTCCCGAGGTCAGCCCCACGAGGCCCGAAATCGCGCGCAACGTCGTACTCTTGCCGGCCCCGTTCGCGCCGAGCAGGCCCACGGCTTCGCCTTCACCGATCTCGATGCTGACATCGTGAATGGCGGGGACGGACCCGTAACTGGCGCTCACGCCGGTTAACTTAAGCACTAGCTCTCTCCCGGCGTCGGTGGGTGCACGTAGGAGCCCAAATAGGCGCGGACCACTTCCGGATTTTCCACGATCTCCTTAGGGCTACCCTCGGCGATCTTCTGGCCGTGATCGAGCACCACGATGTGGCGGGCGACGGCCATGATGGCGCGCATCACATGTTCGACAATGACGATTGTGAGCCCGCGCTTGGACAGTTTTCCGATCAGGCCGACCGCCTGATCGATCTCGGACGGATTCAGTCCGGCCATGACTTCATCGAGCAAGAGGATCCGGGGCCGCGTCGCCAGCGCGCGTGCCATTTCGAGCCGGCGCTGATCGATCGTGGTCAGATCGCGGGCCGCGGTCTGCTCCCTGGCCGACAGGCCGACGAACTCGATCGCCTCGCGGGCCTTCTCGCGCGCCACGCCGGCATTCTTGTCGCGCAAGAACGCGCCGGTCATGACGTTGGCCAGCACCGTCATGGCGCCAAACGGCTTGGCGACCTGGAAGGTGCGCGCCAGGCCGTGCGCGCAAATGTCGTGCGGCTTCAGGCCTACGATCTCACGGCCGTAGGCCGAAACCGAGCCCGAGTCGGGCCGTTGAAATCCGGTGATGAGGTTGAAGCTTGTCGTCTTGCCTGCGCCGTTTGGCCCTATCAGTGCAACGGTTTCGTTCTCCTTCACTGTAAAACTGACATCCTGCACGGCGCGCAGCCCGCCAAACCGCTTACTGAGTCCACGAATAACGAGCGCGTCTGCCATGGGCTTTCTGCCTTTACGCCCGTGCCGTATGGCGGTGGAGGTAGCGTTGATACGCTTCGGTCACCACGCCTATCAGCCCGGTCGGCCTCCATAGGATGACGGCAATCAATATCAGGCTATAAACGGTTAGTTGCACGCCGCCCATCGAACTGCCGAGCCAACTCTGGAGCAGAGCGGAAGTGGTTTCCAACAGGACGGTTCCGACCACCGGACCCCACAACGTCCCGATCCCGCCGACGATCGACACCAGCGCTGCCTCGATCGAGATGTTGAAGCTGAAGGCGGTCGCGGGATCGATGAAGTAGATGTACTGGGTATAAAACGTGCCGGCCAGCGCCGTGAGAAATGAGCTGATCAGGTAGATGTCGCGTTTGATCCGCGGCGCGTTGACGCCGATCGCTTCGGCCGCGTCTTCATCCTCGCCGATGGCGACGAGGTAATATCCCATCCACGACTTTTCGATCACATAAGTGATCACGAGCCCGAGCGTGAGCAGGCCGAGCACGACATAATAGTAGGCCGCTTTCGCTTCGAACTGCATCATCAGCGGCGCGTTGCCGAGGTTCGGAATGGTGGTGCCTTCGGCGCCCCAGGCGAAATCGCGAAATTTGAGGAAGATCAGCATCAAGGCCTGCGCGGTCGCGATGGTTGCGATCGTGAAATAAGGGCCGCGCAGGCGGAAGCACAGCCAGCCGATCGGCAGGCTCGCCAGCATCGCCACGAACCCGCCTGCGATCATCCCGATCCAGGGCGAAATGCCGAAATCGATCTGCAGGATCGTCGAGGTGTAGGCTCCCAACCCAAAATACGCGGCGTGCCCCAGCGAAAGCTGTTTGGCGTACCCGCCCATCAGGTTCCAGGCGACCCCAATGAACGAGAACAGCAAAATCCTGATGAAGATGTCGATCGCAAACGAACTCTTCACCACCAGTGGCAACATGAGGAGAATCGCCGCGAACGCGGCAATCGAAAGCACGCTCCATTTGTTCAGGTTTCGCACTACCGCACTCTCCCGCCGCCAAGGCCGTTTGGCTTAAAGGCCAGCGTCAGAAGCAGCATGGCGAATACGACGATCAATCCGGAGTCTGCGCCGACATATTGAATTCCCAGCGACTCAGCTATTCCCATCATGAGGCTGGCGACAAGCGCGCCGATGACATTTCCCAATGTTCCCAGCACGACGGCAACGAAGGCCATGAGCACGAAGACCTGCCCGACAAACGGGTAGGCCGAGTAAAACGGCATCAGCAGCGAACCGGCGGCGCCGGCGAGCGCGAGTGCGATGCCAAGCGCAACGCAAAATACGCGATTTGGATTGATGCCCATCAGCGTCGCCACGTCACGGTTCTGGGCCGCGGCGCGCATCGCCTTGCCGAGATCGGTGGTATGCAAGAAAACCCAGAGAGCTCCGCTCAGCGCCATTGCGACGACAAAGGCGATGAGCTTCGCCACCGGGATGTAAAGCCCGCCGATATGGAACGCTTCGTCCGAATACGAGGTGTGAACCGTGCGGTAATTCGCCGTGAACAGCATCAGCGCAAGATTCAACAGCAGCAGCGACAATGCGAAGGTCAGGAAAATCTGGGGCATGTCGTTCGGCCCCAAAACCCTGCGGATCAGAAAATGCTGGACCAGGACGCCGATCACGAACAGCGCTGGCATAGAGACCAGCAGCGACACAATGGGATCAATGCCGAACTGGGTGGCGAGGAAGAAGCTGATGTACATCCCGATCATCACGAATTCGCCCTGGGCGAAATTGACGATCTTGACCACGCCGAAGATCAGCGTAACGCCGATGCTGACGAGCGCGTAGATGCCGCCGATGAGCAGGCCGTTGATGACGGCCTGGGCCACAGTCTCCAACATGGGTTTTGACCGGGTCTAAGTTTTCATCAGCGGTGCGCGGGCGTCTTCCTTCGGGAAGACACTGACCAGATCGGTGTTCTGCCACTGCACACCGACGGGGCGGCCGTAAACGTTCTTGCCGTCGGGGCCGAACTTTACTTTTCCGCCCGGCGCCATTGCCGCGTAGCCCGAGGAGACATCGAGCGTCGACAATGCTTCGCGAACCCTTTGCGGATCGGCGGAGCCCGCACGTTCGATCGCGTCAGCCAGCATGAAGGTCTGCGCCACGAGCCCGCCGGCGTATTCGAACAGAAATTCGCCGGTTCGTTTCTTGAATTCGACGTTCACCTTCTGGGCGTCGTCGCTCACGTCATGATTCCAGTGCGCGACGCCTTGCAGGCCTTCGGCGGCTTTGCCGACATTCTTGTAGAAGTCAGGCATCACGAAGCCGCCGGAGCCGCCATTGATCGCGATATTGAGGCCGACTTGCTTGACGGTTCGGACGATCAAGATCAGATCGTTCAGGTAGGACAGCGAGAACAGCGCGTTCGCACCCGAAGATTTGACCTTGTTGATCAAGGGGCTCGCATCGGTGAATCCGGCCGAATAAGGCTCAAACATGACGATCTCGACACCCTCGGCCGGCGCCAATTCCTTCAGCCCATTCGAAGTAGAGGTGCCGAATGCGGTGTTTTCGAAAATAACGGCAACCTTCGCTTGATCGCCGACCAGCTTCGCCATCTGCAGCTGCGCCCGCGCGAACTGTGACGCGCGTGCAAACGGCGTAAAGGTATAGGTTCGCCCCTTGTTGAGCTGATCCGAGCTCGAGCCGGTAATCAGCGGAACCTTGGCGCGTTCCGCGACCTCGCTCGCGATCAAGGTGAGGGCGCTGGCGTAACAACCGTGGATCGCCGACAGTTTGTTGCCGGTGATGAGCCGATCGGTTTCGGTCCGGGTCACCGTGGTGTCGCTCTGCACATCGGAGATGATGAGATTGAGCTTCGCGCCACCGAGCGATTTGATGCCGCCGGCTTCGTTGACCATCTCGACGGCGAGCTTGGCGGCAGCGACGCAGCCCGTGCCGATTTGCGCCATGCTTCCAGTGGTCGGGTAAAGCGCTCCGATGTTGACCGGCTCAGCCGCCCAGCCGCGCAGCGGCACTGCGCCGAATGCACCGGCGGCCAGTATACCGCCAGTCTTCAGGAGGAATTCGCGGCGGCCTTGCCGCTTCGACAAGGTCTTTAGGCCATCACTATTGATGACAGAATTGTTGCGTTCTTTTTTCATGCCGTTCCCCCCGCGCGACAGACTTCGGTCTGTTCGCTTGTTATTTAACAAAATTCGAAATCATAAGAACATGTAATTTGCGTAGTTCATAGTAGGGATCATTTGGACGTGGCAAGGCAGCGCCCGGCGCTGAGAGTGCGTCGCAGCATAAGGCGCATCGATCCCGGGGCCGCAATTGCTGCGGCCCCACGCATGAGAATATTGGCCTCGAAATCTTCTACCCGGACATCGCCGAGGGCGGCAGCCGGGGGTCTGCCGGCGTGTGTCATTGCGCATGGCGGGATTGGCCCGCGCCGAATTGGCGCGGGCGCGATAGGCCGGATTATTCCGCGCTGCTCACCAGCTTGATGCGCGGCTCTGCGGCTTCCATCAAGCCGCGATAGGCGGCGAGATAGTCGAGCGCCATGCGGCGTGCGGTAAAGCGCTTCTCGAACTGCTTCCGGATTGCATCGCGGTTCAGGTTGGAAAGCCGGCCGACGGCGGCGACCGCGCTGATTTCGTCTTCGACGATGAACCCGGTCAGGCCTTCATCGATGATCTCTGGTGCCGAGCCACGGTTATACGCAAGAACGGGTGTACCGCATGCCATCGCCTCGATCATGACAAGGCCGAATGGCTCCGGCCAGTCGATGGGGAGGAGCAGCCCGAACGCGCCGCTGAGGAAATCAGCCTTTTCGTGATCGCCGATCTCGCCGATGTACTCGATGAGAGGGTGATCCATCAGCGGACGAATGATTTCATCGTAATACTCCTGGTCGGTCCGATCGACCTTGGCCGCGATCTTGAGCGGGATGCCGCATCGGACGGCGATCTTGATCGCGCGATCGACCCCCTTTTCTGGCGCGATCCGGCCAAGCACGGCCAGATAACCGGGGGTCACGGGCCGTGGCATCAGCAGCTTCTCCGGCAGGCCGTGGTGGATGGTGCGGACCCAATTGGCCTGCGGCACCGGACGCCGTTGCGCGTTCGAAATCGAAATGACCGGAACGGCAGAGAAGGTGTTGAACACTGGCTGATGTTCCGGCAGATCGAGCCTGCCATGCAGGGTAGTCACGAACGGAGTTGGCTGCCGGTAGAATAACGAGAACGGATAATAGTCGAGATGGAAATGCAGAAAGTCGAATTCTTCGTCGTCGCATTTTTGTCGTACGCGCTCCAGCATCACCATGTGCAGCGCATTGGGATCGCGGACCGATCCGTCAAGGCGCAGCGCCTTTGGCCATGTCGCGTCAAGTTTCGCGGAGGTTTGCGAATCGCCACTGGCAAACAGCGTAACGTCATTTCCCAGCGCAACCAGTTCCTCGGTCAGCCAGTGTACCACCCGCTCGGTGCCGCCATAAAGCTTGGGCGGAACGGCCTCCGTCAGCGGAGCAACCTGCGCGATGCGCATCTATCAATCTCCTGTTGTTTGTGATCGTGGGATGAACAAAAGCCCCCTTGAACGAGCTGGCACCGGCAGGCCGAGTTGGGAACGTTCTCGCATCTGCGAAGTTCCTTGGAGCAGCCTACTTCTTCCACATCATGGTCTTGCTGTTGCCATCACGTCCAATCAGGTTTTGTCCAATGCTAATGCTGCAAGATTGTTGCGCAGGTATGGCGGCGCGATGGGAACTGCAGAGACCCGTCCGGCGTTCGATAACGCGGGACGTATCCAAGTAAGATATTCCTTCTTCTCCAAGAGGTTTGCAGCGACATGGACAATCTTTCAGGATACGCGCACCGCCCGCTTCCTTTTGTGCTGCGCTATCTCCGCCAGCGTCTGACGTCGCATGTCGTCATCCTCGCCGCCGTTGTAGCAGCGGTTGCCTGTTCGGTAGGCACGCAATACGGCGTCAAGTATCTGGTCGACGGTCTGTCCGCCGGCGCCGCCCACGCGGGCAGCGTATGGCTGGCATTCCTTTTTCTCATGTCGCTGATCGCCGCGGATAATTTTCTGTGGCGGATCGCGAGCTGGACGGCGAGCTTCACCTTTGTGGGGGTGACCGGGGATCTTCGCCGCGACATTTTCCGTCATCTGACCGGCCACGCGCCGAGCTATTTTTCCGACCGGCTGCCGGGAATGCTGACCAGCCGCATTACGGCCACATCCAATGCCGTCTTCACGGTCGAGAACATGTTCGTCTGGAACGTGCTGCCGCCGTGCATTGCGACCGTCGCCGCCATTGCCCTGATCAGCACGGTGAGCCCGCTGATGGCGGGAGGACTGATCGTCGTCGCCGGAGCGATGGTGATCGCCATGTTTCATCTGGCCGCCGCCGGCAAGCCTTTGCATGACGATTTCGCCAACAAGGCCGCGGCGGTCGATGGCGAGATGGTCGATGTCATCAATAACATGCCCCTGGTGCGTGCGTTTTGCGGCCTCAGCTTCGAGCACGACCGGTTTGACGCGACCGTCAACCGGGAACTGACGGCGCGAGGACGCAGCCTGCGTTATCTCGAAAAGCTCCGGCTCACCCACGCCGCGGTCACCGTCGCGCTGACCATTGCGTTGCTGGCCTGGGCGATCGTCCTTTGGCAGCGTGGTGCGGCCACCACCGGCGATGTCGTGCTGGTCTGCACGTTAGGACTTTCCATTTTGAGCGCCACGCGCGATCTCGCAGTAGCGCTGGTCGATGTTACCCAGCATGTAGCGCGGTTGACCGAAGCTATTGCCACGCTGCTGCTTCCGCATGAATTGAAGGACCATCCGGAAGCCGAACCGCTGGTGAAGTCAGGGGCAGCCATCTCCTTCAACAATGTTTCGTTCCGCTATCCCGGCGGGATCAAGGTGTTCGACAGGTTCAGCCTTCGTCTTCAGGCCGGCCAAAGGGTCGGGCTGGTCGGTCAATCCGGTGGCGGAAAATCCAGCCTGTTCGTTCTCCTGCAACGGTTCTACGACGTGCAGCAGGGCAGCATCACCATCGACGGTCAGGATATTTCTCGCGTTACGCAGCAAAGCCTGCGTGAGGCGATTTCGGTGGTGCCGCAGGATATCTCGATGTTTCATCGCTCGATCATGGAAAATATCCGCTACGGACGGCCGACCGCGACGGACGATGAGGTGCTGCGCGCGGCGATCGCGGCTAGATGCGATTTCGTCGAAACTCTGCCGGAAGGGCTCGGGACCATGGTCGGCGACCGCGGCGTCAAGCTCTCGGGCGGCCAGCGGCAGCGCATTGCCATTGCGCGCGCATTCCTGAAGGATGCGCCGATCCTGCTGCTCGATGAAGCCACGGCCGCGCTCGACAGCGAATCCGAAGAGGCGATCCGCGAAGCGCTCGGCCGCCTGATGCGCGGGCGCACCGTGATCGCGATCGCGCACCGCCTTGCCACGCTGCGCAATTTTGACCGGGTGATTGTGTTGAAGGCAGGCAAGATCATCGAAGACGGTTCGCCGGACCGCCTGATGCAGGGACAGGGCCCGTATCGCGAATTGATCACGCAGGAAATGAGCCGCCTTGCAACACATGCGGCCTGATCTACATTTACGGCGGTGGTGTTGAGTCCTAGTGCGTTTATCGCAAGGCCAGTAAAACCGCTTGAGGTCAAATGTCAGCCGAAGTCGTAGCCCAAATCGTGACGACCCGGGCCCTCGAATTAGTCTCGGAATCGCCATTCTACATCCCGATGACCGGACCCGCGGCGAGGCCGCGGCGTTCTCTCAAGCATGACGATACCTTCATCGTGCTCGACAGCCATGGCGACATCGGCGCTTCCGCCGGCGGACCAGACGGTCTGTTCAACGCCGACACGCGTTATCTTGCCCGGCTCGAGCTTGTCCTGGACGAAGTACAACCACTGCTGCTCGGCTCGAATCTGCGCGATGACAATTCCGCATTGACGATCGATCTCACCAATCCCGATGTCTATCGCAATGGCCGGATCGTGCTGCAGAAGGATATGCTGCACATCGTGCGTACGATCTTTCTGTGGCGAGGAACGGCCTATCAGCGCGTTGGTATCCAGAATCACGGCGAGAGCCTGGCGAGCTTCGACCTGACGCTGATGTTCGACAATGACTTCGCCGATTTGTTCGAGGTGCGCGGCGAAAAGCGTCCGCACCGGGGCATCGGCTCCGGTAAACTGCTCGGCCCTGGCGATGTTGCGCTCGAATATAAAGGGCTCGATGGCAAATCGCGCGTTACGGCGCTGCATTTCGATCCACGTCCGACGCGGCTTACGGTGAACGCCGCGACCTATCATTTCGAGCTGGCCCCGCAACAATCCAGCTCGTTGTTTGTTGCCGCATCCTGCAACAAGCCGGCGCCGTTCAAGCCAGCTCCATTCTTTCGCGGATTGCTGGCGCACCGCCGCGAAATGCGTCAGTCGACCACGGGCGCCACCAGCATCGAAACATCCAACAATATCTTCAATGAGGTGCTGTGCCAGTCGATGGCCGATCTCAACATGCTGATGACGGATACGCCGCAGGGTCGATATCCCTATGCGGGCATTCCCTGGTACTCGACGACGTTTGGCCGCGACGGCCTGATTACCGCGCTGCAGATGTTGTGGATTGACCCGCGGGTCGCGTGCGGCGTGTTGAAGCGGCTTGCATTCTATCAGGCCAAGTCGGTCGATCCGCTAGCCGATGCGCAACCTGGAAAAATCCTGCACGAAATGCGCGGTGGAGAAATGGCGGCGCTGCGCGAGGTGCCGTTCGCGCAATATTACGGCAGCGTCGATGCGACGCCGCTATTCGTGCTGTTGGCTGGTCTTTATGTCGAGCGCACAGGCGATGAGGAAACGCTGACCGAGTTATGGCCGGCGGTCGAAGCGGCGCTGCAGTGGATCGACGGCGCCGGCGATCCCGATCGGGACGGATTTGTCGAATATCAGCGCGCTTCCGAGCAAGGCCTCGCCAATCAGGGCTGGAAGGACTCCTACGACGCCATCTTTCATGCTGACGGCCGGCTCGCCGAGGGCTATATCGCGCTGGCGGAAGTGCAGGGCTATGTGTTTGCCGCCAAGCGGCTGGCGGCGCGTTGCGCGCTGCGCCTTGGGAAACGCGACAAGGCGCACAAGCTCGAGGCTGAAGCCAAGCTGCTCGCCGAGCGTTTTGAAGACGCGTTCTGGTGTGACGAACTCGGCACCTATGCGCTCGCGCTCGACGGCGCCAAGCAGCCGTGCAAGGTGCGCACGTCGAACGCCGGGCAGCTTTTATTCAGCGGCATCGTGCGCGAAGATCGCGCCCGCCTGGTCGCGGCCGATCTGATGCGGCCGCATTTTTTCACAGGTTGGGGCATCCGCACCGTGGCGCGCGGCGAGGCGCGCTATAACCCGATGTCTTATCACGACGGCTCGATTTGGCCGCACGACAACGCGCTGATCGCACTCGGGTTTGCGCGCTATGGCCTCAAACATTCGGTCGCGTTTGTATTCAAGGCGCTGTTCGACGCCGCCACCTACATGGATTTGCGGCGGCTTCCCGAACTATTCTGCGGCTTTCGTCGGGAAAAGCGGCGCGGACCGACGCTCTATCCTGTCGCCTGCGCGCCGCAGGCATGGGCGAGCGCGACACCCTTCACGCTGCTGGAAGCAGCGCTCGGTCTTGAGTTCGATGTGCAACGCGGCGAAATTCGTCTGCGCAACCCGCGCCTGCCGGCCTTCCTCAACGAAGTGGTCCTGCGTGATTTGCAGCTTGGCTCTTCAAGCGTGGATCTTCGGGTTCGCCGCCACGGCGATGACGTATCACTGGAAGTTTTGCGCACGCGCGGCCAGATCCAAGTGTCGATTGTGCTGGCGCACTGAAGCGGCGCTCGATCAGAGGGAGGCCCTATGCGCGCAAAACGTCTGTTAGTGTTCCTTGCAATCGCTTTTGCGGCATACGCGGCTGCCCCGGCCCGGGCAGCCGATGACACGGGTTCGCCGCCGGCGCCGCAGTTGACTCAACCGCAAGACAGCGCTCCGCCAGCGGCGCCGAAAGCGCCAGCGCCGCCACCCTCGGTCACGATCATCCGGGCTGCGGATGCACACGGCGTGCTCGGACGCGATGTCCGTGGCGCGGCGGACGAGGATATGGGGCGGATCGTCGATGTGATTGTTGATCGCGCCGGCCAGGTGCGCGCAGCCGTTATCGATTTCGGCGGTTTTCTCGGCGTCGGCAGCCGGAAGATCGTCGTGGACTGGAACGCGCTGCATTTCGGACATGTCGCCAACAAGAGCGACAGCATCACGCTCGATTTGACCAAGGAGCAGGTGACGGCAGCCCCCGAATACAAGGAAGATACGCCAATTGTTGTGCTCGGCGCATCGGGCAGCTTGCAGCCGTTGCAATTTGGTCCTTAGAGAAGGTGGAGAAATATCCTGTTCGCTCGTTCATCCCATTTGGTCAATCGGATTGATGGCGATCGCCGCGGGCGGCCGATCGGTGGCGACAGCGTTCCGTCATTGGTCTCGGAACCGGTGACGCGTAAGGCGAAGCCAACTGCGTCGCGCCAGAGCTTGCGTGGCCTCGACTGGTTTATATTCTTTCTTGCCGACGTGCAGACCGGGTTCGGCCCGTTCGTTGCAGTTTATTTGACAACGCAGAAATGGACTCAGGTCGAGATCGGTTTCGTGCTGTCGATCGGCGGGATCATCGGCTTGATCGGGCAGATGCCTGGCGGAGCCATTGTCGATGCCGCCCGCTCCGAACGGCTGGTGGCGAGCCTTGCGGTTGCGACCATCGGCACAAGCGCGCTCGGATATGCTGTATGGCCGATTTTTCCGATTGTCGTAACGGCTGCGACACTGCACGCCGCTGCAAGCTGCGTGCTCGGTCCGGCAATTGCCGCGATCAGTCTCGGTCTGGTCGGGCCGCTTGCGATCGGTGAGCGGCTCGGGCGCAATGCCCGCTTCGCGTCGCTTGGCAACGGCATAGCCGCGGCCGTGATGGGTACGTGCGGCTATCTGTTGTCGAGCCGCTCGGTGTTTCTCGTCACCTTCGTTCTGGCGATTCCTGCATTGCTTGCGCTCGGCCGCATCCGTGAACGCGAAATTGACGCGGCGCAGGCGCACGGAGCGGTCGTACGCGAGGTGGCTGACGCGAAAGCGACCAGCGTTCTCGCTCTTATGCGCCAGCGTCCGTTGCTGATCTTCGCCGGCAGCATATTGTTGCTGCAACTCGCCAATGCGGCGATGCTTCCATTAATGGCAGGCGTCGTCACCACCCGATCAAGCCAGTGGGCGCCGCTCTTGATCGCCGCGTGTATTGTGGTGCCGCAAGCCATCGTCGCGCTTACATCTCCGTCGGTCGGGCGCAAGGCGCAGCAATGGGGGCGACGTCCGCTGCTGCTGTTGGGTTTTGCTGCGCTCGCGATCCGCGGCGTGCTGTTTGCAGTCGTGCACGATCCGTATCTGCTGGTGGCAGTGCAAGTATTCGATGGCATCACCGCCGCGGTGTTCAGCGTCATGGTGCCGCTGATTGTCGCCGACGTCGCGTTCGGAAGCGGTCACTTCAATCTTGCGCAAGGCATTGTCGGCACGGCAACCGGTATCGGCGCGTCGCTGAGCACCGTGCTTGCCGGTTACGTCAGCGACAAGTTAGGCAGCAGCGTTGCTTTTACCGGGCTCGCGGGCGTTGCAGCGATAGGCCTTGCCATGATTTGGCTTGTGATGCCGGAAACGCGGCCGGACGCAAAGAACGAGCGAGCAGCAGCGAAATGACGATCCGAACAGGCTGGTCAGGTATATTTAAGGCGACAAAGCCTTCCGATACAGTGCGCTGTAGCAGGCCGCGGAAACGCCCCAGCTAAATGATCGCGACATCGCGCTCCGGCGCATCGAGTTGAGGCGATCTTTCGTCACGAAGGTCGTGAACGCGCGCCGAATGCCGCCGAGGAACGATTCGGTTGATGGTTGCGAGAACAAAAATCCGGTTTCGCCGTCCAGGATGGTTTCCGCGAGCCCGCCGGTCTGGTGCCCGATCGGCAACGATCCGAACTTCTGTGCGTACATCTGGCTTAATCCGCACGGTTCGAAACGTGACGGCATCAGGGTAAAATCGCTGCCGGCAAAAATCCGCCGAGCCTGTCCGTCGTTAAATCCAATGGCGACCCCGATTGCATCCGGCCTGCGGCGGTGCGCCTCGACCAGCGCCTGCTCGATGTGAGACTCGCCGCTGCCGGTCACGACGATTTGCCCTCCGGCCTCGATGATCTCATCCGCAGCCGACAGTACGAGATCGACGCCTTTCTGATGAACGAGGCGGGCAACGAGGCCGAAAATCGGACCGCGGGACAGCGCCAGACCGAACTGCTGACGAACGTAATCCGCGTTCGCGCGCTTGCCCTCCCAGTCCCCCGCGCCAAACGGTTGCGCCAGTTGTGCGCAAACCCTGGGATCCCAGCTTTCGTCGATACCGTTCAATATCCCGGTAAGTTGCGCGGCGTCGGAGCGGCGGCGAAGCAGACCTTCAAGCCCGCAGCCGAGCTCCGTCGTGGTGATCTCCCTGGCATAGGTCTCGCTGACGGTGGTCAGATGGGAAGCGTAGACGATGCCACCCTTGAGGAAGGACAGCTTGTCGTAGAACTCAAGGCCGTCGATATGGAAAGAGTCCTCCGGCGCACCGATCCGGCGCAGCGACTCCTTCGGGAACAGGCCCTGATAGGCCAAATTGTGGATGGTGAGGATGGTGGGGATCTTGACCGCGTTCCAGGCGAGGTAGGCCGGGACCAGCGCGGCCTGCCAGTCATTGGCGTGAACCAGATCCGCTGCCCAATTCTTGTCTAGCGTGCCTGCCGCCAGCTGGGCCGCGGCCGAGGCAAATCTTCCAAAGCGCACGTCGTTGTCCGGCCAGTCCCGGCCGGCGGCATCGCCATAAGGGTTGCCGGGACGGTCGTAAAGTTGCGGACACAACAAAACATAGACCGGCAGGCCGTCCTTGGTCGATGCCAACCCGAGCGAGCAGGCCGGCATCTCTGCCAACGCCGCGCATTGGCCTACGATTTTGATATGGGTGAATTGTTCGACAACGTCCCGGTAGCCGGGAAGAATGATTCTGACGTCGCTCCAGAGCCGGAGTGCCCGGGGGAGTGCCGCTGAAACGGCGGCGAGACCGCCCACCCGGACGAAGTCGTCCATCTCGGTCGTGACGAACAAAACCCTCAAGAAGCGGCCCCGTACCAGTCCTAACTAAGACCATGCAAGAACGGTTCCAGTTTCGCTGCGCTGCGAAGGAAGGTCGAATCCGGGGAGGGAAGCCGCCGGCTTGGTGCCCCCGTGCCGAGAATCGCTTCCCAAGGATAGCGGCGACACTTAGGGTCCTCGCCCAGCCACGAGGGTACAGCAGTTTAGGGAACCTAGAATGACAGAACGGCAAAATGCCGCGAATAATTCGACGAAGGTCTTTCAGGGCCTGCGCGTGCTCGATTTTTCAACCACGATTGCCGGACCGCATTGCTCCCGGATGCTGGCCGACATGGGAGCAGAGGTCATCAAGGTTGAATCTGCGGAGGGCGAGACGATGAGGAACCGTCCGCCGGTTCGAAATAACTTCAGCACGGTTTTCGGCCAGCTCAATGTCGGCAAGAAGAGCCTCGTTCTCGATCTGAAATTGCCGAAGGCGATTGAAATCATCCGCCGCCTTGTCGCGAGCACGGATATCCTCGTCGAAAATTTTCGCCCTGGAGTAATGCGAAGATTGAAGCTGGACTACGGCTCGCTGCAAGAACTCAATCCGAAACTGATCTATTGCTCGATCTCCGGATACGGTCAGACCGGGCCATCGGCAGAACTGCCGGCCTACGCGCCGGTCATCCATGCCGCCTCGGGCTACGATATGGCTCACCTGTCGTACCAGCCGGGGCGTTCCCGCCCGGACTATTGCGGCATTTATCACGCCGACGTCGTCACCGGCGTCTATGCGTTCGGAGCCATCTCGGCGGCGTTGTACCAGCGTCACAGTAGTCGAAAAGGGCAGCACATCGACGTTTCGATGCTGGAATCGATGCTCAGCCTGACGCTGAATGAAGTGCAATGGTCGCAATTCGACGTGACGTCGCCGAGCCGTCCGATGTTCGGCCCGGTCGAGACCGCGGATGGATATGTGATGATAGCCATCGCCAGTGAAAAAACCTTCCAGAGTCTTGTTACGGCTTCCGGTCATCCCGAGTGGATCAGCGACCCGCGCTTTGGGAAATACGCCGACCGGCGCAATAACTGGAAAGATCTGATGGACGGCATCGAGACATGGTCGCGCACGCTCTCGACCGAACAATGCCTCGCGGCACTCAATAAAAGCGGGATTCCCAGTTCGGCCTATCGCACCGTTGCGCAAGCCCTGTCCGACCCTCAGATCGCGCATCGCGGCGCGTTGGCAGAGGTGGAAGACGGCGGCGGCACGTTCAAGGTCATGAACCTGCCATTCCGCATGTCCGGAACCAGCGTCTCCGCCGGGAAACGGGCGGCAACCCTGGGCGAACACACGGTTGTTTTCCTGAAGGAGACCGGCCTCTCGGAAGCTGAGATCGCCGCCTTCACCGGCAAATAGCGATGGCAGAGCAGCGCTGACAGCACGGCAACAAAATCCAGTCATGAATTCCGGATCAAGCCGGCGACTTGGTCTCGACGCTGCATGGAAATGCGTGGCAATGTCCGGCCAACAGCAAAAAACTACGACGGGAGAGCAGCAATGAAGAGTTTTCAGGTCACCGATTTCAATGCCCCTTTGAAAGAGGTGGATCAGCCGACGCCGCAACCGTCGGGAACCCAGGTGCTGATCAAGGTGAAGGCGGCCGGCGTCTGCCACAGCGATCTGCACATCTGGGAAGGCGGTTATGACCTCGGCCATGGGCGGAAACCGCTCTCGCTGCGGGACCGCGGCGTGTCGCTGCCGCGAACCATGGGGCATGAGACCGTCGGCGAAGTGCTGGCGCTCGGACCGGATGCCAAAGCCGATAGCGGCGATCTCAAGGTCGGCGATGTCGCGCTGGTCTATCCCTGGCTTGGCTGCGGCAAATGCGAGACGTGCCTGGCTGGCGACGAGAATATGTGCCTGAAACCCGCTTCGCTCGGCGTCTACTGCGATGGCGGTTATGCTGACCATATGACGGTGCCGCATCCGCGCTATCTGCTGAATTTGAAGGGGCTCGATCCCGTGACCGCGGCGCCGTATGCCTGCTCGGGCGTCACGACCTACAGCGCCCTGAAGAAAGTCGAGTCTCATTTCAACACGCCCATCGTGATCTTCGGCGCCGGCGGTCTCGGCCTGATGGCGCTGTCGCTGCTGAAAGCCATGGGCGGCAGAGGCGCCATTGTCGTCGATATCGATGCGCGCAAACGTGAGGCTGCCGAAAAAGCCGGCGCCCTTGCGACCGTCGATGGCGGAGCACCCGACGCGCTGGAGCAACTTGCCAAAAAGGCCGGCGAACCGATCCGTGCGGTGATCGATCTGGTCGGAAACGCCGCGACCACGCAACTTGGCTTCGATTGCCTGACCAAGGGCGGCAAACTGGTGATCGTCGGGCTGTTCGGCGGCGGCGCGCCGTGGGCGCTGCCGCTGATTCCGATCAAGGCCATCACGATCCAGGGCAGTTATGTCGGTAATCTCAGGGAGACGCAGGAACTGCTCGATCTCGTGCGCACCAAAAAGATCGAGCCGATTCCGGTGACGCCGATGCCGCTCGCAAAGGCCAATGACGCGCTGGTCGACCTGCAAAAGGGCCGGCTGGTCGGCCGCGCGGTGCTCACGCCGTAGGCCCATGTATTTCACCGTCATGGCCGGGCTCGTCCCGGCCATCCACGTCTTTTCTGCTGATATGCTGTCAAGACGTGGATGCCCGGCACAAGGCCGGGCATGGCGATTTTCAGAGACTCCAAAGGAAAATTCCATGTCAGCTAACGACGCGTTCCACGTCGCCGTGCTTGCCGGCGACGGCATCGGCCCTGAAGTGATGGCCCCGGCGCTTGAGGTCTTGCGCAAGATCGAGGCGACGTCGGGTCTGAAGTTTCGCTTCACTGACGCGCCGGCCGGCGCCAATCATTATCTCGCCACCGGCAAGTCGATGCCGGAGAGCACAATTCGGCTGTGCGACGAAGCCGATGCGATTTTGCTCGGCGCCTGCGGATTGCCTGCGGTGCGCTATCCCGACAACACTGAAATCATGCCGCAGGTGGAGCTGCGTTTTCACTTCGACCTCTATGCCGGCGTGCGTCCCGCGCGGCTTATTCCCGGCGTGCCCAGTCCGATCGTCGGCGCGGATCAGCGCGGCATCGATCTCATCGTGATCCGCGAATCCACCGAGGGCCTGTTCGCGTCGATGGGGAAGGGCGTCGTCACGGACACCGAGGCGCGCGAGACGCTGGTCATCACCCGAAAGACCTCGGAGCGATTGTTCGAATTTTCGTTTCGGCTGGCGGAGCGCCGCAAGGCGCGCGGCCGGCCCGGCGCGCTGACCTGCGTCGACAAGGCGAACGTGTTCAAGGCGTTTGCGTTCTTCCGCGAGATGTTCGACGAGGCCGCAACGCGTCATCCCGACGTCAAGACCGACCGGCTCTATGTCGATGCCTGCTCGGCGCTGCTCGTCAAGCGACCCTGGGATTTCGATGTGATGGTGATGGAGAACATGTTCGGCGACATTCTCTCCGACATGACGGCCGGCCTGATCGGCGGCATGGGCATGGCGCCGTCGGCCGATATCGGCGACCGCCACGCGGTGTTCCAGCCGTGCCACGGCACCGCGCCTGACATCATGGGGCAGGGCAAGGCCAACCCGACCGGCATGATCCTCTCCGCCGCGATGATGCTGGACTGGCTGGCCGACAAGCACGGCCTCGAGGCCGCAGCGGAAGCCGGCGAGCGCATCGAGCGCGCAGTCGACAAGGTCTATGCCGACGGCATCAAGCCGATGGAGTTCGGTGGCAGCAACGGCACCGCGGATATCGCCAGGGCTGTGATTGCCGCGCTGTAGCTGAGGCGGGTGTCGAACTCGCAAGGAAGCCGTCATACTCCGCGAAAGCGGAGTATCCAGTACGCCGCAGCTTTTCGGTTCAATCACTCGCGCCTCGGAATACTGGATCGCCCGCTTTCGCGGGCGATGACGGCTGGGAGTGTGGCGCGTTCATACTCAATGAGTAGTCACGGATTCAATTTTCAAACAGCCAGGACGCAGGAGGTTTTGAGATCGGCACAGCGAGCCACCAAGACCGTCATTGCGAGCGAAGCGAAGCAATCCAGAGTCAAAGAGTAAGCCTGGATTGCTTCGTCGCTGCGCTCCTCGCAATGACGTCGCGGTAATTCCAAACACGTCTTCGCGATCTCGCCGCGCATGCGCGCGAGTTTTCTCGTGAACGTCCTGCCCAATGAAATCAGAGGGCGCAGGGAATGCCGGGCGCCCGTTGCGCCCGCAGCCTCGCGTGCAGTGTGAAGGTAGCACACGAGTGTAGTCACCACGGTCACACCGGGATTCGCCCGGCATTCCCTGCGCAATGGTTTTAACGGTTTCCTTCGCGCTCTCCCCGGTGACGAATTCGTTCTTGTCACCGTCGGGTTTGAGGGTTTCCGATGCTCGGATTTGGCACCGGCTCTCCGTCCCCTTGACGCCAGCAACGGGCGCCAGGACCACACGACTTCGCCGTCCGCAGCATGCGCCGTTCGTCAGCGTTTTGCCGGACCGCTCACGGGCTCAAGGCCCGCCCTGCGAGTTCAACTCCACGCCTGACGCTGGCCGCGTCCACCGCATCCCGCCCCGCGTCCGTGACGATCGCGAGCCGCCCCTCTGGGGGGCGGGACGGCGGCGGATATGGCAGTGATTTGGGTCAGGCGGGAACGGAAATATTTTTGCGAAGGGGGATGGACAGGCCAAATCAGCGGACGGAGCAGGGTAGCCCCGTGAGCGTAGCGATGTACGGCGAATCATAGCAAATGCGAAGACCCCGGATATCGCTGTGCCATCCGGGATAGGCTTGCCGGCGTGCGTGAATTAAATGCACCGTCACCGTAATTCTAAAGATCGCAAAGGCCCTTCATAAAAACGCGCATAGCATTGAGAACATCGCGCGCTTGAGATGGCGTATAAGTCGCTGCGGGATGCATCGTATTATTGCGCCAAACCGAACCTACATGATGTAGGTTTGCGCGGGCCGTCGCCACGGAGACGACCCATGAAGAGCTGGCAACGTAAAGAAGTGCAAGCGCGCCGTGCCATCGAGGACCAAGGCTTCGTTGCCCATGACGCGAATGTCTTGTTCCGCGCGAATTGTCCCAACATCGACCTTGTTGTCTTCGGCAAAAACGCAGCGACATACGTACAAGTCAAATCGTCGCAAAAGCCTGCTGGAACAGACACAGTAATTGTTGACGGCTCGGTATGGACCGAGGACCAACTCCACAATGGAGGCCCTCTTTTCAACAAGTACGATGGTTTCAGGGCGAGCTTGATCGTAATAGTCGCCTCCACAAAGACCGGCGAAACCGAATACTACATCGCACCGCCTGCGGAACTTGAAAAGTTGTTAATACCGCGCGCGCGAACGTTCGCAGACCATCCTAAAAGAGACGGTAAGCCGCGCTCCATCGCATTCCGCAAAGAGCTGCCGAGAGAAGTGCTCAAGCCGTGGCTCAACGCTTGGCAACAGCTAGGTGAGCCGTAAAGGTGCCGATCACCGCGCCGGGGTTTTTGTTGGCTGAGCCTAATTCAATTGGGAGGCCGCAACGGGGTTTGGTTGCGGTTGCTCCAACATCTTCAGCGCAAGATCAATCGAATTACGCAAATTGGTGGCGGCGAGTGGACTGCAGCGAAGGCGTCCGCTGCTAATGAACTTTGGAATAACCCCGCCATTAGTGGTGGCCACCAAAATGCGGGAAGCCAATTCAATTTGAATGGCTCCGTTCATCGTCCCGTGGGCTGCGATTATGTCAAAGTAGAAAAAAGGGGCACTGGCGCCGGTGTCGTCATAGATGAATGTGGGAGCTTCGATAGCTTCTGGATCAGCCAAATGGACTCTCCTTTAATGGGTGATAGCGACAAATGACGTGCAAATGTTTGCCCGGCTCGCCCTATTGGAAAGCCGGGTATCTCTCTTGGAATATCAGGCTTAGATATCGTTCAAACATTTCTGAAGAGCAGCCTTTGCAGCCGCGAGCACCTTATCATGCTCCCGACCCTCTCCCCCAGTCGGGGTAAAGGGGAAGTTGCCCTGAATCATGGATCCTTGTGTGCCGGGTGTAGTGGGTTGGTCGAACGCCGCAAAATTCGCGGTATTATTTACGAGATCAACACTTAAGCTTTGAATTTTGAACGCCACGGGAATCTTCGGTTGGGGAATCAAGTTTCTACAACCCATCATAATCCGTCAACCGAGGGATATTGTAACTTCGCGTACCCGGTCGGCAAGGTGCTACCATGAGTAACGCCGGGGGGATTCGTGCCCGGACGGCTCTGGAGCCTATGGGATATGCTAGATTTTGATGCCGGTGCCGTTCTTAGGGCGCTCACCATGCTGAGAAGCTTGGAAACCCAGACCAGCGCGATGCGTGGCTCGGGAGCCGATACCGAAGCCTTCATATCGAAAGCCTCGGTGGAAGTTATTGCGCCACTATTGGACCAATTGAGGTTAGCCGTCGTGGGACTAAGTGTTCCAATTACAAAGATGGCCATTGAGGAAATGCAAACCGAGATGGGCCTCAAACCGCTAACCCTAAGGTACGAGGGGGTGGTGAGGCGGACCACAGACATTGCGAGAACGCTTCGCCGCGAATTCTCTTCCATGAAGACATTCTTCATTGAGTCAAGCAAAGAGCCTTATTTTAATATCGAGTTCGGCACCTTCGGCTCCAAATTCCAAACTGTGTTTCCGTCTGCCGTCTTTGAAATAGACGAGGCAGGAAAATGCCACGCGCTGGGCCGTACAACGGCCTGCGTGTTTCATCTCATGAGGTCAATGGAAATTGCTATCAAAGCTATCGCGCGTTCAATTAGCATTCCAGACCCGGTGAAAGACGCGGAAAAGAACTGGGGTAAAATACTAGGTAGCATCAAGGATGAAATTAAGAAGCGCGATAGCGCGTTGCCCCAACAATGGGAAAACGACGACAGACACTTTTTCACCGATATGCATCTGGCGCTAGATACCGTCCGCATTGCTTGGCGAAACACCACGATGCACGTCGAAAATAAATACACCGAAGACGAGTCGGAACATATCCTCGTTGCCGTCCGCAGCTTTATGAAGAAACTTTCCGCTCGGATGGACGAGAGCGGATTGCCGCTGGCCTGATCTTCCCCCGACAATAACTGCCGCCGTTGCGGACTAGTTGGTGTTGAACTCGCGGCCTTGAATTAGGACAGCCGCGCCGCCGGTGCTCCCGGCGCTCTAGCCATCCGATAATCTCGTCGTCAACGCAATGCACGGTGGCGGCAACGTGCTTGGCAAAGAGCTTTAGCTGCACCATAGCAGACTATGACGTCGGCGTCGTAGCTGACCGATGTCTGCTTTCGGGGGTAAAACAGACATCCCATTTCAAGGGCGTCATGACCGGTTTTGACCCCCAGCGGACGTCAGCAACCACCAAAAGATGCACCTTGGGGCCGCCCCAGCGCCTTCTGTATGTCGGGTTTGGGACTACACTGCTTCCGGCGGACGGCAAGCATGACGCCGCTGCCAA
>JAQGKC010000414.1 GCA_028290305.1 Bradyrhizobium sp.
GTTCCTCCGGTCGTGCAGTACGGCCGGTCGATCTTCCGCGCGCTGCGCAAGCATTTCGGCAACCAGATCCCGGAGACCATTATCGAACCGGGACGCGGCATGGTCGGCAATGCGGGCATCATCGAGACCGAAGTCGTTCTGATCTCCAAGAAGAGCGACGAGGACGATGTGCGCTGGGTGTATCTCGACATCGGCAAGTTCGGCGGTCTCGCCGAGACGATGGACGAGTCGATCCGCTACGCCATCCGCACGCCGCATGACGGCGCGGATATGACGCCGTGCGTGCTCGCGGGCCCAACCTGCGATTCCGCCGACGTGATGTACGAGAAGATGCCGTACCCGCTTCCGGTGACGCTCGAGATCGGCGACAAGCTGCTGATCGAAGGCACCGGCGCGTATACGTCGACCTACTCGTCGGTGGCCTTCAACGGCTTCCCGCCGCTGCGGACCTACCACATCTGAGACAGCCTTTCTGAGGCTTGAATAATCGGGAGCCGGTCCGCCGGCTCCCACCCCATCATATGCAGATTTGCTGACAACGCTCCGCGGCTCATTGCCGTTGGAGTGAGGACTGACGTGCCATGACTGCTTTGCGGAAGACCCCCGTTGCCCTCACCACCGACGCCGCTCCGTTCGTGATCCGTGCGGAACGTGCCTCGGACGTCGTTGCGCGTGAAGCGCTGCTTGATGCCTGCTTTGGCGGAAACCGCCATACGCGCACCTGCCAGCGCCTGCGCGATGGACGCGCGCCCGCCGAAGGCCTCGCCCTCTCGGTCGTGCGCCAAGATGGGCTGAAAGACCGGCTGGTCGGAACCGTGCGGTTGTGGCACGTCAGCGCCGGGGGCGTCCCGGCGCTGATGCTCGGCCCGCTGGCGGTCGATCCGTCGTGCCGCGAGCTCGGCGTCGGGGCTGCGCTGATGAACCACGCGCTGGCAACCGCAAAACGGCTCGGTCATGGCGCGGTGGTTCTGCTCGGCGACGCGCCCTATTACGCCCGGTTCGGCTTCTCGGCGCTGAAGACCGGCGAACTGTCGCTGCCCGGCCCGTTCGAGCGCGATCGCCTGCTCAGCCTTGAACTGCGCGAAGGCGCGCTCGACGGCGCCTGGGGAATGATCGTATCGACCGGCGCCTCGGTGCTGAAAACCAGGGTTCCGCGCGCCAAGAAGGCGTTGCGGCCAATGCCGCACGCAGCTTGAACGCCAGCATCATGCCCGCGAACCAGCCCATGACGCCCGATGCCGTGGATTCACGCGTCCGCAGCACCGTCACAACCATCCTGTTGATCATGCTGGTCGTCATGATCGTCAGGGACATATTTGCGCGCCGGCGGGGCCGGCTGCGCAGCCGCTCCCGGCGTGACATATCCTTCGTCGTGCGATAGCGAGGGGCTGCGCCGCCTGCGCATATCCCGGCCGAAACCTTAATTCGAGGTCCTGATGTCACGCCGTCTCATATCCACCGGCTCGCCGTTTGAAAAAACCGCCGGTTACAGCCGCGCCGTCGTCGACGGCGATTTCGCCTTCGTTTCCGGCACCACCGGCTACGACTACACCACCATGACGATGCCGGCGGATGTCACGAGCCAGACACGAAACTGCTTCAAGACCATCGAAGGCGCGCTGAAGGATGGCGGTTTCGCAATGGCCGATATCGTCCGCGCGACTTATTACATCACTAACGCCGGCGACGCCGGCGCCGTGTTCGCAGTCTGCGGCGAAAAGCTTGGCGATATCCGGCCGGCCGCAACGCTCCTGGTGGTCGCGGGGCTCTACAAGCCCGAAATGAAGGTCGAGATCGAAGTGACCGCGAAACGCCCCACCGCCTGATCCCTTTCCCTCCCCGCCTCGGCGTATCCATATTCCGGAGACAATTTCATGAGCCCGCCCGCTTCGTTGATCCACGCGAAAATTTCCGGCCCGATTGTCATGATCGGCTTCGGTTCGATCGGCAAAGGCACCTTGCCGCTGATCGAACGGCATTTCGACTACGACAAATCGCGCTTCGTCATCATCGATCCGCATGAGGACGGTGAACTCGCCAAACAGCATGGCGTGCGCTTCATCAAGCAGGCCGTGACCCGTGACAATTATCAGGAAGTGCTGGTGCCGCTGTTGACGGCCGGCGGCGGTCAGGGATTTTGCGTCAATCTGTCAGTCGACACGTCCTCGGTCGATATCATGACGCTGTGCCGCGAGATCGGCGCGCTGTACATCGACACCGTCGTGGAGCCGTGGCTCGGCTTTTATTTCGACAAGAATATCGGTCCCGAAAAGCGCTCGAATTACGCGCTGCGTGAAACGCTGCTCGCGGCCAAACACAAGAGCCCGGGCGGCCCGACCGCCGTGTCCACCTGCGGCGCCAATCCCGGCATGGTGTCCTGGTTCGTCAAGCAGGCACTGCTCGACATCGCCCGCGACACCAACACGCTGTTCAACGAGCCCAAGAGCCGCGAAGGCTGGGGCCAGCTCGCCCACAAGCTCGGCGTCAAGGGCATCCATATCGCCGAACGCGACACCCAGCGCTCGAAGAAGCCGAAGCCGATGAACGTATTCGTCAACACCTGGTCGGTGGAGGGCTTCGTCTCCGAAGGCATGCAGCCTGCCGAACTCGGCTGGGGCACCCACGAAAAGTGGATGCCGGACAATGGCCGCAAGCACGAGACCGGATGCCAGGCCGCGATCTACCTGCTGCAGCCCGGCGCCAATACCCGCGTGCGTTCATGGTGTCCGACACCCGGCGCGCAATACGGCTTTCTCGTCACCCACAACGAGTCGATCTCGATCGCCGACTATTTCACGGTGCGCGACGGCCAGCGGGTGGTGTATCGCCCGACCTGCCACTACGCCTACCACCCCGCCAACGACGCGGTGCTGTCGTTGCACGAGATCTTCGGCGCGACCGGCAAGATGCAGCCGAAATGGCACATTCTGGATGAGAACGAAATCGAGGACGGCGTCGACGAACTCGGTGTGCTGCTCTACGGCCACGGCAAGAATGCCTACTGGTACGGATCGCAGCTTTCGATCGAGGAAACCCGGCAGGTCGCGCCCTACCAGAACGCCACCGGCATGCAGGTGTCGTCGGCGGTGCTCGCCGGTATGGTGTGGGCGCTGGAAAATCCCACCGCCGGCATCGTCGAGGCCGATGAGATGGATTTCCGCCGCTGCCTCGAAATCCAGATGCCGTATCTCGGGCCGGTGAAGGGTTTTTACACCGACTGGACGCCGCTGAGCGATCGGCCCGGACTGTTCCCGGAAGATATCGACGAAAGCGATCCCTGGCAGTTTCGCAACGTGCTGGTGAGGTGAAGCAGCGACCCGTCATTCCGGGGCGATGCGCAGCATCGAACCGGGAATGACGCGCCGATCATCAGGGGATTTCCGGGTCTGCGCGCTTCGCGCGCATCCCGGAATAACGTGGCTGGCGAGCTACTTCGCCAGATAATCAAATGCGACGGTCCCGAGACCAAGGGTCAAGTCGGCCTTGAAATGCAGCGCAGAAACCACCTCGCGCACCGGCAGCCGCGCCACATCGGCGAGCGCGTGCGGAAACAGGCCGAGCGCTGCGGGGCCGGTCCAGGCCTCTTTCAAAGTGATGTCCTCGAGATAAAAACGCACCAGCTCGCAAATCCGGGGGCTGCCATCGACATGCGGAATGATTTTCAGAATGAAATTCGGCGCCTTCATGCCCGTCAGCACGGTGTCATGATCGACCGGACGGTGCTTGTAGCCCATGGTGCCGCTGGCGCAGAGCACCGAGCCATAATGCAGCGACCCCACCAGCACGTCGCTCTCGACTTCGATTTTCGGCGAAGCCCGCTTTTTGGGAAATCCCCACAACTCGCGGCCCCCCGCGATCGGCGCATCGTCATCCAGATACATGGCGTGGGTGTAGACACCGTCCTCGCCATTCAGGCGGACCGGAATCACCTGCCCGGTTTCGGTGTAATCGCCGAAGCCCGTTGAATCAGGCATCCGGATGAATTCGTATTTGACGACGGAATCGATGACTTCCAACGGCTCCGGCACCACGGCAGCAAGCGCTTCCGGATCGGTGCGATAGGTAATGACGAAATATTCCCGATTGAAGAAACGATAGGGTCCCGGCGGAAATGCTGGGTTGTTCAGCGGCATCGAATATGCGGTTCGCCTGACGTCGTCGATCTTCATTACCGGCCTCGTTGGTGTCATCTGCGCTGTCGCGCGCCTTGAGGCACTATGCGGCAGGTCATGGCAACAATCGAGGCTGTAAAATCGGCAGCGCGGCCCGCGGCGCGATCAATCGTCATCGCACCGTCAAATTGAGGGACGCGTTTTTCGGAAAAACTATTTTGCCTTGATCGGCGGAGCGGTCTTTTCAGCCGGAGCGGGCGGCAGTGCCGGCGTCGCGCCCTCCTTTTGCGCCTGTGCATCGGGGCGCGCGGGTTCGGGTGCCGGCGTGGTCGGGCGCTCGCCGCCGGGCTTGGATTCGGCGGGGGCGTTGCTCGGTGTCGCCGAGGGAGACGGTTGCAGCGGTTGTGTCGCCTGCGCCATCTGCGGATTGCGAACGGCGATATCAGCCAGCGAAAGAGCGGATACCGCCACCCCTACCGCAACCATGGCGGATGCGAGCAGCAAATCCCTCTTATAAGCGCGTTTCTTGTCGTCCGGAGACATGCCGTTCACCACCCTATTGTTGGTGAGAATAACGGTCGCTGGAACGCATTGTTCCCTCGGGAACCGGAACGGCCTAAAGCTCCAGCAGCCCGGCGTCGCCATCCTCGGCGGCGAATGCCAGCATCGTGCCTTTGCTATTCCAGGCCAGCGCCGAGACCGGCGCGGTGCCATTCTTGCGCACCAGAATCTCCGCTCCGTCATGCAGCCGCACCATCAGAATGGTGCCGTCGCTGTAGCCCGCAGCCAGAATATCCTGCTTCGGGTGGCAGGCGACCATGGAAACTCGCGCCTGCAGCGGCGCGAGCATCGCCGGCTCCTTGCCCATCGGGCCGTCCTTGCTGGCGAACGGCCACATGATCACGGTGTCGGCGCCCGATGTCGCGAGCGCTTTGCCGCCCGCGCTCCAGGACATCGACCTGACGCGGCCGGGATAACCGGTCATGCGCATGTGCCGGTGATCCGCCAGCCGCCAGCCATGCAGTGCCGGCTCGTGCATCGTGGTCACCAGAAACTTGTTGTCCGGGCTGAACACGACGCCGAGATGCGAGCCCGCCCACTCCAGAACTTCGGCATTGGCGGCCATGTTCGGAAACCACAGCGTCACGCCGTTATAATGCGCAATCGCAAGCCGCAGGCCCTTCGGCGCAAACGCGAGACCGCCGACCGTCGACGGCACCTCGAAGAATTTTTCCTCGGCTTTCCCGCTGCGGACAAAAGCAGTCTTGCCGGCCGACCACGCCACGCCGCCGTCGGGATGAAGTGCGACATTGTCGATCCAGCGCCGCTTCGGATCGGTTGCGAGGAGCGCTACCTCGCCTTTCCCATCCATCGCAACGAGTTTGCCGTCATCGCCGCCCATGACGATGCGGGCGCCGTCGGACGCCGTGCACAAGATGCCACCGTTATGGACGGCGACCCGCGATATCTCGCCCTCCCCGCTCGCCACGGCAACGCTTTCCTCGGCGCCGACGAAGGCCGCGTTGTCACCCAGGAAATGCACCGCGATGACCGGCATGCCGATCGCAAGCGGGCGCACCTCGTCGGTGACGGAGATGATGGAGGCCGCGTTATCGTCCGGGTCGAACTGTTTCATCACGTGGTGATGCACTGCTCGAAGCCGTCGCGGATCGTCTGCTCGGGCAATTCGCGGCCGATAAAGACGAGACGGCTTTCGCGGATTTCGCCATCTTTCCAGGCCCGCTGATGATCGCCCTCGAGCATCATGTGCACGCCTTGAAAGACATAGCGGTCGTCATCATCGCTGAAGGCGAGAATCCCCTTCGAGCGCAGGATTTTCTGGCCCTCGCTGGCGACCAGGTTTTGCAGCCACGGCATGAATTTGGTGGCATCGAGCGGCTTGCTGGATCGCAGCGACAGCGATTGCATGTCCTCGTCATGGTAGTGCTTCAGGCCGCCATGGCTATGGCCGTGATCGTGGTGATGATCATGGTCATGGTGGTGATGATCGTGATCGTGACCGTCGCCGGCTTCGAGGAATTCCGGTTCGATCTCGAGGATGCGATCGAGATCGAAGGCGCCACGCTCCAGCACATCGGACAGCGCCACCTGGCAGCGCTCGGTGCGGTGCAGCTTGGCGTAGGGGTTGATGGCGCGAATCCGGGCCTCGACTTCGGCCAGTTCGGCCTTGGAGACGAGATCGGTCTTGTTCAGCACGATGACGTCGGCAAACGCGATCTGGTTCTTGGCTTCCGGTGCGTCCTTGAGCCGATTGCTCAACCATTTGGCGTCGGCGACCGTCACGACCGCATCGAGCCGCGCGTTCTTCTGCACGTCCTCGTCGACGAAGAAGGTTTGCGCGACCGGCGCGGGATCGGCGAGGCCGGTGGTCTCGACGATAATGGCGTCGAATTTACCCTTGCGCTTCATCAGCCCGTCCAGGATGCGCACGAGGTCGCCGCGCACCGTGCAGCAGATACAGCCATTGTTCATCTCGAAGACTTCTTCGTCCGCGCCGATGATCAGATCGTTGTCGATGCCGATCTCGCCAAATTCGTTGACGATGACGGCGTATTTCTTGCCGTGGTTTTCCGACAGAATACGATTCAGAAGCGTGGTCTTGCCGGCGCCGAGATAGCCGGTCAGCACGGTTACAGGGATTTTTTGCACGGAAATTTTTTGGGACGTCAATTCTGGCATGATAACTCCGGAACAGCACTTGGCAGCGCCCCGGCAGCAGGGAGGCCCCTGCCCTAATTCGCCAGCGCGCTCGTCAGCGCCTTTATATTGTGCCTGACCATATCAATGTAAGTGGGGGCATCGCCCTTTTCGTCGCTCAAACTGTCGGAAAACAGCGTTCCGCCGATCCTGGCGCCGGTCTCGGCCGAGATCCGGCGCATCAGCCGCGGATCGCTAATATTTTCAAGGAAAACCGCGGGGATTTTCGCGGCTCTGACCTGGGTGATAATGGCAGCGATATCGCGTGCGCTGGCCTCGGATTCGGTGGAAACGCCGAGCGGCGCGATGAATTCGATGCCATAGGCGGCGGCAAAATAGCCGAAAGCATCATGGGTCGAGATCACCTTGCGGCGCGCTTGCGGGATTTGCGCCACGGCTATCCGCACGTCACGGTCCAGGACGTCGAGTTTCGCCAGATAGCCTTCCGCATTGGCACGAAAAATCCCGGCGTCCGCGGGGTCGGCGGTAACAAGCGCATCGCGGATGTTGGCCACATAGATCTTCGCGTTGACAACCGATTGCCAGGCATGCGGATCGGCGGCAGAGCCCATTTTGAGCGGCGCGATGCCGTCGGTCGCGGTCACGATCGCAGCCTTGCTGCCGGAGGATTGCACCAGCCGCGGCAGCCAGCCCTCGAGACCGAGGCCGTTGATGATCAGGAGCTTCGCATCCGTGATTTTCTTCGCATCTGATGGCGCCGGCGTATAGACGTGCACATCGCCATCGGGGCCGACTAACGTCGTCACGCTGACGCGATCGCCCCCGACGTTTCGCACGAAGTCGCCTGTTATCGAAAAGCTGGCGACGACGTTTAGACGATCCTGCGCGCGCGCGGGCGGAGCCATCGTCACGAACACCAGGCAGATCAGCCAAAGTTGAAAACGCCGCATCGCGCTCACCGCTACGCTTCGAGGTGGCGGCCGGGAAACAACTGCCTGACCAGGCCACTGACGCTGCCGAACAACACCGAGGCGACGTACAGCGCCGCCGCCACCAGAATGATCGCAGGACCCGACGGCACCCTGGTTTGAAACGACAGCACCAGCCCTGCATAGCCCGACAGCATGGCACTCACCACCGCGATGCAGATCATGCCGGTAATGTCGCGGGACCAGAACCGCGCGATGCCCGCGGGCAGGATCATCAGCCCGACCGCCAGCAGGGTGCCGAGTGCATGAAAGCCGTTGACCAGGTTGACGACGACCAGCGCGAGAAACGCCAGATGCGCGGGCGCGCCGGCGCGGCTCACGGTGCGCAGGAACACCGGATCGACGCATTCGATCACCAGCGGGCGGTAGATCACCGCCAGCACGATCAGCGTGATCGTGGTGTTGAACGCGATGACGAGCAGGGTCTGGTCGTCCATCGCCAGGATATTGCCGAACAGCACGTGCAGCAGATCGATATTGGTGCCTCTGATCGAAACGATGGTGACACCAAGCGCCAGCGACACCAGATAGAACGTGGCCAAAGAGGCGTCTTCTTTCTGCTCCGTCGTGCGTGCCACGACGCCGGCGAGAATCGCGACCGTGAAGCCGGCGATCAATCCGCCGGTCGTCATCGCGAACAGATTAAGTCCCGACAGCAAAAAGCCGATCGCCGCACCCGGCAGGATCGCGTGCGCCATGGCGTCGCCGACCAGGCTCATTCGGCGCAGCATCAGAAACACGCCGATCGGCGCGCCGCCCAGCGCCAGCGCGATCACGGCGGCCAGCGCGCGGCGCATGAATTCGAACTCGGTGAAGGGCGCGATCAGCGCATCATAGATCATCGTACTATAGATCATGTGGTTCAGGCGGCCCGCGAAGGCATATCGTCCACGGCGCAGGCGGCGGCGCTGTCGTCGAACGCTTCGCACATCCGACGGGCTTCCAGCAGGTTCTCCGCGGTCAACACCTCGGCGGTGGCGCCCCAAGCGACCTTCCCCCGCGCCAGCAGCAGGGTTTCGGGGAAATTGGCGCGTACCATATCCATGTCGTGCAGCGCCGCCAGCACCGTACGCTTCTCGCCATGCCAGTGCCGCACCAGCGCGATCAGATCGGCCGAGGTCTTGGCGTCGATGGCGTTGAATGGCTCGTCCAGCACAATCATGCGCGCGTCCTGCAACAGCACCCGCGCAAACAGCATGCGCTGCATCTGACCGCCGGACAACGTACCGATGGTGCGGTTCTCGAAGCCGTTGAGGCCGACGGCCGCGAGCGCCTGCGCAATCCTGTCTCGCGCATGTTTGCCCATGCCACCGAAAAAACCGATGCTGCGCCAAAGCCCGGTGCCGACAAAGTCGAACACCGAGATCGGAAAGCTGCGGTCGATATCGGCCGTCTGCGGCAGATAGGCGATATCGCGAACGCTGAGATCGCCTGTCTCGATCGAGCCCGCCAGCGGCTTCAGGATGCCGACGATGCCGCGAAACAGCGTTGATTTGCCGGCGCCGTTCGGGCCGACGATCGCGAGCAGCGAGCCAGGGGCGACCTCCCCATCGAGGTGGTGCACCGCCGGATGCCTGTCGTAGCCCAGCGTGACATCGTGGAATTGCAACTGCGCGGCCATGCTCACCTCATCGAAAGCCAGACCGCCGCCCACAGGCCGGCGCTGACCGCCAGCGCCGCGCCGAGCCGGGCGACGACGGTCATGCGCAGAATCGACCAGGGTGCCGCTTGCGCCGGATGCGGCAAAGCCGGCCCGTGACTGTGAGCGTGGACGTGATCATGTCCGTGGCTGTGGGAGTGAGACATGGAAAAACGTTATATTATAACATTACCGGTGTCTACGGCCGGCCGATGGCCATGGCGATCGCTGCCGCCAGAAACGGAAATGGCACCGATACAGCGGCGCGGAACCAGACAAATCGCGCCGGCATGAACGGAATTTCCCATAAAATAACCCGCTGAAAGGCGAACAGCGCCCAGGCGATCACATAGGCGACGACCTGCGGCGCACCGCCACCGGCCTTCAACGCCACCGCGCCGATCGAGAAGCCGACCACCGGCCCGCCGGGCGTCGCGGCGCCCGCGATGACTGCGGTGAGCACGCCAAGCCAGCCTGAGTCCGGGCCGAGCCAGCCGGTAATGATCTCCTGGGGAATAACCGCCGCGATATATCCCGAGCCGATCACGCCGAGCGCGATGCGGGGCACGATATTGATGAAATCCATGGTGCCTTCGCGCGCCGCCGTCGTCAGCACCAGCCGGCCGCGCTGCCATGCGATAAACCCTAGGGCTGCGACCGACCCCCACAGCAGGATATCGATGATAAGCGCGCTCATGGCGCTGCCTTCGGATACATCCGGACATAGACGAAGCGCCCGAGCGCGCCGGCCAGAACCGGCAGCGGCAGCGAGATCACGATGCGCCACAGCGTGAAGTCGGTCCCCATGATCGGCAATTCCCAGGCAACCGCCCGGCCATAGCCGATCAGCGTCCAGCTCATGACCATGGCGATGGTAGCCCCGAAATCGGCGCCGACCGCGAGCAGTGCGCTCGCCACCGGATAGGCGGTAAACGGCCCGCCCGGCAGGATCGCACCGAACGCCGTTCCGATCAGCAAGCCCTTCAATCCGGATTTCGGCCCCAGCGACCGCGATACTTTCTCGTGCGGCAATATTTCCGCAATGAACGCGCCGAGCAGGCAGCCCGCCAGCACACGCGGCAGAATACGGCCGAACAGCCTGAAATCATGGGTCAGAATTTCGAGTACGCCATCGATGCCGTCGCGGCGATAGACCAGCGCGGCGCTGACCGCGACCAGCACGCCAATCATGATCATCGACCAGCCGATCGGCTTGCGGACGCGCCCGGGACGCGGCTCCGCCTCGGCGGCATCGTCGGCGAGCGCCGGATCTTTTAAAGGGAGTTCTGACAAGGGAAATGGGCTGGCGCGGTATGAGACTGAAATTGCTTAGTCTCGCCGGCACCGCGAAGCAAATGGAACAACGGCAAAACCCATGCATGCCTCAGGGAAGCCTATGCGGGATTGCCACGGCCACGTTTCGAATCAGACGCAAGCCGCGATTCCCGCGAGAGCCGCGAAACAACGAAGCAAGCGAGAAGCAAACGAAAGGGCGGCAGCTTGATGCCGCCGCCCCAAAATCCGTTATCCGCTCAGTGTGTCAGGCTTTCGAGAACAACTGGTCGACATACTCCCAGTTCACGAGATGATCGACAAACGCCTTGAGATAATCCGGCCGGCGGTTGCGATAATCGATGTAATAGGAGTGCTCCCAGACGTCGACGCCGAGGATCGGCGTGGCGCCGTGCACCAGCGGGCTTTCGCCGTTTGGCGTTTTCGAGATTTCGAGCTTGCCGTTCTTCACCGACAACCATGCCCAGCCCGAGCCGAACTGGCCGACACCGGCGGCGGCGAAATCGGTCTTGAATTTCTCAAGCCCGCCAAGGTCCTCGGTGATCTTCTTTTCCAGGCGGCCAGGCAATTTGGCGCTGCTGCCATTGGGCTTCATCCAGTTCCAGAAATGCAAGTGATTGTAGTGCTGGCCGGCGTTGTTGAAGACCGCGGGGTTCTTCCCGAACGAACCCTTCACGATCTCCTCGAGGGACTTGCCCTCGAATTCGGTACCCTTGATCGCGTTGTTTCCGTTGGTCACGTAAGCCTGATGATGCTTGTCGTGGTGGTATTCCAGCGTTTCCTTCGACATATGGGGCGCAAGGGCGTCATAGGCGTAAGGCAGATTGGGGAGCGTGAATGTCATGGGATGATGTCCGCAATGATGGGAGACGTGGCTTAACGGGAACCCTTATAGAAGGTTCCATCGGTCTTAAACACCCAATTTGGGAAAACGCGGGGCACAGGGATGCGAGTGAAATGAGCATCGAGATCGACGTTTTGAACGGGGACGCATCGTGGCCCGTGGCAGAACCGCTGTTTAAGGCGGTCTGGCCGCCTCATGTGGTCGAAAAGCTGCCCTGGGCCGGCATCGTCTTTGCCCATGCCGAATTGCGGGTGCTGGTTCTGGCCGAACCGGAGGGTGCCCTCTGCCATGTCGGTATTTATCGCCGCGAGGTCAAATGGAATGGACGCAAGATCCGGGCGGGCGGCATCGGCGGCGTTTTGACCCGCGAGGACGCGAGGCGCCGCGGATATGCCAGTATTGCACTCAACGCGGCCATTCAAACATTGAAGGACGAAGGCGCCACGGATTTCGCGCTGCTGTTTTGCGAACCGCACAACGCGCCGTTTTACGTCGGCCGCGGTTGGAAGCTGTTCGATGGCGAGATTTATGTCGATCAACCCGGTGGCCGCGTTCGTTTCGAAGCCATGGCGCCTTACGTTTACGACCTCAAACGCGCACCTCGGCAGGGCGTCATCGACCTCTGCGGTCTGCCTTGGTGACCATGAACGTCACCGGGTAAACGATCCGCGGAGAGGTGAACCTTTGGACTAGAATCAAGACCACAGAAAGCAGTCGCACTTCGCAAACCATGATTCGCAAACCGCGGATATGGCGTTGTGCAAATTCGATTTGTTGCTATGCAGACACGTTACCGGGGACAGCTCCAGGGCTTTAGATTCAAGGCTTTAGATTCATGGCTTTTAGATTCATGGTTTGCAAGTTCGGCTTTATCGTCGCGATTTTGACAGTGCTGCTTGGCGCACCGCCAGCGAAAGCGCAGGCCGGTGGCGAGGTGAGCGGTATCTGGCTGACGCAGTCGGGCGACGCCAGAGTGCGTATCAGCAAATGCGGCGGAGGCATTTGCGGGATCGTGGTTTGGCTGCGAGATTCCGTCAATCCCGCGACCGGGCAGCCTCAGGTCGATGACAAGAATCCCAACCCGGCGTTGGCAAGACGCCCGATGATCGGGCTTCCGTTGTTCAGCGGCATGCAGCCCTCGGGCTCGAACCGATGGTCCGGCCAGATCTACAACGCCGATGACGGCAGCAACTATGCCAGCAGCGTTTCGGTTGCCGGCCCGGACACGCTGAGAGTTGAAGGCTGCGTGGGCGCGCTCTGCGGCGGAGAGACCTGGAGCCGGTCCGCGCGCTAGATCATGATCCAGCTTCGCTGAATGGATCGCGCCCTAAGCCGCCGTCGCCTTTAGCGCCGTCGCTGCCGAGGCATAGCCGCCGCGCGCGCCATCGATGAAGTGCACGTGATCGCTGCGCAGCGCCGAAGGCGTAAAGCAGGTCATCATCGCCGCATCCTGCCGGTGCAGGCCGTATCGCGCGACCCCGCTTGAGGCTGCCGCCGTGAGACGCTGCGTCAGTGCACGCTCCAGCTCCGGCGTGCAATCGAGGATCATGCGCAATCCATCGTCGTATTTGCGGAAATCTGAATTCTCCACCACCTGCTGCACATAAGTTTTCGGGACGAAGCCGCCGACGCTGATGCCGAAGCGCATGACGAAATAGACAAACAGCGTGCGCGCGAGCACGTAAGCGCGCCGCCTGAACAGCGATCCTCCGCGCGCGGCGCGGGCCTCGAAATCGATGCCGGCCGGCGGCCATCGCAGCGGCGGACCGCCCGGCGGCACTGGCCGCCCCGCATCCGGACTACATTCGACCAGCGCGATGACATCCTCGATCAGTTTGCGAAAGGCCGCAGGATCAGCATCGCGCGCGGGCACCACCAGCACGGAGAGGATCAGACCGCGCACCGAGGGAATTTCCTCGAACCGGCACGAAAGCCCGGTGAGATCGGGTTGCGTGCCGGACGGCGCCGCCGGCACCGTGAACTCGCCGCGCTTCATCGCCGCTTCTGCCCAGCCAAGCCCGCCGCCGGAAAACATCGCATAGGACAGATTGGGCGACGGGCCGAACCGGGCCACTCGGACATCGAAGCCTTGCGCGCGGACCGCTGCGACCGGCACCAGCGCCACCCGCATCACGAGGTCGAGATCGTCCTTGACCCAGATGGCGGTCGCCGCCAGCGCCTCGCGGGCGCGTTCGAGATCATCCGGTGACACCGCAAAGCTGGCGCCGTCACCGCCGAACACGAACGGAAACTCGCGCCCCTCCAGCGCATTGGTGACCGCCGCGATGACAGAAGCGCCGGCCATGTTGACCGCCTTGTAGCGCGCTTCCGCGATCGCCCGGGTCGATTCCACGATATCGGCGACGCCGATGCTCCAGTCGTCCGGCAGCGGCGAATATAGCGTTGGGTCCATCAAGCTGCCGAAGCCGCGAAAGACCGGAATGCCGCCGTAGAATGTGTCGCCGGGCGAGGTCATGGGTACGGGATGGTCCGGATTTTGAAATCATCGAACAGATACGGCCGGTTTTGAAATTAGTTGTGGCATTGAGCACAAAGGGCCCTCGCGAGCCAAGCGCTTTGGATTCACCGACCCTGGCTACGCAGACAATGCATGCGCCCGCGACCCACCGACTAACTCATCTCCTTCATCACCCCGTGCAGCACCAGTCGATTGAGCCGGTTTGCAAATGCCGCGGGATCCTCCGGCAATTCGCCGTCGAGGATTTGCGCCTGCTCCAGCAGCAGAAACGACAAATCTGCCGCGGCATCTTTCGCGCCGGAAATGGCCGCAACGAGGGGATGGCGCATGTTGATCTCGAGGATCGGCTTGGTGGCGGCGCCTCTGTTCTGCTGCGCCAGCAATCGCTCGAGCGCACGATCCCGCCCGTCACCGCCCGCGACCAGGCATGACGCGCTTGATGTCAGCCGTTGCGAAGCCCGCACGTCGGAGACGCGCTCGCCAAGAGTGCCTTTGATCACGGCGATGGTCGCGGCCTCATCCGTGTCGGGCTTCTCTTTCGCCTTGTCGTTAGCTTTATCTTGGGCCTTGTCGTCAAGCAGCGGGATCAATCCGAAGTCGATGTCGCCCTGGCTTAGCGATTTGAGCGGCTTGCCGCCGAAATCGAGCGGCGCCGACGTCCAGAACGCATCGACCGGGTCGGTCAACAGCAACACTTCGATGCCGCGGGCGTTTGCCGATTCCAGCTTGGGATTCGACTTCAGCCGCTCGATGCTGTCGCCGACGAGATAATAAACTTCAGTCTGGTTCGGCTTCAGGTTTTCAGCATATTGCTTGAGCGACCGCTTCTCGCCTGCTGTCGTGGTGAAACGTGACAGCGCCAGCAATTTCTCGCGCCGTTCGTAATCCTCCCAGATGCCTTCCTTGACGACCGGACCGAACGCGTCCCAAATCCTGGCGAAAGCCTCGGGCTCTTTCTCGCTCAGGTTCTCCAGTTCGGAAATCACGCGGCTCGTCACGGCTTTGCGGATTTGCGCGAGTTGCGGATTGTTCTGCAGCATCTCGCGGGAAATATTGAGCGGAAGATCCTCGCTGTCGATCACGCCGCGGATGAACCTGAGATAGGCCGGCAACAGATCGGCATCGTCAGCGATGAAGACGCGGCGGACATAGAGTTTCACTTTGCCCTTGCGCGACGGCTCGAACAGATCGAACGGCTTTGTGGACGGCGCGAACAAGAGAACTGCGTAGGACTGACGCCCTTCGGCGCGATAGTGCAGCGTCATCGCGGGATCATCGAAGGCGCCTGCGATGGCGCGATAAGCTTGCGTGTAATCTTCCGGCGTCAGTTCGGACTTCGGCCGCTGCCACAACGCGCTCGCCGAATTGATCTGGCGCGGTGCGCCCTCCTCCGGCACCAGTTCGATCGGAAACTGGATATTGTCGGAATAGGCGCTGACGATGCGCTCGATCTCGTAGGTCTCGAGATATTTTTTTGCGTCGTCCTTCAGATGCAGGACGATTTCCGTCCCCCGCGTGACGCGCTTGGCATCTTCTTCGCTGGCGGGCGCGATTTCAAATCCGCTTCCACCCGACGACGACCAGGTCCAGACCTGATCCGTTCCCGCGCGGCGGCTGGTGACGGCGATGCGATCGGCGACCATGAATGCGGCATAGAAACCGACCCCGAACTGGCCGATCAGGCCGGCGCCGTCCTTGGCCTCGGTGAGCCGAGACAGGAAGGATTTGGTCCCGGACCGCGCAATCGTGCCTAGATTGTCGATCAGTTCCTGCCGGTCCATCCCGATGCCGCTGTCGGTCACCGAAAGCGTACTGGCCTTCTTGTCGGGGGCGATGCGGATTTTCGGCGGCGCTCCATCCGCAATCAGGTCGGGAGCCGCGATGGCCTCGTAACGCAGCTTGTCGCAAGCGTCCGACGCGTTCGAGATCAACTCGCGAAGGAAGATGTCGGTTTCCGAATAGACCGAATGCACCATCAGGTGCAGCAGTTCGGCAACCTCGGCCTGGAATGGCTGGGACACGGTGGATGTATCGGTATCGGCGGTCATTATCTGGCTCGCTTGAGGGCTGGTGCGGAAAATCTTGAAAAACCTGATATAGCGATGCCATTTGGAGTGGCAAGTTTCTAGCGCGGCATGCAAGCTTGAAATCGGAAAGCCGCCCGGAATCCGCTGGCGGCCCTGCGTGCCTTGTACCGTTACCCGAGTTGCCACCCTTCCCGACTATCAATAATAAGACATGAAAACACATAAGGAGTGCGCGATCGGCTGCCGATCGCTCATTCCGCAAGAAGAAAAATGAAGGGTAAGGGTTACGCCTATGGAAGCTCAGGTAAATATTGCGTCCGGTTCGCTCCAGCAATGGTCGCCTTCGTCCGAGGCAAGCGATATCGTCAAAAGCATTCATGCGATGCTGCATCCGCGCAACATCGTGCTGGTGGGCGCAACCGATAAGCCGGGCAATTATGCCGAGCGGATCTGGAACAACCTGATCAAGTATAAATTCGAAGGCGGCCTCTATCCGGTCAACGCGAAGCGCGAAACCATCTGGGGCGTTCCCTGCTACAAGGATTTCGCCAGCCTGCCGGACAAGCCCGATCACGTGCTGGTGCTGGTGCCGGCGCGTTTCGCGGTTCAGGTGATCCGGGATGCCGCGGCGGCAGGCGCCCGCTCGGCGACCATCGTCACCTCAGGCTTCAGTGAATTGCAGGACGCGGAAAGCCAGAAGCTCGCCGCCGAGCTGCAGCAGGCCATCCGGGAGACCGGGATAGCCGTCACCGGCCCGAATTGTCTCGGCAATCTGAGCGCCGGCGAAAAGCTGTTCACCAACATCGACGACCGCATCGTCACGATGGAGGCAGGCCCGGTGGCGATTGTCGGCCAATCCGGCGCAATCGTGATGGCGATCCGCCAGGCGCTGGAGGATCGCGGCGTCGGCGTCGGCTACATGGTCACGACCGGCAACGAAGCCGGCCTCGAGACGCCCGATCTGATGCGCTATTTTGCCGCCGATCCGCAAGTTCGCGTGATCGTGGTTTATCTGGAAGGCGTGCGCAATACCCGGATGTTCCGCGAGGCCTGCAAGGCCGCGCGCGCGGCAGGCAAGCCGGTGATCGCGCTGAAGCTCGGGGCGTCCGAGGGCGGACGCGCCGCCGCCATGGCGCATACCGGCGCGCTGGCCGGCTCGATCGAAACCTTCGATGCGATCTCGACTCGCGAAGGCGTGATCCGTGTCCGCGGCCTCGACGAGCTGATCGAGACCACCGAATGCTTCGTCCATGCCGATCCGCCGAAAGGCAACCGCCTCGCCGCGGTCACCCTGTCGGGCGGCAAGCGCGGCCTGCTGATCGACGCGTTCTTTTCGGCCGGCCTGAATTTCGCGCCCTTGAGCAGGAATGCCAGCGACGGCCTGGCACGGATGCTTGGGCCCGGCTCCATCGTGGGCAATCCGCTGGATGCCGGCTTCGCCGCCGTGGTCGATCCTTCCGTCTACATGCAATCGATCAAGATCATGATCGACGATCCCGATACCGACATCGTCATCATCGACTCCGAGCTGCCCAAGGCGCCGCACGAGCTGCGCGAAAAGAATTTGCGCATCGTCAACGCGATGGCGGGCGCCGCCTCCAAGCCGGTCGTCTATATCAGCGCAATGTCGATCGGCTTCACCGAATTCACCAAGGCCTTGCGCAAATCGCTGCCGCACATCGCGGTCATGCAGGGGCTGGACCGGGCCGTCGGCGCCATCAAATCGCTGATCGATTACGCCAGCTTGCGCAAGGTGGTGCCGGACATCGTATCGAGCTCGTCTTCCTCCGCGCGCGCGACGCTGGAGAAGACGCTGAAGCACGCCACCGGCGCCGCGCTCGACGAGGTCGCGTCGAAGAAGCTGCTCAAGGCCTACGGCATTCCCGTATCGAAGGAAGAGATCGTGCAGACGGCCGCGGACGCGGTGAAGGCCGCCAAGAAGATCGGCTTCCCCGTCGTCGCCAAGGTCGTCAGCGCGGAGATCCTGCACAAATCCGATATCGGCGGCGTGGTACTGAACCTCAACAGCGCAGCCGAGGTCAAGAAGGCGTTCAACGACATCACGGCGCGGGTGAAGCGGCTCAAGGGCAAGCCGAAGCTCGGGGGCATCCTGGTCGCGCAGCAGGTCAGGGCCGAGCTCGAGCTCGTGGTCGGCGCAGCACTCGATGCCGAAATGGGCCCGGTGGTGCTGTTCGGAACCGGCGGCGTCGACATCGAACTGATGAAGGACGTCGCACTCGCCGGCGCCCCGCTCGATGCGGCCGAGGCCCGGCAATTGATCCAGCGCACCAAGGCCGGCGTGAAGATCGGGGGTTATCGCGGCAAGCCGGCGCTGCACGAGGCTTCCGCCGTGAAGGCACTGGTCGGCCTGTCCAACCTGATGGCGGACGCCGGCACGCGGATCGCCTCGATCGACGTCAATCCGTTCCTGATCAATACCAGAACCGGCGTCGCCGTCGACGCCTTGATCGTGCTCAATAACGAAGCGGCCAAGAGCGCCGCTGCGCATTGATGGCACGGCGAAGCGTCGGCCAGTAAATCACGAACGCATTGCGGGCTCAGCGGGACCGACATGATCATCGAAAATCAGGCCATGGTCACCGACGCGGTCCTCGAGGCGGTCAGCCGCACCGAGGATCCGCGGCTCCGCGAGATCCTGCTGGCGCTCGTCAGGCATCTGCACGGCTTCGTGCGCGAGGTTCACTTGTCCGAACGCGAATTCCAGCAGGCGGCGAGTATGATCGCTGCGATGGGCCAGAAGACCACCGCCTCGCATAACGAGGTGGTGCTGATGGCGGGCTCGCTGGGAGTTTCCTCGCTGGTCTGCCTGCTCAACAACGGCAATAACGGCCAGACCGAGACCCAGGCCAATTTGCTGGGACCGTTCTGGCGCGACGATCAGCCGCTGAGCGCCAGCGGCGATAGTCTGGTGCGTTCGCCGACGCCGGGCCCGGGGCTTATCGTTCGCGTCTCGATTGAGGATGGAAAGGGCCGCCCCGTCGCAGGCGCCGAAGTCGACGTCTGGCACTCCTCGCCGGAAGGCCTCTATGAAAATCAGGATCCGGCGCAGGCCGAGATGAACCTGCGCGGACGCTTTGTTTCCGACGCGGCGGGGCGGTTTCACTTCCGCAGCGTCAAGCCCGCGGGCTATCCGATTCCCACCGACGGCCCGGTCGGCGAACTCGTGAGAGCCACCCGCCGCCACCACTTCCGGCCGGCGCATTTGCACTTCATGATCTACAAGCCCGGCTTCAAAACCCTGATCTCGCAAATCTATTCACCCGACGATGAACACATCGATTCGGATGTGCAGTTCGGCGTGACTCGCGCGCTGATTGGCAATTACGTCCGCCATGACGAGCTGTCGCCTGAGCCGGGGTTCACGGGGCCCTGGTATTCGCTCGATCAACGTTTTGTCATGGAGCCCGGCGAAGCCAAACGCCCGGTCGCGCCGATCCGCGCCAAAGCCGCTGCCGCAACGCAAGAAAGCCGGTAGGCACCAACGGCCGCGTCCAAATCGCCACCGGCCTGCTTTATGGGCAGATCCCTAGGCCGAAGGTCGCAAGATTCCCCGAGGTTGATGATTGGCAAAGCCAAGCCGGAAAGGCTAGGCTCCCGCCCGACCAAGGCATCGAAGAATGCCGGGACATGAATCATAACCTTGTCTGGGAGGACAGCATGGGTATTTCGCGACGATCCTGGCCGATCGATCGGCGGACTATTTTGAAATCGACGGCCGCAATTGCTGCGGTGCAATTCTCATCTCCCTTCATCATCAAGGCCCGCGGCGAAACACCGGTCAGGATCGGCATGGTCGATCCCCTGACCGGCGTTTATGCCGCGATCGCCCAGGGCGAGGTGGTAGGCGCCAAATTCGCCGCCGAAGAGATCAACAAGAAGGGTGGCATTCTCGGCCGGCCGGTCGAGCTTCTGATCGAAGACTCCGCCAACGACGTCGGCACCGGCGTGCAGAAAACACGCAAGCTGATCGAGCGCGATCAGGTGAGTTTCATCATTGGCGACGTCAATTCCGGCATCGCG